>CAZXAX010000064.1:0-9184 GCA_964638795.1 uncultured Bifidobacterium sp. | reverse complement strand
CCCTTGCCATCGAGCATGTAGGTGCGCACAGCCCGCGAGTCCAGGGTTCGCATTGTTTTGCCGAGCTGAAGCAATTTGAGAGTTGTTAGATCACGATCAGTTATCACGTTGTCGAGCGCAATATTGATCAGCCTGTTCGCGACCCGCGGGCTGCGAGCGCCTTTGTCTATCGCACGCTGAATTAGGCGGCGCACAAAATCCTGTTGTCTTGCGATGCGGCCGCGGTCCGAAGATGGGTCCTGCACCCACTCACCCCGTGAGTTGCTCCAGTAGTAGTAGTAGCGCGATCTGGCGTACTGAAGTGCATCGATTCCTGTCAATTGGATGCAGCCTGGATTAGAAACTTCAAACATTGTGTGTGAATCTTTTACCGCATACTCAAAGGGAATCTTTATTCCGCCAAGCGCATCAACGAGCGACATGAAAGCGCAGAAATCGACATTCACGTAATGATGAATCGGGATTCCAAAGTTTTCTTCAATCGTTTGGATCAATTGACTCGGGTCTTGGCGGTCAAACGCTGAATTCAGTTTGCTGGAAGTATTTGAGCCAGCAATCTTTACCCAAAGATCTCGCGGAAATGAAAGTATCGCTGCTTGTTCGGTGCTTGGATTGGCACGGATGATCATGATTGTGTCGCTGCGTTCGCCAAGACCCTCACGGCCTGCGAGTGTGCCGTAGTACTTCGAATCCTTTGGTATGCAAGCGTTGTTGTCGGTGCCGGTGATTAGGAAATTTTTCGCCGACAAGTCACCACTGTCGAGATTGGCAAACGCATCTTCTCCGGCGTTGCCGTTCAACGATTTGGAATGGGTGATTGTGACAACTTTGCGGCTGCTGAGTCGCGAACTCGCCCAGAACAGGATCGCGCCCGAGACGACGAGCGCAAATGCCACTAAGACGTTGAATCCAACAAGCCATTTCTGCCCGCGCGTGTGTCGCGCCTTTGTGGCAGGCCCATCAACGGCAGTGTCTACCGACGGGTTGGGAAGCGCGTTCTCGTCAGACATGACCAAATCAGGCTAGTTGTGCGAGTTCGACAACGGTCGTCGGGCCATCACCTTCCACAAACCGCAAGTTTTCAACTGTTCCAGCATCAATTAAGTCCGCTTGTCCGGCCTGCACTGCGGCAATAAAAGTGGCATCTGCAGTCACTGTGGCCACGGCAACAGGTGTGCGTTGCGAGGTCTTGGCTTCGGTTTTTGCGCGACGTATTACTGCCAGCACTTCGCATACGGGACCCAGGATGTCGAGCCCGCTGGCGCTTAGCGCGTTGCTGGTGGGCCAAGGTGCGTTGTGAATTGAGCCGTCCTGCCACCAAGACCAAATCTCCTCGGTGACAAAAGGGAGCATTGGCGCAAACAGTCGCTGCAACGCACTCAACGCAAGATTCAGCGCGGCCACAGCGGATTGAGCTCCAGGATCGTTGGCGCCACGGTATGCACGAACTTTCACCAGTTCTACATAGTCGTCACAGAACCACCAGAAGAATTGCTCAGTGCGCTCAAGAGCGCGGGCGTAATCAAATGCTTCAAAAGCTGCGCTCGCTTCATCGATGACCAAACCCAGACGCAACAACATTGAATGATCAACATCTTCTGTCACAGTTGTTGCATTCGCATGATCGGACATAAACCCGAGGACGAATTTGGAGACGTTGAGAAGTTTGGTCGCAAGTTTGCGTCCCACCTTCATTTGGTCTTCACTGAAAGCGGTGTCCACGCCAGGCCGTGCCGATGCTGCCCAGTAACGCACAGCATCGCTACCGTACTGTTCAAATAATTCAATAGGCGTTACAACATTGCCCTTTGATTTGGACATCTTTTTTCGATCTGGGTCGAGAATCCATCCTGAGAGAGCAGCGTTGCCCCATGGCACAACGCCGTGCTCGAAGTGCGAGCGAACGGTTGTTGAGAAAAGCCAGGTTCGAATGATGTCGTGGCCTTGTGGACGCACATCCATCGGGAAGACACGCGAAAAGAGATCTTTGTCGTCCTCCCACTTGCCGGCAATCTGTGGGGTTAGTGATGACGTTGCCCAAGTGTCCATAACATCAGGGTCGCCGACAAAGCCATTGGGCTGGTTGCGTTGTGATTCAGAGAACCCCGTTGGGACATCGGTGCTCGGATCGATTGGAAGTTGGTCTTCACTTGGAACAAGAGGCTCATCGTGGAGTGGATTTCCCTCAGCGTCCGTGCGGTACCACACAGGCACGGGCACACCGAAGTAACGCTGGCGGCTAATTAACCAGTCGCCGTTTAGGCCTTCAACCCAATTCGTGTAGCGGTGCTGCATATAGTCGGGGTGCCAAGTGATCTCTTCACCACGCTTGAGCAATGCATTGCGTAGTTCGACATCGCGACCACCATTGCGGATGTACCACTGTCGGCTGGTGACAATTTCGAGAGGGCGATCGCCTTTTTCGTAGAACTTCACAGGGTGGGTGATGGCTTTTGGCTCACCGATCATCTCAGAATTGGTGCGCAGCATTTCAACCGTTGCGCGTTGTGCTTGATTAACGAACTTGCCAGCGATTGCCGCATATGCATTCACGCCACTTGAATCAGTTATCCACTCTGGAGTGTCAGTCATCAAGCGACCGTCACGCATGATCACCGCTCGCGTTGGTAATTGAAGTTCACGCCACCAGATGACGTCAGTGAGGTCACCGAAGGTGCAGATCATCGCGATACCAGTGCCCTTGTCGGGTTGGGCCAGTGGATGTGCGAGTACGGGTACTTCCACGTTGAATACCGGCGTGCGAACTGTTGAATTGAACATTGCTTGGTAACGCTCATCGTCAGGATGCGCTACTAGGGCACAGCAGCTAACAAGAAGTTCGGGCCTCGTCGTGTCGATGAGGATGTCACCGGAACCATCTGATTTGTGAAATGCCAGAGTGTGGTACGCGCCTGGGCGCTCGCGGTCTTCAAGTTCAGCTTGAGCGACCGCTGTCTTGAAATCCACATCCCACAGAGTTGGTGCTTCCTGCGAATAAGCCTCTCCGCGAGCAAGGTTGCGTAAGAACGCGCGCTGACTGGCGCGACGCGAGCGCTCGTCGATAGTTGCATAGAGGTAGTTCCAGTCAACGCTTAATCCAAGGCGACGAAAAAGATCTTCAAAGATTTTTTCGTCTTGATGGGTGAGTTCCTCACAAAGTTCGATGAAGTTTGGGCGTGAGACGGGAACCGGCTGGTGATCCTTTGGTGGGCTACCGCGAAATGGTGGTTCAAGATCTTTCACATACCCAACATTTGAATCACACGCGACTCCGTAGAAATTCTGTACACGGCGCTCAGTTGGCAGACCGTTGTCATCCCAGCCCATCGGGTAGAACACTGCTTTGCCAGACATCCGCCAAAACCGTGCGAGCGTGTCGGTGTGGGTATAGGAAAACACATGACCCATGTGCAAGGAGCCACTAACCGTGGGTGGAGGGGTGTCAATTGCAAAAACCTCGGAGCGGGGCTTGGTTGCATCAAATGTGTAGGTGCCCGTGGCTTCCCAGTGCTGCGACCAGCGCGACTCGATGCCATCCAATGAGGGCTTCTCGGGGACCGTTGCCATAAGGGGAATAACGCTATCTCGCCACGCCCAAGCGCACCTATATAAGTAGTGTTTGAAACCGTGCTGAATCTCTACGACACCGCAACTCAGGAGATTCGACCCCTGCGCCAGCGTGATCCTGGGACTCTGAGCATTTATCTGTGTGGTCCCACCGTTTACGGGCCGCCGCACTTGGGGCATGGCAGGGCCACACTCGTCTATGACGTGTTGCGTCGCTACCTTGAGTGGACCGGTGTCAAAGTGCGTCTTGTATCGAACATCACCGATATCGACGACAAGATCATCGACCGCGCAAACCGTGAAAGTCGCCCTTGGGAAGATATTGCCCATAAGTGTGAATCAATCTGGTTCAAAGCGATGGAGTCGCTCAACGTCTTGAGACCAACTGATGTGCCACACGCAACCGAGTATGTACAACAGATGGTCGACATGATTGCGGCGCTGGTGGCAGACGACCGCGCGTATGTGACCGATGACGGTGTGTATCTAGCGGTCGAATCCGTTGATGACTACGGGTTGTTGGCTCATCAGAAACTTGAGGACATGCTCGCGGGTGGTGGAGATCGCGAAGTGTTTGGTGCTGGCAACAAGAAACACCCTGCAGATTTTGCACTGTGGAAATTTTCTAAGCCGGGCGAACCCTCATGGTCGTCACCGTGGGGTGAGGGTCGTCCGGGCTGGCATAGCGAATGTGTCGTCATGAGTTTGTCGATCTTGGGTGAAGGTTTTGATCTTCACTGTGGTGGAGCCGACCTGCGGTTTCCTCATCATGAGAATGAGCGTGCCCAAGCTGTGGCACTTGGAAAAGAGTTCGCAGCACATTGGATGCACAACGGATTTGTAGTTGATGCCGAAGGCGAAAAGATGTCCAAGAGTCTTGGAAATGTCACCAACCTTCTTGATCTTGTTGAACAGTTTGATGCTCGGGCGTATCGATTCCTACTTCTTCAGGCCCACTACCGTTCACCAGTGCGAGTTGGCGACAACCTTGAAGCAGCTGTGAGTGCACTTGGATCCTTGGATTCTTTTGCAGCACGGGCAGGGGAGCTTCTCAATTCAGTTCCTGACCCAGTCGTGCTTGACAAATTCCGCGAAGCGATGGACAACGACCTCGATACTCCGGCTGCAACTGCACTGATATTTGACACCGTACGTATGGCGAACACTGCAATCGATGCAGAAGATTCGGCGCGTGCTGGGGCTTTGGCTAGTGCGGTGCGAGAGATGTGTAGTGCGGTTGGCCTTGAATTGAAGGTCACCGAAGATGTTCCGCCGGATGTGAAGGCTCGCGCCAGTGAGCTTGATGCTGCGCGCACCGCAAAAGATTTTGCTACTGCCGACGCAATTCGTAATGAGTTGCAAGCCGGTGGATGGTTGGTAGAGACATCAAAGGAAGGCACACGCGTTCGCCGCGCGTAGTCAAACCCTTGACCAAGAAAGATAAGACACCACTCCCGCAGGGCTTTTGGACTATCTGGACCACGGTCGCCCTTGACTTGGTCGGTTTTGGAATGGTCGCACCGATTCTTGGTCGCTACGCGGAACGTTATGGAGCAAGCGGATTTCAGGTGGGCTTACTGTTTGCCACCTTCTCTCTTGCGCAGTTCGTCTTTTCTCCGATTCTTGGTCGACTCTCAGATCGCATCGGTCGCAAACCAGTAATTCTCATCTCGTTATGTGGAACTGCGATTGGTTCATTCATTACTGGTGCAGCTGGTGCTCTTTGGGTGTTGTTTTTGGGGCGTGCGATTGACGGCGCATCGGGGGCGAGCGTCTCGGTTGCCCAAGGTGCAATCACAGACATCGCACCGCCCGAACAGCGTGCAAAATTGTTGGGCATGCTTGGCGCAGCCTTTGGTGCTGGCTTTGTGTTGGGTCCAGCAGTTGGTGGACTCGCCGCACTAGGCGGCTCACATGTTCCGTTTTATGTTGCCAGTGCAATAGCGGCGATTAATGCAATCGCGGCCTGGATTCGCCTGCCAGAGACCCATGTAGATCGCACTGTGAAGAAATCTGTTGATGTAAAGCCACGAGTGCTGACACCTGTGATGATCCGTTTCGCCGCAATCGGGTTCATCTCTACTGCAGCATTCTCGGGATTTGAAGCAACGTTCTCGCTCTTTGGCGGTGAGCGGTTCAATCTGACTGAAGGCTCAGCAGCAGTTGTTTTCTTGTGTGTTGGCGTTCTTCTTGTCATTGTGCAAGGTGTTCTGATCGGCCCACTCACAGCGGGTCTCGGATCGGCGCGATTATTCACATACGGCCAGATCGGATGTGCCGCTGGTCTCGCGGTTTTGGCTACTGCTCAACAGTGGGTTGTTCTGGGCGTTGCATTGGCGCTTCTAGCCATGGGCCAAGGTTTGGCATCACCATCGATAACCACACTCGTGGTGGATGCCGCAGGGGGAGAGCGTCGAGGTGAGGCACTTGGCTATCAACAAAGCGCGAATGCGCTCGCACGTATTGTTGGTCCCGCCTTTGCTGGCCTGCTATTTGATCGCATTTCAACCGGCACTCCTTATGCGATTGGTGCAGTCTTTAGTGTTATTGCGGTGATTTTGTTCTTGACTCGTGAACGGGTTACAAACCCTTAGGTGCCGCAACGTAATAGGTAAGCAGCCCTTCATCGCTGGCTTGCACGCGCTGGAAAACGATTCGTACCTGGGTGTTTGCTGGAATCAGAGTTCCTGCTGGAAAGGCAATTCCTAATTCTTCTGCTTTGATTCCCGAAAGATCAATGGGGTAGCTGTAGTTGTTTTTCAAAAGTGCCGATGCAGGAGCATTGTTGTCGTTCATGGAGATGTCAGAGACCACAAAATCTGGTGTGGTGGGTTGAGACTCTGGTATCCAGTTCAGAATTTGGCGACGCTTGGGAATCAGAAAGTCGTTAATGATCAAGTTCTGGGCTTCAAGCATCGTTTGTGTGATTCCATATTGGCCCCATTTTTGGGCATCAAGTTCGGCCTCATCGACCAGCAATGTGTGTAGGTCTTCCAGTTCTTTCTCAATCAAGCCGGGTGTGTAGAAGGCATCAACAAGAGTGCGAACGCGACGATCAACTAACTCGCGGAAAAAGGGTATTTCAACGAAGATTTCCACCAGTTTGTTGTTGGTTTCAAATGTCAGCCAGTCATATACGCGCACATCGTCACATTGCGCATTGCAAGGAGCGTGGTAGCGACGACCAAAATTCAAATCAAAGTCAATTGGTATCAGGCGCCACTTTGAATCTTCGGTATCAAACATTACGTAGTAGTTCTTGTACTCCCACTCGGGATGTTGAACCACAATCATTGTTGCGATTGCATTGATTACTTGGGGGATATCGATGTACTGCAATGCGAATTGGATCGCTTGTTCGTCGCTCATTTCCGTTAGCTGCTTCATGAAATCACGAAGTATCACATCGTTATCGTCAAGATATTTGAGCGATGAACGCTCGTAGAAGAGCCTGAAATCATCCTCGGGTAGATCGGCTTGAGTCGCTGAGAGCCGTGATACTCGCTCAGCTTTCCAGACGTAGGTTTGATCTGAAAAGCCATACTTTTCACGCCAGTCGCCGTTAACGCGTTCACCAAACAGGTACAAACCAAAGAATTCACCATTGAGTTCAACTTCGAGTGGGAAAGCAACTTGCGACATGCCCCCAGCGAGTGTTTGCAATTTGTACGTGAGAATCTCTCGTGAGAATGATTTGTCAGTAGCGGCTGGCATCAAATCAAACTCGCTCACATTGTTCTCAAGCTGACCGCCGGCATTCCAGGTGTAACCGTAGGGAAGCGTTACCTTCCATTTCTTCTTGCGGTTCGAGCGAGCCTGGTTGCCTTTGATGCGAACAGTTGCGTTGTCAAAAACCACACCATCAAGCACGAACACGGCGGGGTAGCCGTCATCACCATGGAGAGTTGAGTCATACCGTGCTTCTTCGTAAAGCTCTTCGGGCATAAACCATTGGATTATCGGTAGGTCATTTTCTGTTTGGCCTGTTTTCTGCACGACCGTGCCTAGGTACTGAGCGCCATCGCCTTGTCGTGGCCATGTGCCTTCAACACCCTCTGAATTGGCAATCAAACGGAATCTGATCAGCGATCCGGCAGTTTGGGCGGGAATTGTTGCCAGTGCTTGACCACCATTGTCAATCTGCATTGGGATGACAACTTCGTCAGCGAATCCAATTCGGTATGCCAGATCGGCTTCATCAACGTGATCAAACTGAGCAGTCACTTGCACGGACTCACTGGTGGTTGGTGATGTTTTGAATTCAATTGTCTCCACAAGGGGAATTGGTTGCAACGCATCAACGGCTGCAACTCCTGGAGTAGGCGGCAGCGCATCCCAGTTCCCCGGCTGCAGACCCAAAATGTCATGGTTGCGTCGATGGAGTGATCCACCTTCGCCATCCGCCCAAGCGGGCCACAGCCCACGGTCTTCGTATTGGATCGCATCGTGTGCGACGCCGGAATCATCAACTAGGACGAGTAGGTCACTGCTTCGTGATAGTTCTTTAGTGCCAGCGTTGCCTTGCAGTAGGAACACCCCACCTGGCTCAAGCAAAGTAGACGCACTAAAGCAGTAGCTAATTCCAGCGACACACCATCCGTTTAGGTCGGTACTGCTGCTTGATGCATTGGTGATCTCGAGGTAGGCCTCTGCTGGGTTGTTTGATGCCGGGTGATAGTGGACCTCAGAGAAAAAGACGTCTGTTGAAAGCCGACCAAGATCTTCAGATTCAGGATCGATGATGGTGTTTGGTGTCGGTGAAGCAGAACTCCAGTCTGCAACGGAGTTAGCGGCGTCAAAGTTGATCCTTTGCAAAGAGTGTCCGGCACCGTTAGCCAATGTTGGCCAAGGTGTATTTGGAGAGAATTCGATGGCATCAAGAACCTGCCCAAGGGCATCCACGAGTTCAATTCGTTCGCCTTCATTGGCGAGTCCCCCAAGAAATGCATCACTGTCCACGATGATTGCTTCACCGGGAGCGATCACAGTAGGAGTATCAAAGCAGTAGTCCACCCCACCGACACACCAGTCCTGAATTTGTGCGGGTCGTGAACCTACATTGGCTAGTTCAATGAACTCGCCTAGCTGAACTCCCTCCACCGGGCGATAGTTGATCTCACTGATTCGAACTACTGCACCACTGGCGTTTGAACCTTCTGAATCCTTATTCGAGCATGCGGGTACCGCCAAGACTGCACATAGCCCAACTGCGACGGCGCGAATGAAATGGGACCTAGTGATACTTGGGCTTCTCATGGCCTAATCAACTCATAGATGGTGCCGATGCAAATAGCATAGGTGCATCTCGTTTACGCAAAGACTTGCGTGAATAAACGATTGGGGTAATAAATGGCTGAGCTCGATGTTGCCGAACTCATTCGTGACTTGGTGCTCAACCTTGTTGCACTGTTTGTTCTCGTGTACCTGATCTACTACCGCCAACATCGTCGGCGTGAGCAGGCGATTGGCTATGTGGCATTTAATGTGAGCCTTTTTACCGTCGCTGCGGCGCTGGGCTCATCAAATCCACTCAACGTTGGTGCGGGATTCGGGCTCTTTGCAGTGCTGTCAATTGTGCGACTGCGATCCGATGAATCCAGTCAAACTGAGATCGGCT
>CAZXAX010000063.1:6969-9273 GCA_964638795.1 uncultured Bifidobacterium sp. | reverse complement strand
GGACCATCAGCGATCACACCTTTGTTGACACAAATGATCCTCGGCAGATGAGAGGCCAACCCATTTAGATCATGCGTGCTCAGCACGATCGCAACTCCAGACTCATGGAGATCCACCAACAAGTGAAGTATCTCGTGGCGTGTGGACACATCGACTCCCGATGTGGGCTCATCAAGAACCAGAAGGTCGGGCTTGTGAAACAGGGCCCGCGCAATAAACACTCGCTGTTGCTGACCGCCTGACAATTCACGAATGTGGCGCTCGCCTAGGCCTTCGAGTCCTAATTGGCAAAGAACCGTCTCTATCTCGTTGCGTTCTTGATCGGTTGTGCGGGGCCACCAGCGGCCAGCACTTCGGGTCATGCCGACGACTTCTGCCACTGTGACCGGAAAATTCCAGTCAACAGACTCAACTTGCGGCACGTAACCGAGTCGCAATCCAGACTTGCGTGTGACTTTGCCATGCGAGGCATTCATCACCCCAAGTAGTACACGCAGCAAGGTTGTCTTGCCTGAACCCGATGGGCCCACTATCCCCACGAATCCGTTCGCAGGCAGGTCAAGGCTCACATTTTCGAGCGCGAGAATGCGACCGTAGGTTGCAGACACGCCATCAAAGCGAACGATTGATTCCGTCATTGTGGGTATTCGGCGTTGTCGATGTGCGTGCTCAATTCAACGGCTTCCAATGCAGAGGCATCGCCACCGAGGGCCTCAACCATCGTGACAAAATTGAACCGCATCAGCCCAAGCCACGAATGCTCAGCTTCACCAGGCTCACCTGGCAAATCGTCGTCACGCAAAACGTCTACATATGTGACGCCAGCTTCGCTTCCAATCTGCTCAAGCACGGGGGATGGAAATACCTCGCTGCCGAATATCGCAGCCACACTTTCGGCCTTTACTTGTTCGATCAACTCAGCAACATCACGGGGAGTTGGGTCCTCAAAGGATGAGGGCTGTATCGCTCCGATCACAGTCCATTCATAGTGCTTTGCAAAGTACGCATAAGCATCGTGGTAAGTGACGAGCTTTCGTTGCTCGGGCGCAAGGGTCAATGTCGCTGTGGTCATTGCTTCATCAAGGGCCACGACCGATGATGCAAAATCATCGAAGTTGGCTTCGAACTTCGAAGCATTCTCGGGGCTGAGCTTAGAAAGCACTTCGAGGATGACCTCGCCATAGCGCAATGCAAACGGTGGATTGGTCCAGAGATGTGGATTCGGCTTACCGCCGGATTCTGGAAATGAAAAGTCAAAGATCCACTCATCTTCAGTGATCGTCTCAGACCCAAGCTCACACAGCACCGCCCCATCTTTGGCGTTTGCTTTTGCCAAATCTTTGGTGGGTTCTTCCAAAATCAGACCATTCATGAAGACTGCATCAGCTTCACCGAGTACTTGTGCCGCACTTGGCGGTGGTTCAAAGGTGTGTGAATTGGTTCCCTCGGGAACAAGCCCAGTGACCACGACATCAGTGTTACCAACAATCTGCCCAACGATGCTCGTGATTGGAGCAACTGTGGAGACAATTCGAAGTTTGTCAGTTGTGGCTTTATTGACCACGCAGTTGCCCACAGCAACTGTTGGGGTGGTTTCGGACTCGCCTGCACAAGCCGCCATCAACAGAAGGCCCGCAACTAAAGGGGCGGCAACAGAGTTCATGCGCTTCAGGCTACAAACGTGAGAGCAGTTAGTCGTAAGGTTTACGCCGTGAGTGAGCCAGTTTTTGCCCCCGCGTCCGACTTGTCACGTGGTTGGAACTTTGCCGACATATGGGAGCACCACTCTGAAAGGTTCTCAGGGTCGTTGGCTCAGGAACAGGGTGACCGCAAATTCACATGGGCCGAGACCAACGCCCGAGCGAACGGTATTGCGGCAACACTCATTGCCAAAGGTGCCGTACAGAACGACAAAGTCGCTCAGTACATGCACAATTGCATCGAATACATGGAGTCGATGTTCGCGCTGTTCAAAGCATCGCTTGTTCCGGTTAACACGAACTACCGCTACACCGATTCTGAACTCCTTTACCTTTGGGACAACTCCGATGCCGTTGCGGTGATATTTCATGGCACTTACGCAGATCGCTGCGCCACCTTGCGCTCACAGTGCCCAAAGATCAAAGTTTGGCTGTGGGTAGATGACGGAACTGGCCCATGCCCTGATTGGGCTATCGATTACGAAACTGCAGCAGCGAGTCATGCCGAAAATGTGCGCACACCTTGGAAGCGCAGCGGCGATGATATGTATTTCCTATACACCGGTGGCACAACGGGAATGCCAAAGGCAGTTATGTGGCGCCA
>CAZXAX010000063.1:0-6869 GCA_964638795.1 uncultured Bifidobacterium sp. | reverse complement strand
CTCGACAAAGAGCCGTCACGGTGGGATCTTTCTTCACTCAAGTTCGTGTTTTCAAGCGGCGTGATGTGGTCGGCGGAAAACAAAGCTGGGATTCTCCGACATTGCAACCAAGTCACGATTATCGACAGCCTTGGATCATCTGAAGCTGTTGGAATGGCTTCTTCAACAACTTCTGCTGACGCCAAATCCGACACCGCACATTTCAAACTGAGCGACAACACACGAGTGCTGACAGAGGATGGCCGCGAAGTGGTTCCCGGATCTGGTGAACGTGGTCGTGTCGCAATCAAGGGATACACGCCAATTGGTTATTACAAAGATGAAGAGAAGTCAGCCAAGACATTCATGATGATCAATGGCGAGCGCTACTCCATACCTGGCGACTGGGCCGAAGTCGAACTCGACGGAACTGTGAAGTTGCTTGGGCGCGGAAGTCAGTGCATAAACACCGGTGGCGAGAAGGTCTACCCCGAGGAAGTTGAAGAGACTCTAAAGCGCCACAAAGACGTTGAGGACGTGGCTGTTGTTGGGATACCCCACGAACGCTTTGGCGAATCAATCGTTGCTTTGGTGCAGCCGCGCATCGGAACCACCCCACAGGTCGATGACCTCATCGCCCACACCAAGGAATCCCTGGCGGCTTACAAGGCACCAAGGTCCATTTTGTTCGTGGAATCCGTGAATCGCGCCCCCAATGGCAAACTCGACTATCGCGCCCTTAAGGACGCGGCTCTCTCTCGCCTATCCTGAACGAGTTGAAAAATCCCCGCCGGTTGACCGCCGGCATTTAGCAAGGAGCCCCTCATGGCAGATCTCGGTTTCGACGGCAAGGTAGCGATCATCACTGGCGCCGGAGGCGGACTCGGTCGACAGCACGCATTGCTACTCGCCAAGCGCGGTGCACTCGTGGTTATTAACGATCTCGGTGGTGCAGTTGATGGCAGTGGATCAGATGCATCGGCTGCGCAGCGTGTAGTCGATGAGATTAAGGCACTTGGCGGCGAAGCTGTTGCCGACCACAACAGCGTTGCCACCCCAGAAGGTGGCGCTGCCATCGTGCAAACCGCAGTCGATGCGTTTGGCAAGGTTGACATCGTTGTTAACAACGCTGGCATTCTGCGCGACAAGTCGTTCCACAACCTCACACCAGACCTAACCAACGCTGTGCTCGATGTGCACCTCAAGGGTGCGTTCCATGTAACTCAGCCGGCTTTCGTAAAGATGCGTGAGCAGGGTTATGGGCGCATCATCTCAACATCATCTGCAGCGGGCCTGTTTGGCAACTTCGGTCAGGCCAACTACGGTGCGGCAAAGATGGGCCTTGTCGGCTTCACTCGCGTACTCGCAGTCGAAGGCGAACGCTTCAACATCAAGGCAAACGTCATTGCACCACTTGCACTAACTCGAATGACGGAAGAGATCATGGGCGTGCTCAAAGACAAAGTGAGCCCAGAACAAGTTTCACCAATGGTGGCATTCCTTGCCCACGAAGACTGCCCGACTTCGGGCGAGGTTTTCTCAGTTGCAGGAGGTCGCGTGGCTCGCGTGTTCCTCGCCGAGACGCCGGGCTTTACGAAGAACGGACTCACCGTGGAAGACATCCGTGACAACTGGTCGACCATCACCAAGGAGGACGGCTACTTCGTTCCTCGTAACCTTGGCGAAGAGACCAAGTATTACTTCGAGAAGCTTTCCTGAATCATCAGATGACGTGGGAATCCTCCACGGTCAAATCAGCCGAGGGTCTTGAACTCGCCGTCCACCATTGGTCCGGCGGCAAAGGCTCCGATAGACCTCCACTGCTCATTTCACATGCAACTGGTTTTCATGGTCGCGCTTACACAGCTGTAGCAACAGCACTGGAAGACCAGTTTGATTGCTGGTCATTTGACTATCGCGGCTATGGCGACTCTGAAGTTGCGCCTAATTGGCAAGTTGATTGGACCAGCTACGCAGATGACGCGCTTCTCGCAATTGACACCGTCTACCAGCGCACTGGTGCACCACGCGGGAGTCTGCTTGGAATCGGTCACTCAATGGGGGCAGCAACGTTGCTTATCGCAGCACGAAGGTCACCGGGGTGCTTGCTCTCGCTCGTTGCGTATGAGCCAATCATCTTCAGCCCCGAATTACGAGCGATGAGCGGCGGCACAAACCCACTCGCTGACGGTGCGCGGCGGCGGCGCAATGTTTTCGGATCAAAGCAGGAAGCGATCGACAATTTCGCAGCCAAACCACCGCTAGGCAACTTTGACCCCGTGTCACTGCACAGCTACGTCGAATACGGCTTTCGTTCGCTACCCGACGGCACGATCGAATTGAAGTGCGGACGCGAGCACGAAGCACGCACGTATGAAACAGGTGCCGCACATGACACCTGGGATCACCTTCCCGATACAACAGTGCGCACTCTTGTGCTGGCTGGATCTCTGCGGCCAATGCAACCGAGTTCATTTGCTGAGAAAGTTGCTGAGCGCCTGCCAAATGGAACCTTCCAACGCTTCGAGCAATATGAACACTTCTTTCCCTTCGAACAGCCAACAGAGTTTGCTGCAATTGCGGCCGAATTCCTCGCTACAAAGGGTGACGATCACTTTGGTTCCCTAGTAACCCGCTTTGATCGCAGCGTTGACGCCATCGTGGAGAGACTGCGCAAACATCGCTCCCTTGATCGTGTTGCTCAACTGTGCAGTCGGCTAGGCGATTATTCGGTCGTGTGGTACCTGGCGGGCTTTTTGCGGGCCATTGGTAGCACTGACCGATTGCGTGAGGCTTTTGTCTTTGCGGGATTGATACTCGCTGAAAGTCTCATTACTAATCAGGGCATTAAGCGGATGTTCAGGCGTGAGCGACCAACGGTGGCCGGCGATGAACGCAGTCCGGTGCGTCAGCCGCGCACATCCAGTTTCCCAAGTGGCCACGCGTCTGCGGCCACCTTTGCCGTGTTCGCATTAGCGATATGGAGCCCTTGGCTGCAGGTACTTGGTTGGATTCTGCTGGCAATAGCTATCGCTGGTAGTCGTGTTTACGTGCGCATTCATCATGCCTCTGACGTGGTGGGCGGAATCTTCTTCGGGGCCGCGATGGGAATTGCCACTTTGGGAATAGCAACCCTCATTTAGGTTGTTGCATTCACAGTGACCAAAACATCAAGTGCACCAAAGTTCGCCATCACTTGGGACTACCGGTGCCCTTATGCCCGCATTGCCCACGACCACGTGGTCACAGCCCTTCAGGGAGGGGCTTCGTGGGACGTGACTTTTCTCCCCTATTGCCTTGGGCAGTCACACGTGGAGCCTGGCGAGACCGACATTTGGGATCGCCCACAGGATGACACAGGGCTATTTGCGCTTCAATTTTCGGTTTCGGTTCGAGATAACCAATCCGCCCATTTCTTGGATCTGCATACCGCCTTGTACAACTATCGCCATGAACGCAACGGCAACCTGTCAGATGTTGAATCTGTGGGCCAGATTGCAAAATCGGTCGGCATCAACGTAGACGCAGTCATGGCAGACATCGCATCTGGGCGCACCCTGGAAACTGTGAAAAACGAACACACCCGTTACGCCGAGTCACATGCGGTTTGGGGAGTGCCCACTTTCATTGTCGGATCAGCGGCGGTTTTCGTTCGTTTACTGGATCGCCCTAAATCTGCTGAAGACGCGACAAACACCGTCGAACGCATTCTCGCCAACATCGGTTGGGACAACCTGAATGAGTTCAAGCACACATCTGTGCCACGCTAAGAAGAATTAGCGGCTGAGTACCGAGCGCAGATCCAACAAAAGATCGGCGACTTCGGTGGTTGAGACAAGCTCGCGGCGCAACATCTCAGTCAGCGCCTTGTCGACGATGGCGAGCGCGTCGGCCACGACTTCGTGCGTGGTCTCTACTTCGGGAAGCGTTGCAGTGATCTCAGTCATCGTCAAACCTTTCTATGGATCAACACTCTGAGCGTATCTGCTGGAATGGACGTATATGGATCTACTTGGAAAGAAATGCGTCATCACCGGCGCGGCATCTGGAATTGGACTCGCACTAGCGCACAAGTTCCATGAAGCAGGGGCAGACCTGGTGCTCGCGGATCGCTCCGCGCACCTTCTCGAATCTGCAACGCAGTCGCTGAACGCCCACCGTAACGGTTCCTGCCACGGAATTGTTGTCAATCTCGCAACAGAGGCAGGGAACACTGAACTCATAAATTTTGCCAACAAGAAATTGGGGCAAATTGATCTCTTTTTTGCCAACGCCGGAATCGGTGCGGGCACAGATGTCATTGAATCCAGTGAGACGGAATGGGATGATTCCTTTGCGATCAATTTTCATGCCCATCGTTGGGCAGCCAAAGCGCTTCTGCCCCAGTGGCTTGAGCGTGGAGATGGATACTTTTGCTCAACTGCGTCAGCAGCGGGAATGCTCACACAATTAGGAAGTGTGCCCTACTCAGTCACAAAGCATGCAGCTTTGGCTTTTGCTGAGTGGATGGCAATTTCCTACGGCGACCGCGGAATCAAGGTTTCCTGCCTTTGCCCGCAAGGAGTCAACACGCCAATGATCGGTGGACCCGTGTCGGCATCCCAGAGCTCGAGCAATGAATCAGAAAGTGATCAGATCGTTACCACAGCAGTTAGTGCGGTGCGTGCAGGTGGAGACATTTTGGAAGCAGACCAGGTGGCACGGGTCATGGTGGATGCGATTCGCAAAGAAGAATTCCTGGTGCTTCCCCATCCCGAAGTCCTCACCTACGCCAAACGCAAAACTGAGGATCGTGCGCGCTGGATCGCTGGTATGCGCAAGTTTCAGGCAAGACTCCAGTAATGGCCAAGCGCAAAGTACAGCCCGTCGACGACGGCGGACTGTCACTTCTTGGATTACACAAAGGTGAAGCTATTCGTTTCAAAAAGTCCGGCGACGCGGCTCGCTGGACACTTGGCAAGATTCACAGCGCTGAAAAAGACGGCAGCATCACGATTCACGATGAAAACGGTGCAGCGAGATCATTGCGACCAGAGCGAATCGAAATCCAGCGGGTATCAAGTCGTGGTCGCACTATCTGGCAGAACCTCGCAGAGATCCTCGCAACGGCACAGCAACTAACGCTCTTTGCGCCACCTAAGCAAACGCGTCGCTGACTAATCAGAGCCGTGGGTAAGCAAGAAAAGCTTCGGCAACCTCTGAATTGCCGAACACCTCAAACTCGTCTGAATTGAGGATCGCGCGACGCCAAAGAAGCCGTGCTAGGTCTTCCGCTTGTCCCCGTATCGCCACGTCGCCTTTGGCGTGCTCGCGCGTGAGATCAATTCCTTGTTCGGAGAATTTGAGCATCCACTCGCCTTCGGTGTCGGTGCAATGGAGATGAACTGATCCAGCCGGCAAATGATTGTCGGACTTACGCCCAACTACAAAACTCACCAAAAACTCATCAATACAATCACTTGCAACTGCGGCGTCCGTTGGCATCGTGTTGCCAACTGCATTTTCGAGATCCCAACGGTGCACAAGTGTTTCGTGTAGCAACCGTCGGAGTACCCACGCAACGGTTTTGTCTTGAGTCCACGACCATGCAAAAGCTGTGCTTCCATGAGCGAGCACTTCGGCAACAAAGTTGTCTCTTCCTTTCTGTGCCCACGTAATCACATCGTTCTCGGAGGGCGCTGCAATCTCACTCAAAGGAAACGGGCGGTCGCGGCCGGAGCGAACCATTTCGGCGAAAAAATGATGAATGCGACCCACGTGCAGCACTAGATCTCCTACGTTCCACTGTGGGCAATCAGGTACCGGGAGCCCAAGAATTGGGGTCGCTAGAAGGCTTTCAAACGCTGACCACTCGCGGCGTAGTTGTGCAAGCTCCGACTCCACCGTTCAGAGACCTTCTACTGCGGCTGCCAGCGCCTTCCACTCGTCGTAGGGCATTTTGTCCATCGCACCATTGAGCACTTGCACACAGACGTGACTTGCTCCGGCGTCGAGATGGGCTTTAATGCGACTCGTCACATGATCGATATCGCCAACTGGGACGATCGCATCTACAAGACGATCATTTACCTCTTCGATATCGGTATCTGTCCAGCCGAACCGCTTTAAGTTGTTCGTGTAGTTAGGCAAGCGCAGGTAGGTCGACATGTACTTCCGAGCGATTTCTCGACCAGCGTCAATGTCGTTGGTTATGACCACGGCCAATTCGGTGTTCAACATTGGCGATGGCCCAAGAATTTCGCGAGCGAACTTTGTGTGTTCGACCGGAACAAAATATGGATGTGCACCTGCAGTGCGTTCGGCTGAGAGCTTCAGCATTTTGGGGCCAAGTGCGGCAAGCACTCTTGTTGGTGCAACTGCTGGTTTAGTGCCGAAGTACAGACCCGAATCCATTCCATCGAGATACTTCACCATTGTCGAATAAGGTTTCGAATAAGTGGTACCGATTACGCCTTCGACCAACGGTTGATGGCTCACGCCAATACCCAACAAGAAGCGATCTGGATATGCATCAGACAGCGTTTGCCAGCCCGCGTTCATTGACATCGGCTCGCGCATATGCAAATTGGCAATTCCAGTCGCAGCCACCAGCTCTGTAGTTGCGCCAAGAATCACTGACGATGCAACAAATGCTTCGCGTCCACCAGCTTCGGGAATCCAAACTGCCTTGAAACCAAGATTTTCCAGTGTTGATACCGCGGACCGAGTTTCCGATGGCGATACGAGATCAAACACATGCCAGATACCAACACGACCGATATTCACAACTGCCTCCTTGGTTCACCAGCTCGGCGCTGGTGGTTTGGGTTTACCGCCACCTGAAGGCGGCGGTGGCAACGGAACCTTGGGCTTTGTGGGTCCGTTGTTGATTTTGAATGCAAACACCGCAT
>CAZXAX010000062.1:8090-9477 GCA_964638795.1 uncultured Bifidobacterium sp. | reverse complement strand
GCGGCGGTGAGATTGTTTTGAAAGCCGAGAACCTGCAGCGGACCGGTTCGTTCAAGATCCGTGGCGCCATGTCCAAGCTCGCCGCTTTGGGCGATGCGGCTCGTAACGGGGTTACCGCTGGCAGTGCTGGAAATCATGCTCAGTCCCTCGCATTCGCCGCACGCCACTTCGGTGTGCCTTGCGAGATCTTCGTGCCAGCCGGTGCATCGCTGTCCAAGATCGCTTCGTGCAAGGAATACGGCGCAACGATTGTCGAAGGTGGTGACAGTCTCGACAATGCAGTGGCTGCGGCGCGTCAACGAGCACAAGAAACGGGGCGGGCATTTTGCCATCCATTTGATGACCCCGACGTTGTTGCTGGCCAAGCGACACTTGGTCGCGAATTGCTGACTGATATTCCAAACCTCACGCGAATTCTCATTCCACTTGGTGGTGGTGGTTTAACCAGTGGAGTGGCCATCGCAGTAAAAACGGTGCGGCCAGATGTAGATGTGATCGGTGTGCAATTCTCGGGCTGCGCTCCTTATGCGAACTCACCGGTGCCCGAAGGTGCAATCACCACACTTGCCGATGGCATCGCAGTAAAACGACCCGGCGATTTCACTCGACCGCTGATTGAGAAGTGGGTTGATGACATCGTGGTTGTTGATGAGGATCATGTAGCCGATGCGATGATCCTTCTCATGGATCGAGCGAAGTTGTATGTCGAAGGTGGCGGTGCAGTTGGAGTCTCTGCCCTGATCGCAGAACGCGCTGTTCCAGCACGCCAAGGCGTCACATGCGTAGTGCTATCAGGTGGAAATGTTGACCTTGGCTTGGTGCCGAACCTAATTCGCCGCCACGAAACAAGTGTCGGCCGGCGCTTGATTTTGTTTGTGCGTATCAGCGATCGGCCCGGAGGTCTTGCAAAACTTTTGTCACTCTTTGCAAGTGCTGGTGCCAACTTGATTGAGGTTGAGCACGTGCGTGAAGGTGTCGCACTACATGTCCGCGAAACCGGAGTGCAGGTGGTACTCGAAGTACGCGGGCCCGACCATGCTGATGAAGTAATCGAAGCAGCGCGTGCCGGCGGTTATGAGGTCGACCGAATCGACGCTGACTAGCGAATAAGGCAAGCTGACTAGCGAATCAGTACGGTCAGTGAATCACCGAGGCTGAGTACCCACTGCGGGTAAATGCCAACTACCAGTGTGAAGCCGACCGCCAGTACAACGGACAACGCCAGCGAAAGTGGGAGTCGGGTGGGTGCTTCCGTTTCTTCGGGCGAGTCAGCCAACCAAACCGCAACCATGATCCGCAAGTAGAGATACGCGGCAATAACAGCAGAGAGCATCGCGATAATTGCAATTGCATACGATTCAACTTCGACTGCGGCTTTGATCACACC
>CAZXAX010000062.1:0-7990 GCA_964638795.1 uncultured Bifidobacterium sp. | reverse complement strand
TCGCGATAATTGCAATTGCATACGATTCAACTTCGACTGCGGCTTTGATCACACCAAACTTTGCAACGAAGCCCGAAGTAAGGGGTACACCTGCTTGGGATAACAAAAGCACTGTGAGACCAAGTGCCAGGGCTGGGCGACGCCGCGCCGCGCCGGCAAAATCTTTGAGCTCGGTTCCACCACCATCTTTGGCTAGTGCAGTCACCACGGCGAAAGTGCCGCAGACAAGCACCGCGTACAGCAAGAGATAAACCGCGATTGCTGAAATACCACTCGCTGCATCATCGCTAGCCACATGTGCTGCAGCCTCAATGCCAATCAGCATGAAACCAGCGTGACTGATTGAGGAGTAAGCAAGCATGCGCTTCACATTTGTTTGGCGCACAGCAAGTACAGAACCCACCACCAAAGTTGCTACAGCAATAACCCATACTGCTGGGCGCCAGTCATCTGCTCGGTAAATGAGGCCACTTATAAAGACTCGGCTGAAGGCGGCAAAGGCTGCCACCTTGCCCACTGATGCCATGAATCCAGTAACTGGAGTTGGTGCACCCTGATACACATCTGGGCTCCACACATGGAATGGAACCGCTGAGACTTTGAAGCCAAGTCCGATCAACAAGAGCCCGATACCAACTAGCAACAAAACATCATTGCCGTCGGCACGAACTGCACCACGCAAGGTTTCGTTGATAATCGACACATTCGTGCTTGAAGTTGCTCCGTAGATCAGAGCGATTCCATAGAGGAAGAACGCTGATGAAAAGCCTCCGAGAATGAAGTACTTAAGACCAGCTTCTTGGCCCTCACTATTGCGTCGCTCTTTGGCAGCAAGCGTGTAGAGCGCAAGGCTCATCGTTTCAAGACCAAGGAACAAAAGGATCAAATCGTTTGCCGCAACCATTACCCCGGCACCCACTGCAGCCAGCATGAAGAGCCCAAATATCTCTGGCCCCTCTTCATTGCTTGCGCGTACTTCGTCTTCGGAAGTCAAGGACGTGAGCAGAAGTGCAATACAGATCGCAATGATCGCAAGGATGGTGAATTTGTCAAAGGCAACTGAGCCACCAACAAGTGTTTTTGCACCGTTGTCATCAATGCGATTCCATTGGATTACCGCAAGGACACCAGCAACAAGAGCCGTCAGCGATGTGAACGCTGCATAGCCACCTCGCCTCCATGGTGGAGTCAGTGCACCAACCAGAAGAATGACCAATGCACCAGCAAGAAGTGCCAACAACGGAGATAGCGCAAACCATTCAATCCCGGGACCAACGAACGGAGTGGCGGCAAGAATTGTGCTCACTCGTGTTCTCCCTCTGACATGTGGTCATTGTGTGCAGAATCGTCAGCTGGAGCCTTGTAATTACTGCGTTCTTCGACATGGGTAATCAAGGACTTGATGCTGGGTTCAATTCGATCAATCATCGGCTTTGGATAAAGGCCCGTGAACACAATCGCGGCAATAAAGATCAAGAGGATTCCACCCTCACGAGGCTTCAGCTCAGCGAAGTCGGAGTTCACTTCATCTGGCTCCCCGTGGAAGACCCGCTGGTACGCCCACAGTAGATACAGAGCCGCAAGAATCACACCGGTTGCTGCAACTACGGTCCACCAACGAGCGGTTTCAAATGATCCGATGAGGATAAGGAACTCGCCCACAAATCCGTTGAGCCCTGGAACACCGATTGAAGACAGCATCACAATCGTGAATGCGGCGGCAAAAATCGGGGCAACTTTCTGCAGTCCCTTGAGTTCAGAAATGAGTCGCGTGTGGCGGCGCTCATAAATCATTCCCACAAGCAAGAACAGCGCGCCTGTGCTGACACCATGATTGATCATCTGCAATACCGAGCCGGTCATCGCCTGGGAAGTAAGCGCGAAAGTTCCAAGCACAATGAAGCCAAGGTGAGCAACTGAGGAATAAGCAACGAGTCGTTTTAGGTCGCGTTGCATCGTGGCGGCAATCGCACCGTAGATGATGCCGATCGTGGCCAGTGTGAAAAACAGTGGCTTGGACCAATTCGCTGCTTCCGGGAACAGGTAGAGACCAAAGCGCAAGAAGCCGTAGGTTCCGAGCTTCAGCATCACACCAGCGAGCACGACTGAACCAGCAGTTGGCGCTTGAGTGTGAGCGTCAGGCAGCCACGTGTGCAATGGAAACAGCGGTACTTTCACTGCAAAGGCGATAGCGAATGCAAAGAACAGCCACCGACCAGTCGATGCAGCAAAGTCTGCGTGTTCAGCGATCTGGACTAAATCAAAAGTGAAGTAGCCAACATCGTTTTTGGCCAGCAACGCGGTAGCGATGATGCCAACAAGCATGAACGCTGAGCCAAACATCGTGTAGATGAAGAACTTGGTTGCCGCAAAGATGCGGTTGTCATAACCCCAGCCACCGATGAGGAAATACATCGGCACGAGAACAATCTCAAAGAAGACAAAGAACAAGAAGAGATCAAGACTGAGGAATGAGCCCATGACACCTGCCTGCAGCAAGAGCATCCACGCGAGATAGGGCTTTTCGTCGTGATGCGGATCAATGCCGATGATCACGATCGGGAACAACAAGCCGGTCAAAACGACGAGGAAGAGCGAGATGCCATCAATGCCGAGGTGCCACGAAATTCCCCATGCCTCAACCCACTCGTGTTGCGAGGTGAACTGATATCCGGCTTCACCAGTCTTGAATGACGCAAGCAACCAGATGCTCATTCCCGCAGTAACCGCTGATGTCAGAACTGCGGTGAGTTTGACCAGCTCTGGGCGCGTCTTCTTAAGGCACGCAACTACCAAAGCACCAAGGGCTGGCACAAGGATCAAAGCAGTGAGGATCGGGAACGACACTGTGCTCTCCACTTAGATCACCCCCCGCAGAATGAACCAGGCAAGCAAAACGATTGCGCCAATTCCGATAATCGCTGCGTAGGTGCGCACGAATCCGGACTGCACTTTGCGCAGAACTGAACTGATTCCGCCGACGCCTTTGGCGGTGCCGATCACGGCACCATCGACAACCTTGGCATCAAACATTGCAACACCTTCAAACGCCTTACGGCCAGGGCCGCCCATAAAACCAGATATCGCACGGTCGTAATACCAACCATCGGCTAGCACCTTGGGCTCAATTGGTTTTGCTTTGCCCTTGGCGTAGACAGCAACTGAAATGGCTATTCCAATCGCAGCTACAACGATCGCAGCTAATAACAAGAGATACTTGTTGTCATAGGCCCATGTTCCCTTGATATCCGCCTCGCTGTGATGCACAACCGGCTCAAGCCAATGCTCAAGGAAATGGAGATCCTTGGAGAACGGCAACTGCAACAAGCCGCCAGTAATTGACAAGAAAGCAAGAACCACCAGCGGGAACAGCATGATTTTCGGGCTCTCGTGGGGAACGAAATCGCCGTGTGCTCCATGCTCTTCGTGAGCATCCTTCCACTTCGCTTCGCCAAAGAACACCATGATCACTTGGCGGGTCATGTAGTACGCAGTGAGCAATGCCGTAACCATGCCGACTGCATACAGAGCGCGGTTGTTGGCAAACACATAGAGAAGGATTTCGTCTTTGGAAAAGAACCCGGCAAATGGCGGCACGCCAGCGATAGCCAACCAGCCGATAATGAAAGTTCCAGCAGTGATAGGCATCAATTTGCGCAGTGCACCCATGCGGCGCATGTCCTGTTCGTGATGCATGCCATGAATGACTGAGCCCGAACCGAGGAACAAGAGTGCTTTGAAGAATGCATGCGTAACCATGTGGAAGATGGCAGCCACATAGGCGCCCGAGCCGATTGCCAAGAACATGAAGCCAAGTTGCGACACAGTCGAGTACGCAAGCACCTTCTTGATGTCGGTTTGGGCTACAGCAATGGTTGCTGCGAACAACGCAGTGGCAGCACCAATTGTTGCGATGATCGTTGGCGCCCATTCATAAGAGGCATGGAGCACTGGGCCCATACGAGTCATCAAGAACACACCCGAGGTAACCATCGTGGCGGCATGGATCAATGCAGATACGGGAGTCGGGCCTTCCATCGCATCAGGCAGCCAGATGTAGAGCGGTAATTGCGCACTCTTTCCACACGCTCCGATAAAGAGCATCAATGCAATCGCAGTAGCCGTAACTGTGGAAATACCACCGTTTTCAGCGGCGTGATTGATGCCCGAATAGGACAGAGTTCCAACCGCACTGAACGCCAGGAACATCGCCATCATCACACCCCAGTCACCGACACGGTTGGTGACAAAGGCCTTCTTGCCAGCTGTTGCTGCTGAGTCGCGGGTGTGCCAGAACGAAATGAGGAAGTACGAACACGCGCCCACGCCTTCCCAGCCGAGGAAGGTAACGAGCAGGTTCTCGCCCATCACAAGCATCAGCATCGAAAACGCGAACAAGTTCAGATACAAAAAGAACTTGGAGAACTTCGGATCACCATGCATGTAACCGATCGCATAGAGATGGATGAGCGTGCCGATCCCCGTAATGAATAGCGCCATCGTGATACTGAGTGGATCAGCAAGTAACGCAGCGTCAATGTGCAGTGATCCAACAGGAATCCACTTGAACATCACCAGATACTTCGTGCGCTCTTCGGCGTCTTTGCCCAGCATGTCAAGCCACACCAGTGCGGTTACAACAAATGCTGAGCCACACGCTGCAGCGGCAAGGTAACCAGCCTTGGGCTCGCCGAGGCGACGCCCAAACAAAAGAATCAATAGAAATCCGGCAAGTGGCAGGGCAGGAATCAGCCAAATATGGTCAAGCATGATCAGCCCTTCAACTCCGCTAAATCGTCGACACTGGCCGAGACGCGCTTACGCATGATTGCTACGACGATTCCAAGACCAATCACGACCTCGGCTGCTGCAACTACGAGAACAAAGAAAACCACTGCCTGGCCGTTGATGTCGTCCATTTCTTTGGCCAAAGCCACGAACGAAAGGTTTACCGCATTCAACATGAGCTCAATGCACATAAACAGCACCAGTGCATTGCGTCGAACCATTACCCCAAGAGTGCCGATTGCAAAGAGGAGTGCTGCCAACACCAAGTACCAGGTTGAGTTCGGCTTGATCTCGGCAATCAGCGCAGCGATCATACGGACACCTCAGACTTTTCGCCACGACGCTTGCGTGCAAGCAACACCGTGCCAACAACCGCAATCACGAGCAACACCGAGGTGACTTCAAAAGCCACCACGTAGTCAGAAAAAATCAACCGTGCTAACTGCCGCGTATTCGCATCCGAATCTTCAACCGTGGGTAGATCAATAGATGCTCGACCGCTAGCAATCGTGTCACGCCCTGCGAACATGGCCGCTATGAGCACGCCAGCAATACCGGTGGCCACAATCAATGCCAATGGGCGTTGAACCTTCAGTGGCTCAGTGTGCACGTCTTCTGCTTTATCAACACCCAGCAACATGATCACGAATAGGAAGAGAACAACAATCGCACCGGCATACACGATCACCTGTACTGCGGCGAGGAAGTGTGCTTCCAGCGATACGAACATGACCGCAACTCCGAACAACGTGAGCACCATGCTCAATGCTGCGTGAACAGGATTGCTGCGAGTGACAACCCCAACTGCACCAGCCAGCACCATGATTGATGCGGCCACAAACACGAAGAGCTCCACTAGTTACCCTCCGCATCACGAACTTCTTGGCTCGGCTCGGGCGCACGAACTCCGTGACCAAGCTCTCCGCTCCATCCGGCAACACCTTCGAAGTCAGCATCGCCCGAAGGAGCTGTTGCGCGCATCCACCCGCTCGTGTGAAGGTCCTCGCCTTCACGCCAGTCTTCCCAGGGAAGCTGTTGGGGCTTACCAGATGTATCTACCAACAATTCAGACTTGGTGTAAATCGCATCACGGCGATTCGTGAATGAGAATTCAAACAATTTGGTCTCGGTGATTGCCTCAGTTGGGCAGGCTTCGACACAAAGATCGCAGTGGATGCACCGCAAGTAGTTGATCTCGTAGACAAAGCCGTAGCGCTCACCAGGTGAAGTTGGATTCTCTGGATCGTTGTCCGCACCACGAACATAGATGCACTTAGCGGGGCACACACCGGCACAAAGCTCGCACCCGATGCACTTCTCCATGCCATCTTCGTAACGATTCAGAACGTGACGGCCATGCAGGCGCTCGGGCTTTTCAATCTTTTGGTCTTTCTTGTCGCCTTTGCCCCGCTTGAACACTCGGCCACCTGAATATTCGGTGGTGACACGATTGCGTTTGCCGTGCTGGCGGATTGTTACGAGGAATCCCCCTAGGTAACCCATCAGAACACCGATCCTTCACGCTCACGGTTTGCAGCACTCACTTTCAACGCTGCCTGAACAATCAGTACGCAGATGAGAATGACTGCGATTGAAACTGCAGTGACAACTCCGGTATTCCAGCCCCGATCCTGACCGACATTCTGTGCAGCGAGCAGCATGAACCAGCCAAGCGAGGTTGGAATCAGAAGCTTCCATCCAAGGTTCATGAGTTGGTCATAGCGGAGTCGTGGCAAGGTGCCGCGCAGCCACACGTACACGTATAGGAACACCAATACTTTTCCGAGCAGCCAAATCGTTCCCTCGAGATCGTTTGGAATTAGCGGAATATCAAGCGCGGTATCGCCGATGCGAATTGGCTGTGGTCCACCGAAGAACAGCGTGACAATTACCGCCGACATTGTGATGGTGTTCATGAATTCAGCAAGGAAGAACAAGGCGAACCGAATTGACGAATACTCCGTGTTGAAACCACCGACCAGTTCTTGTTCAGCTTCAACGAGGTCAAACGGTGGCCTGTTGAGTTCGGCTGTGGCAGCCATCAAGAAAATTACGAACGGCACAAATCCGGTGGCGACTACATGCCAGTCGCCGAGTGTCTCTTGAACATTGACAATCCCACTCGTTGACATCGTGCCTGCAACAAGCACAACTGCACCGAATGAGAGAGCTAATGCTGCCTCATAGGAAATCATCTGTGCAGATGCACGCACGCTGCCGAGCAACGGGTACTTCGAACCAGACGACCAACCAGCAAGCATGATGCCATAAACGGCAATCGAAGAAATTGCGAGAGCAAACAAGAAACCAACTGGAGGATCCGCAAGTTGCACTCTGGTTGCATGACCGAACCAAGTGACAATGCCTCCCGTGTCGCCTCGGAAATCACCACCAACTGGAATCACAGCAAATGCCAAGAAAGCAGGCACGAAAGACAGATACGGCGCAAAACGGAATACGAATTTGTCGGCCTTCACCGGTAGAAGGTCTTCTTTGAAGAACAACTTGATGCCGTCAGCAAGTGTTTGTAAAAGTCCGAACGGGCCAGCTTTGTTCGGACCGACTCGGTTCTGCATTCCTGCGATGGTTTTGCGCTCGAACCAAACCATCAACATCGTTGCAACCAAACCAACTACAAAGATGACGAGCACCTTAAGTAGCACGATGGCGATGACAGTGGCCGTGAAGTCCTCGGTCAACAACGGGTCGAGCGAAATGATCATCAGAGGGTCTCCACCTTGATGTCGTTCACAGAAGCATTCACATCGATTAGGTCACCAGCGTTTATTCCAGGCGCATTGAACGTGAGGTGTGCAACACCACGGCCAACCGAATCATCAGCTTCCACAGTGACACTCACACTTGCTTTGGCGCTGGTGGCTCGCACTGACGCCCCTGATGTAACTCCTATACGTGCAAGATCTGCCGAGTTGACGCGAAGGACATTGCGTTGGGCAAGGCCAACAAGTGAAGGACTATGAGCGGTGCTTGCACCTTTGTCGTACATCCGACGCGAAACCACGAGACGTAAATCGTATGAGCTATGGGTGCCTGCAGTGGCAGATACCGCCGGGAGTGATGCACCGGGCTGATTGATAAGTACGCCTTCGCGGGTATTGGCGCCACCATCAGCCATCGGCGCAAACACCGACGTGGCGATCATTGCGCGCTGGATTGACTCAACTGAATCAAACCCAAGATC
>CAZXAX010000061.1:2889-9489 GCA_964638795.1 uncultured Bifidobacterium sp. | reverse complement strand
CAGACGACACGTTGGGTGGGGACAAGGATGACGATGGTATCCCGAATGCATTCGATGTGAACGATGACGGCGATGCCAAGGTTGACTCAGCCGACAGCACTACGCCAACGCCTCAGGCTGACATCGAAAACGCGATTACTGGTGCCGACTGTTCAGCTATTGAATTCCGAATCTTCACCAACTTCAAGGCAACCAGCACCACTTTTGCGGGAACAATTAACGCATATGGCATTGGAGATTTCCAGGCGTCAGTCGAGCGCAGCCAGGCTGCGATTACACGATCCATGACGATGGTGTTCTCAAAAATCGACTCCGTGTGTGGGTCATCGGTGACAAAGACCGAGATCAAGGGAATTGGAGTGCCATATGTGCCCTCGGAATACACCGAACTAGAAAACGCTTGCAATACCGGCGATTACCAGTTCGCGATTGGCAGTGGCAAGGTATGCCCAGGTGACCCGTCTAACGAATTTGATCTCAATCCTGGTGGTTACGACTTTGAAGCAGAGCGCACTTTGCCATCAGGCCAAGACACTTTCCAGATCAAGCTCACAACGGAAGATGGTGGCGTTTACGAGGTGACTTCGAGCGCGGGATTTGTATTTGTCACACATCCAATGGTGGTTGCATACGGAACTTCGCTTGCCGGTCGCACCGATGTTGATTACACAGCAACGCAGACTGGGCCAGAAGGTACTCGTCTAGCTACTGAGCCAACTATCGCAGTGTCACAGGGTGAAAACTTGTACTTGTTGATCTATCGACCCCAACGACTTGCCATCGATGGAGAAGACGGTCTCTTTTATGACCTCGGCGGTTTTCGTTACACACCAGATGTTCCGAATTATCGAGTCGGTGGTTCAGGTCCATCGTTAGGAAAGTGCGACGTGTTAACCACGACCGATGGTGCCGTTGATGTTGAAGGTGTTGATGACGCTGGGCTCGTCAACGATCAGCCAACAAACACTGATGATCCTCCGATGCTTGTCCTCAAGTGGGACTTGAGCCAATGCCTAACGGCTAAAGGTATGGACTGGGTGCCTGGCACTTACGACTTCGATATTCAAGTTGAGCCCGCTGGACCCGGCGGCAACTCAGCTCAGAAAGTAAGAGTCATCTTCAACGGTGCTGGCTGATTAGTACTCAGCAGTTACAACTGCAGACACTTTCACATTGAACGCAAGCGGCGGATGCGTTCGTCAGTTGCTGGATGTGTTGAGAACAAACGCGCAATGTCTACGCCACTACCCGAACGGCGATGCAGTTCGGCAAGCGGATTGTGAATGTAGGCCTGCGCTTGTGCGGGAGCAACCATCATCGGATGACGCTTGGCGAGAATCTCAATTTTTTCCAATGCGTTAGCAAGGGAATCACCTGAACCCAAAAGCTCTGCGGCACTGCGATCGGCTTCGAATTCTCGACTACGGCTCACGGCCATCTGGATCAGGCTTGCAGCGATTGGTGCCAGTAGTGACATGGCAAGAATCGCAAGGGGATTAGGGCGATCATCATCATTGCTGCCACCCGTGAACATCGTGGCGAACATCGCCATCTGCGCAATTGATGAAATTGCAGTTGCAATTGCGGCAGCAACTGAACCGATCAGGATGTCGCGATTGCGCACGTGCATGAGCTCATGGGCCATCACGCCACGCACCTCGTTTGGCGAGAGTGACTGCAATAATCCAGTGGTTGCACACACAACGGCTGTGCGCGGGTTACGGCCTGTGGCAAAAGCATTGGGTTGTTCTGATGGCGATAGCGCAACGCGTGGCATTGGGAGTTGCGCACGCTGAGCAAGATCGGCAACCATGCGGTAAAACTCGGGATGATCTTGTTCGGTTATTACCTGGGCGTTAGCTGCACGGAGCGCGAGTTTGTCGCTGAACCAGTAGGAGCCACCAACCATTGCGAGCGCAATTACCAAGCCGAACATCACTGCTGTGCTGCTCCCGCCACCAAGTAGGGCGGCAACCCCGACGATTAATCCTCCAAGTGAAGCGAGGAGGACAGCTGTTTTCATTGAATTTTTGAACATGATCAACTCCTAGAAATCAAAAATTTCGCCGAGAAAACTGGACTTCTTTTTCTTGCCGGGGGTCTTGTTCCAACGACCGATGCGAAAGTCATCGTCATCATCGTCGTCATAATCGCGCTTGATTTGTGGCTTCGCTGATCCGCTGCGCTCAATCAATTTGTCGAGCTCGCCACGGTCGAGCCAAACGCCTCGACAAGTGGGGCAGTAGTCAATTTCAACTCCCTGACGCTCGGTCATGAGGAGGTTTGTATTGCAATGGGGACAGTTCATTTAGGTTTCCTTCGGCTTGCGATGTTTGCTTGCCGAAGGTCTCTCCGAGCCCTCGCGGGCCGCTTCGCCGGATCCTTGCGGATCGTGATGACGGCTAAGCCTTAGTGGATACTCCCCTTCGTTGCAGAAAATATAACTGCATGAGCGAGAAGTTGCAACGCACCCCCGAAATACAACATCCAGATTTTTACTCATAGTTAACCGATGGTCAATCAGGGCTTGGCGTGTACTTCAGATGAACTACCTAATTTTCGTTGTATGAAAATGATTAATGCCAAATGGAGTTCTGCCTTACTGCTCGGGGCTGTCCTAGGAACCGGAGTTCTTTCTTCAGCCAACTTGACGCATGCAGCTGTGGACCCGGCTGCAAACCTCACGCTCGTAGGTCGCGCCGATAGTGGATCTGGTAACGCTGGCGCCGAAATTGCGGCGCTGGACGCCAAGGAAAAACGTTTGTATGTGACCAACGGCGCCACGACCAAGGTCGATATTTTCGATGTGGAAGATGCTTCAACCCCAGTAAAATTGACCTCTGTTGACCTAGCTGCCCTGGGTGCTACCGATATCCAAAGTGTGGCCGTAAAAAATGGACAAGTTGCAGTTGCTGCAAGCGTCGGCGGCGATAAGCAAGCGGCAGGCAAAATTTTTGTTATGGATGGCGACGGAGTAGTTGATTCCCGTGCAGCCGAAGGAATCACCGTTGGCAGCCTCCCAGACTCGGTCCATTTCACTCCTGATGGCAAGAAGATCGTGGTTGCCAATGAAGGTGAGCCGCTTAACTACTGCCTTGTTGACGGTGTACTGCCGACTACACGTGACCCCTACGGAAGCGTCTCAATCATTGATCTGACTGCAGATGCACTTGGTGCACAGACAATCGATTTTTCTGGTTTCAACGATGATGTGGATGAGATCAAAGCCGCAGGCGGGCGGATTTTTGGCCCTAATGCCTCCGTTGCTCAGGATGTGGAGCCGGAGTATGTGGCAATCACGCCAGACTCTCGAACCGCATATGTGACTCTTCAGGAGAATAATGCCGTCGCCAAGGTTGATCTGATGACGGGGGAAGTAGTTCGATTTATGGGCCTGGGATACAAGGATCACAGTCTTGCTGGTAACGGTCTGGATGCCAGTGATCGTGATTCATCTGGTGGGACTGCAGAGGTGAAGATTCAAACGCGAAATGTGAAGGGTATGTATATGCCTGATGCAATCAGTGTTTTTGAAAAAGATGGCGCCACCTATTTCGTAACAGCGAATGAAGGCGATGCCCGTAGCTACCCGTGTCTTTTGGGCGGCACGAATCCTGCAGCAAGTGAAGATGAGGATGTACGCGTGTCAAGTGTGGGTGTTGCTGCGCCATTAACGGCTGATGATTCGGCGAACGGTGCACTTGGACGCTTGAAGGTTACCAAGTTGTATCCTGCGACCTACGATGCCGCTGATGACTTCACGTCGTTATATTCATACGGCGCGCGCTCGATTACGGTTTGGCAAGAGCCATCTGACACGGCCGACGTTATTACATCTGCGGTTCTTGTGAGCGATACAGGCGACGATCTTGAGCAGCTTCTGGCTGAGGAGATGCCGACCAAATTTAACGCTGATTGGAGCACCTCCACCGGGACGATAAACGCGCTTGATGCTCGCAGCACATCAAAGGGCCCTGAACCAGAAGGATTAACGGTCGGGACAGTCGCTGGTCATACATATGCATTTGTTGGCCTAGAACGAGTTGGTGGAGTCGCAATGGTTGATATTTCGGACCCAGCCACTCCAGAGATTGTCAATTATCTCAATACCTCCAATCCCAGCGCCACGGGTGGGCCAAATTTTGTTGATGCCACGACTTTGGAGACTGGATTGGCTGGCGATGTGTCGCCCGAAGGTCTTGCATTCATCCGAGCCTCAGATAGCCCGACGGGGCGGCCGATGGTAGTGGTCTCACATGAACTCAGTGGCACAACTGCAATGTACGAAGTGGGAGTGACCGCAACTACACCTACACGACCAACTGCGGTTTCAGTTGAGCCAGGCAACAAATCAATTAGGGTCACGTGGACTCCACCGATCGATGATGGCGGCCAAGCAATCACTGGATTTGTTGCCACTGCATCGCCAGGAAATATCACGTGTGAGGCGATGCCTGACAAGAACACCTGTACGATTCGCAACCTGAATAATGGAACAAAGTATCGGGTGCAAGTTCTTGCGGTTAATTCCGAAGGTGATGGAACCGCGTCCGCTTTTACAGCGAGTGAGGCACTACAGGTATTAGTCGCCAAGAACAGCAAAACGAAGCTCAAGAATTTGATCTCTGTGAATACAACCGCTCGTACCACTTGGTCTGTCACGGGTACTGGATGCTCCATAACGTCCGACAAGCAATTCTTGAAAGTGCCGAACCGTGCTGGGGCGGTATGTGCTCTCAAGCTTCGAGTCGCAGCCAAAGGGGCACAACCTGCGCAGACGTTTGACTTAAACGTCAAGACTCGATAAAGGGATTTTCAGTCAAGGAACGGGAGTTCACCTGGTTCAAGATGTTCGCGCGAGGACTTTGGAATTCGCAGGGCGAGGAAAACCGAGTAAGCCACGCAAACGGCAGCGATGATGAAGGCAAAGTTGTAGCCATCCTGGGCTTCTTGCGGAGACGGATTAGCTCCCATCTTCGCCCCCGCAATCGCGCCCAGCATTCCTACCGCAAGTGCGCCAGCAACTTGCCCACTTAATCCACGAATCGTGCTGCCTTGAGCAATCAACTTGGGTGGCAGTTCGCTCATTCCGGTGGCCATAGCAGGAGACACCGCAAGACCCATTCCAAAAGATTGAAGCGTCAGCACGAAGACAAGCCAGCCAATGTTGGTATTCAAGGTGTTCTGGGAAAGGAACAGGCAGGCGATGCAGGAGATGCTTCCACCTGTTGCAATTGCGATTCGCGCACCGTAACGCTCGGTCACCCATGCAGACTTCCAGGATGCGATCATTCCGAAAACCGCTGCTGGCATCAACATGACACCGACACGTAGGGGAGTGAAATCACGCAGACTTTCGAGTTGTAATGGAACATAAATGATGCGCCCGTACTGCGCCATGGTCATAAAGAGCATGGCAAGCATCGCGAATCTAAACGTTGCAGACTTGATGATTCTGAGTTCCAACATTGGATTTGTCACACGGAACTCAATCGTGACGAACGTGATCAGGAGCGCTACTCCAGCCGTTACCGCCAAGAGAGTGCTCGGGCTGCGCCAGCCCCAAGTGTTGCCTTGCATTAGCGCTAGAACAAATAACGCAAGACCAGCTGAACCGCAGAACCAACCCTTGAAGTCGAATTGTCGCGTTTCGCGGTGGCCAAACTCTGGAATCTTGGACATTGAAATAACAACTAGCGCGACTCCAATTGGCACATTGATGAGAAACATCCAATGCCAACTCACTTTTGTGACCAACAATCCACCAAGCGATGGCCCAAGTGCCGGTGTCATCATGAACGACATTGCCGCCACACCCATTGCTTTGGCATGCATCTCGCGGGGAAAAAGTTCGAGCACCATCGTGGTGCCGAGCGGACCGATAACTCCGCCACTTAGGCCCTGCAAGAACCGGAAAAAGATCAGAACACCAAGGCTCGGTGAAAGCGCACACAGCACTGAAGTCAATGTGAACATGAATAAAGAAGCAATGAAGAGTTTCTTGCGACCCAGATGATCGGCAATCCAACCCATCATCGGTTGGGCGATGCAAACCGCAAGAAGGTAGGAAGTGGCAACCCATTCGATCCCACGCAGTGCACCTAAGTCTTCACCAATTGCGTGCAGAGCTACATTGACGATCGTGGAGTCAATCATCACCATGCTGGAACCAATGATGACAAGCGCGGTTGGCACCCAAGGGTTTTGGATGTGTCCTACGGTGTCGGTGCTTGTGTCAGATGACATCAGTGATTACAGCTTTGTATTCGGGGTTCGAAAATGAACGAATTGTTGTCTTCAAGTCTTTTGAACTCGTGAGAATGTGTCGAGCAAGCAGACCTTTGGCTGCTTTTGCATTGTGGCCACCAACACGACCACCTGACTTTGCAACAAGATCAACTCGGACATGGTTTTGAATCTGCGTCCAATCAATGGCGCTGCGATGCTCGTTTGGAAGCAGATCGACAACCGTGTGTTTCTTGGCAAGTACACCCAATGATGATGTGAGTGTTGGTCGCCAGAAACCTGCAAGCACACCTACGCCCTCAAGCTTCGCGCTCATTTTCAATTTGTAATTCGGAATCAGATCATCTGCGCGTG
>CAZXAX010000061.1:0-2789 GCA_964638795.1 uncultured Bifidobacterium sp. | reverse complement strand
ACGAGCCATTGCAGATTGCTCGGTGCATTCGGGCACTCAAGGAACGGCAGGATTCGTGGGTCTGCACCAATTGAAGTAAGCAGACCACTTGAACGACTCGCTGTTGCAAAATACGAATATTCATGAATCGCCACTCGACCCACCTTGGGGTCGCCAGCTGAGTCCTGGAACATTGCATCAACACGGATGGTGTCGTTGTCGGCTGGGTCAAGCCATACGTCAATTCGTCGTGCGCGTCGAAATGATTGCGGTGGCAAATCCGAAAGTTTGTGCCAGCCATCGGGGTCATCAGGGTTGACCAACGAAACAACTGGTTGCACTCGGTGGGAATTCCCACGCTCAGCACCTAGTGACGAAGAGCCGGTGGCAAAACCAATGCATATGTTTTCCATTCGCGCCATCCGCGTAGCACGCTCCTCTTCGGTCATCTTTGAGATGTTGACTGCCACTGTGTTCTTGTTATCAGTGGGTGTGCCAGAGGAATTGAGCCAGTCTGGGTTCCATCGCGACCAAGCAAATGGCGCCACGAGAGTTGTCCCCGCGAGGTCATCCAATAGCAAGTACAGATCAGTTCCGAAAGCGCGCTCCTCAGGAAGGTGATCTTGGATCGCTAGCCGCAAGTGTCCACCACCACGACAACCGATCAAATTGTCAATCCCAGAGCGCACCGGAGTGGCAGAAATCGACTGAATGTCACGGTTGCGCCCAATTACCGTGCGTATCTCTGCTTCATCCACAACTTGTACTGGTGGCAGTTCTTCGCCCACAGCGAAATCTGGGGTGAAGACATCCCGTGCACGGCCGGTTATGTGGGTAACTCCACCCTCGCCTTCGGGCCAAGTGGCTTCAAGTGCCATTGTGCGGCGAATTGAACTCGGCCGACGCAAGGGGGCATGTCCAAGAGGACCCGACACTCTCTGGTTTGGGTCACCCCAAACATCTGTCGCCCCCGCGAGTTCCACGGTTCTTTCCTAGTCGCTCCCTGAGTGTTCTCAGCAATTTGATTTAGTCCTCAGCGGTATTGGCAAGGCAGAATAGGACTACGTCAGAGGGGGTAGCAATGAGTGAAGTTGGTGCAAGGGCTCTTGAACTACGAGCGGTGCTTGAAGAGATCGTTCCGCCCATCCGTGACAAGTACAAGAACTTTGACGCTTGGGAAGCCAAGATGGCATTCCAATGCGCCGTAGCTTCCCGTGGCTGGACCGCGCCTGCATGGCCGGTGGAGATCGGCGGCAAGGGTCTGAGCCTGGAAGAGCAACTCGAATGCGACGCGGAATTTGCGCGCTTCGAAACACCGCAGATGCCAGCTGTCTATGGCGTAAAGAATGTGGGACCCACAATTGCTGCGGTCGGAAACGAAGATCAGAAGAAGCACTTGAAGGGCATTGTCGAGGCCACCGAACTCTGGTGCCAAGGCTTTTCTGAGCCAGATTTCGGATCAGACCTTGGCGGTCTCCGATGCCGAGCGGATCTTGATGGCGAGACCTTCGTGATTAACGGTCAAAAAGTCTGGACCTCGATTGGCATGCATGCCACGCATTGCATGTTGCTTGTGCGCACAGATCAAAGTGCACCAAAGCACAAGGGAATATCGGCACTGCTCGTGCCGCTTGATTTGCCCGGCGTGTCGCGGCGACCAATCAAGCAGATCAATGGACACGCTGAATTCGCAGAAATGTTCTTCGAAGATGTGCGAGTGCCTAAATCTGCGTTGTTGGGGCCGATGAATGAAGGTTGGCGGGTAACGATGACCACGCTCGAGTACGAGCGTTCTGGTGTCATCACTCTTGCAGGTGCACTCACTGGAGCAATCAATGACCTAGTGAAAAGTGACGCAGTCAAGTCTGCTTCGCCGGTAATGCGTGATCGAATTATGAAGCTCTACTCTGAGGGTCGAATTCTCAACATTATGGGTGAGCAAGTACTTGCCGAGGCGCTCGGTAAGGGATCTTCCGGCACGGCATCGTCGCTGATCAAGATGGTTTGGTCGCAGCTCGGGCGTTCGCTGAGCGAAGTGCGAATGGACCTTGCGGGTATGGACGCTGTTGCAGACTTCTACCATCCAGTTGCTCAATCATTCATGGGCGGAAGGTCGAACACAATTGCTGGTGGCACAACCGAAGTAATGAAGAACTTGATCGGTGAGCGTGCACTCGGATTGCCACGCGAGCCCAAGTAAAGATCCAAGAAAACAAGGAGTAAGAAATGACCCTCTCATTTGACGGCAAAGTTGTCGCCATCACTGGCGCAGGAAATGGCGTAGGCCGCGCGCATGCACTCGAGTTCGCCCGCCGTGGCGCCAAAGTTGTAGTGAACGATCTTGGTGGCGCACCCGATGGCAGTGGGGCAGATAACTCCGCAGCTTCCAAAGTTGTCAATGAAATCAAGGCTCTCGGCGGCGATGCAGTTGCCAACTTTGCATCAGTAGCCACTCAAGAGGGTGGTGCTTCGATCACACAGACCGCTCTTGACTCGTTTGGGCGCATTGATGTGATGGTTGCAAACGCCGGCATTCTTCGTGATAAATCTTTTTTGAAGACCGATGTGGAGTCGCTCGACGCCGTACTGAATGTGCACCTCCGCGGTACTTTTTTCACCTGTCAGCCAGCTTTTGCTTGGATGAAGGAAAACGGTGGTGGTCGAATTGTCGTAACCACATCGGCTTCTGGTTTGTTTGGCAACTTTGGTCAGGCGAACTACGCAATGGCAAAACTCGGAATTGTTGGCCTGATGCGTGTTATGTCAATTGAAGGCGCAAAGAACAACATCTTCACCAATGCAATCGCCCC
>CAZXAX010000060.1:0-9878 GCA_964638795.1 uncultured Bifidobacterium sp. | reverse complement strand
ACCCGTGCCGCCACCTTGAAAGGGTGGTGTCCTAGGCCGCTAGACGATGGGGGCATGGGACGACTCCGGTTGAGAGCCTTGAAACCCTAGCAGTAGGGCTCTGGATCTCGCCATTTCCATTAAACACTGAGCCTTCTAGGAACTCAAAGCCTGTACGGAACATTCGAGCAGATATCCGAGATATTCGTACAGATAATGGAAAGGAGCAGCGGGATCGCCATCGAGCGGTTCAGAATCTGAGCCATCGGCAACATCAAGTTGAGTACCAAGAATGAGACGCAGGCTGTTCATCGTGCGCATGAATCCCATCAGTTGATCCTCTGTCATCGTGTCGCTCAGTAATGCATCTCGCGTTTGCTGTAGTGAAGCTGCTCGTGATGCACGCAGTTCATCAAACATCAATCGCTGGAACTCTTCATCGTGTTCTGGATCTTGGTGGTATGCCGTTGGGTGTAGGCGACGCATTCTGGGATCGTCAGATTTTTCATCTGAGTCAATTGCTTCGAGCTCCCCTGCGAGCCGCAACAAAAGTTCGCGGGAAGAATCATCGAGGTTGATACGGATTGATCCGTCACGAGCACGATCAATTGGTAGACGACGACGCATCAAGATCCTTCGCTGCCATCGCGTTGCATGGTCGCCCACAGGCCGTGTTCATGAAGTCGAAAGACATCAAGCTCTGCTTTTTCGCGTGTGCCGGCCGAGACAACCGCCCTACCTTTTTCATGTACATCCAGCATGAGTTCGGTCGCCTTTTCCAACGAGTAGCCAAATAGTTTCTGAAACACGAACGTGACATACGACATCAGATTGATTGGGTCGTTCCAAACAAGCACGATCCAAGGGTTGTCGAGCGCGACATCCTGATCCGAGGTTTTCTCGGTGATGGTGGAACTGGCCGTGAAGGAAGAGATCACACTTCAATTCTGTAGCCTTGCCCACTGAAATGAACATCGGAAGCCGTCCCCTTGTGCCGTCCCGGTTGGCCGGTGGTGTCCACGGGTCGCGGCGTGCCCCAAAGTCGGTGATTGGGGGGTACATCGCCCTGACCAAGCCCCGCATTATTGAGCTTCTTCTAGTTACCACGGTCCCGACCATGGTTCTGGCTGAGGGGGGCTGGCCTTCCACTTGGCTCGTAGTGGCCACGGTGATTGGCGGCACCTTGGCAGCCGGTGGGGCCAATGCCATCAACATGGTCATTGACCGCGACATTGACCCGTTGATGGAACGGACCAAGAATCGGCCCTTAGTTACCGGCCTTATTCAGCCTCGAGATGCGATGATTTTCGCCGTTTTGCTGGAAATCGCAGCCTTTGTGACCCTGTGGATAACTTCCAATCTGTTGGCGGCATCGCTGGCGGTCGCTGCGACCTTGTTTTATGTGCTCATTTACTCGATGTGGCTGAAGCGGACGAGCCGCCAGAACATCGTGATTGGTGGTGCTGCTGGGGCTGCGCCCGTGCTTGTTGGCTGGGCAGCGGTCACGGAAGGCCTTGGCTGGGCCCCATTTGTGCTGTTTTTGCTGATTTTTCTGTGGACCCCACCCCATTTTTGGGCTCTCGCTATCAAACACGTAGAGGAATACCGGGCCGCCAACGTGCCGATGTTGCCAGTTGTGGCCACAATGACCGAGACCCTTCGCTCAATGGTGATCTACACCGTGGCCCTGGTCGCCTGCTCAGGGGTGCTGGTGCCGGTGGCAGACCTTGGCTTGGTCTACATAGCGGTGGCATCCGTTTCTGGAGTGCTGTTCCTTGGCGGAACGCTGCTCTTGGCGCGCCGACCCACCGAAGCTGACGCAATGAAACTGTTTTCGTACTCGATTTCCTATATCACGCTCATCTTCACTGCCATCGCCATTGATGTGCTTGTGAAATAGCGCACCTGTCACGTGTGATGTGTGACAAGGGGATTTACTTTTAAAGCGGTCTGCCTAAGTAATGTCAGATAAGGAAATCCACGGACTTCCGGTGTTCTCGTAACTCACGACGAGCCCTCCGGACACAAAGGAAGCTTTGCGCAAATGACCACCATTGATACGCACGCCGGAGCGAACTCGTCCGGCAGTGTCGCTGGTAGCGGCGGGGCGGCAGCCACGTTGCTTGCCGTGGCCGATTGGTTGACGTCAACAGACCACAAGAAGATCGGTCGACTCTTTATCATCTTGGCCTCCGGTGGCGCATTGCTGTCGCTTGCCATCGGCGTGCTTCTCGGCTTTGAGCGAATGGACTCCGATTCGTTCCAGCTTTTTGCAGACGACAACATCGGCCAGTTCTTTACTTTCTTCAGAGTGGAGCTCGTGTTTGGTGCAGTGCTGCCGATGCTCATCGGTATCGCAATTGCAGTCGTGCCGATACAGGTCGGTGCGCGATCGATCGCTTTTGCTCGCGGTGCATCGTTTGGTTTGTGGTCTTGGTTGGCAGGCATCGTGATGGTTGAGATTGCCTACCTTGGCAATGGTGGGCCCGGCGGCGGCAACCAAACAATGGTGGATCTGTTCCTACTTGGAATGTTGCTGTTGATTGTCGGACTGGTGTTCGCCTCCGTAAGCCTCGTGGTTACGGTGCTCAATTCGCGTGCGCCAGGTATGACTCTCGAACGCGCTCCGCTATTTGCATGGGGCGCTCTTGTGGGTGGATCGGCACTTGTTTTCACATTGCCCGCACTTGGTGCGAACCTGATTTACAACTTCGTCGACCACCGCAATGGACGTGTTGCATTTGGTGGCAATTTTGGAGTTGTTGATTGGATCGGTTGGTCTTTGAGCCAGCCACAGACCTACGTGTTCGTGCTTCTTGCACTGGCCATGCTGGCTGAGATCGCAACTGTTGTTTCTGGTGCTCGGCACAAGTTGCGCGGAGTCGTGCTTGCTGGAATCGGCATTGCAGCTACATCAGTTCTTGGTGGTGTCATCCAACAGCAGCAAACCATGGGCTGGGATGGAAACCTCAGCGACAAACTGCGCGACTTCGTTCCGTGGGCAATTTTCAACTTGTTACCGATCCTCGGAGCGATGACGGTGCTCGGTGCCTCCATGTTCTTGCTGGTAACGCGTCGACCACGGATCATTGCTCCTTTCGTGCCGGCATTGCTGAGTGTTCTTGCAGTAATCGTTGGAATGCACGGGCATGCGTTGTCCACCATCAGCAGCACCAACGTTGCAACCACTGTGTTTGAAGAAGCCGAATTTATTTTCGTGATGTACGGCGGTCTTATCGCAGTGATGGCCGGAGTTTCATACTGGGGACCCAAGCTCTGGGGTCGTTTGATGCCAACCAGTGCAGTGATGGGCACAGGCGTGCTGGCGTTTCTTGGAACCTTCCTTGCTGGCCTTCCCTATTTCGTTGCCGGTTTTGCCGATCAGCCAGCGGGAGTTGCGAATGGATTTTCCTACGACGGTCCGCAGGAAGCATGGAATCTTCTCTCGACGGCCGGCCACGTGATTGTTTTGGTTGCGGTACTTGGATTTGTTGCCGCTGCACTTACTGGATTCCGCAAAGGTTCAGCTGCTGGCGACGATCCGTGGAATGCACACACCCTCGAATGGGCAACTCCTTCTCCCGCACCAGCGGACAACTTCGCAGAGGTGGCGGTCGTGAAATCAGCAGAACCACTCCTTGATCTGAAGACCGGAGGTGCGTCATGAGCATTGCGTTGCCAGCAGGACCCCAGCCATCACCGAACCGCCGTATCACTATCGGTACAGCAGTATTTGGAGCCGGCATCGCCGCAATGATCGGCAGCATGCTTGCGATCTGGCTCAAGTTTCGTGCAGATGCACCAACACGTGAATCTTCTGACGGCCTAAAGATCATCAAGGACTGGTTGCCGGCAGATGTAGTGATTCCAGAAACGGCTGCCAACGTGATGTTGGTAACGCTGGTTGTCGCTTGCGTCATGGGTCAATGGGCCAGTTACGCAGCTCGACGTCACGACCGTAGTCATGCTTCTATCGCGCTCGCCCTCACCGGGTTTTTTGGTTTGGCAGCATTGAATGCGCAGTTCTTCATCTTCCGCGAAATCGGAATCGGAGTCGCCGACAGTGCTTATGGTGCGATGTTCTTTGCGATCTGCGGTGTCCTCGCTCTCTTGATCACTATCGGCGTTGTTTACAGCGTCGCCGCCTGGTTCCGTGTGATTGGTGGTCGCGTCACTGATGGTGATGCGGTTTACGGGCACGCTCTTTATTGGTACATCCTCACGGCTGCAATGACAGCAGTGTGGCTAGTTGTCTACGTGCAGAAGTAGGGCTGATGTTTACGACTGGTTCGAAGTTCTACCTAGGAATCTCCACACTGGCAGCAATTGTCAGTGTTGTGTTCTTGATCACTAATGACCAAGTGGCACTTGGATGTGTTGCTCTTCTTGGGCTGATGGTTTCCGCTGGCATTATCGCGGGTGCGTCGCTTGCATCACGCGATGGAGGCGCTACCGAGAATGCCACCACGTCCGCTGCGGCTGACTCCGCCCCAACGTCATCAATATGGCCCCTTGCTCTCACTCTTGGTTTAGTGGTGCTCATCATCGGCATCGTTACTGAGCCTCTGGTGTTTGTGATTGGTATTGGCGTGATACTCGCCGCATTGGCCGAATGGCTTGTTCAGTCATGGAGCGAGCGGGCATCTGCTGATGGCAAGTTCAATGCACTTGCTCGCAAGCGAATTCTCAACCCACTGGAATTCCCGATCCTTGCCACAGTGATTACCGGAGTAATTGCAATCTCGTTCTCGCGGATCATGCTGGCTGTTTCCAAAGATGGTTCAGCGATTTTGTTCATTGTGATCGCCACCCTGATCCTTCTTGCGATTTCGCTCTTTTCTCTCAAGCCGTCGATTCGCACCACAACTGTTGCCGCCATCGCCACAGTTGGAGCGCTCGGTCTAGTGGCCGCAGGTATCACAACCTTCGGCATTGGTGAGCGCGAAGAACTCGTTGTTGCCGCCGAAGAGGGCCACTACTCGCACCAAGAATGTGGTGAAGAGAAGTCCAAGTATTACGACAAGCATGTTGAGCGAACGGTGTCATCCAAGTCCGGAGTTATCGCAACAGTGATTCTCAAAGACGGCGAGCTCACCGCCAAGGTCGTCGGCATTGGTGAGGGGCAAAAGCAAATCACTGTGCCACGCGCCAACCCGACCTCAATCCTGTTCCAGAATCTTGATGACACAGAACACCGCCTCACCGCATACTTGGGCAAGGAGCCAGTGGCTGAAGGTGTGACAGAGGACAACTTGACCTGCACCCAGATGATTGGCAAAGGTGGAAAACAGATCCTCACAGTGACAATCAAGAAGCCAACTTTTGCCGAAGGTCCGTACACTTTGACAGTGCCCGGAATCGAAGGCACTTCTATCGAAATGATTGTTCCGTGATGATGAGCAAAGCAGTCGAGGAAATCAAGGAGCCAACCGTGAAGAAGCGAAACCCGCGACGCGTAGTTGCCGGCCTAGCCGGGTTAAGTGGCGCGCTGTTTCTAGCTGGCTGTGCAAAGAATGCACCCCAGGACACTTGGCAGCCAAAAGGTGAAAACGCTCAGAAAATTGATGATCTGCAAAAGCCGGTGTTTGCAATTGCTGGTGTTGTTGGTCTGATTGTTTTAGTTGCAGTTGTCGTTGTCATTTTCAGGTTCAAGGATCGTGGGCAACCAATCCCACACCAGACCCACGGCAAGCCAGTTTTTGAAATCACGATGACCGTGATCCCAGCGCTGATTCTTGCTGGTGTTGGTGTGTTTACAGCCCGCACAGTCTTTGATCTTGCCAAAACCGATGACACAGAGATGATCATCAACGTCACGGGTCAGCAGTGGTGGTGGGAGTACGACTATCCAGTGCAGGACGGAATCTCCGCACCGATCATTTCTTCGGGCCAGTTGGTGATTCCAGTGGGCACCAAGGTTTTGTTGCGTGAAACCAGCCGCGATGTCATCCACTCGTACTGGATCCCAGCGCTAAACGGCAAGCGCGATGCGGTTCCAGGGCGCGTGCACACACTGCGTCTCGAAGCAGACGAACCCGGTATCTATGCAGGACAGTGCACTGAGTTCTGCGGTTTGTCCCATGCCAACATGCGTATGGAAGCCGTCGCACTCTCCAAGGAAGACTTTGCAAAGTGGGTAGATGCGCAACTTGCCGCGTACCAGTCACCAACGGATGGCTTGGCGAAAGAGGGCGAAGCTGTGTTTATTGCGCAGTGCTCACGTTGTCACCAGGTGAATGGTCTTGAGAATGCCAACGGCGACCCAATCATCTCCGCACCAGAAGAGAACGTGCTCGCAGGAGCTGCACCGAACCTCACCAAGTTCATGTCGCGCAACACCTTTGCAGGAGCAACGTGGGATCTCTTGAACAAGACCTGTCGCGACAATGTTTGGAACTCCTCATCCGAGGAATTTGGTGCCAAGTATCTGGCTGGAGTTTCAGCCGAGTGCCTAAATGTCGCTGACCTGCGTGACTGGTTGCGTAATGCGCCAGCCAAGAAGCCGATGTATGCAGACCCAACCAAACTCGCAGACACGGGTGGCCTCACTCGTGGAATGCCTAACCTCAACCTGACGGAGGACGACATCGACAAGTTGATGGCGTATCTCCTCACGCTCAAGTAACGGGAGATAAAAGAAGATGGCCATCATCGAGCGTCCCGCAATTGAAGGAGTATCGGTAGCACCCACTGTTACTCCGACTTCGGCTTTCGGCGTGTTGAAGCGCCCGACTGCGTCCACTGGATGGCGGTCATGGGTTTTCACCGTTGACCACAAGAAGATCGGCATCATGTATGGCGCCGTGGCGATGTTCTTCTTCATTGTTGGCGGTATCGAGGCACTCCTTATCCGACTCCAGCTCGCTGGCCCGGATGGCAAGATCCTCGACGCATCCACGTACAACCAGATGTTCACGATGCACGCCACCACAATGGTGTTCCTCTTCGTGATGCCGATGGCATCTGCGTTTGCGAACTACTTCATTCCGCTGCAAATCGGCGCACGAGACGTTGCATTCCCGCGCATCAATGCTTTTGGTCTTTGGTGCATCGTCGCCGGTGGAATCATGGTCAACCTCGCTTGGTTCTTGGGTGGCGCTGCCGACGGCGGTTGGTTCATGTATGCACCGAACTCTGGCCCGCTGTTCTCACCAAGCCACGGTGTTGACTTCTGGGTTATCGGTCTGCAGATTGCAGGTATTGCATCACTGACTGGTGCGATCAACTTGATTGTCACCGTGTTGAACATGCGCGCTCCTGGCATGAGCCTCATGAAGATGCCGATCTTCACATGGTTGAGCACGGTTGTGCAGTTCCTTTTGCTGTTTGCGATCCCGGTTATCACCGTTGCATTGTTCTTGCTCAACTTCCAGCGCAGTTTTGATGCCACGTTCTTTGACGTGAAGGCGGGTGCAGACCCGTTGCTTTGGCAGCACATGTTCTGGATCTTTGGTCACCCTGAGGTGTATGTCCTCATCCTTCCGAGCTTCGGAATCATTTCCGAAGTTCTGCCAGTGTTCTCTAAGAAACCATTGTTCGGCTATCCATTCGTGGTTTTCTCTGGTGCCGCAATTGGTCTTGTGGGCTGGGGCGTGTGGGCTCACCACATGTTTGCATCAGGTCTCGGGCCAGTATCGGTCGCCGTGTTCTCAATTGCCACGATGGCAATTGCTATTCCGACCGGTGTGAAAATCATCAACTGGACCATGACCCTGTGGGGCGGCAAGATCCGCTACACCGTGGCGATGCATTATGCGATTGCGCTGATCGTGCTGTTCACCATTGGTGGTCTGTCCGGCGTTACTCACTCGGTAGCTCCGTCTGATACCCAGCAGACCGACACCTATTACATCGTTGCGCACTTCCACTACGTGCTGTTCGGTGGCGCGATCTTTGGTCTGTTTGCTGGCTTCTATTACTGGTGGCCAAAGATTTTTGGAAAGATGCTGAATGAGACCATTGGTAAGTGGTCCTTCTGGCTGATGTTCGCTGGTATGAACCTCACATTCGGCCCGATGCACATGATTGGTCTGCAGGGCCAGCCACGCCGTATGTATGTATGGACAGAAAATCGTGCTGGTGAGGGATTCTTCAATATCGGATTTTGGAACATGGTGGCTTCGATCGGCTCGTTCGTGTTGGCCTTTGGAATCCTGTTGTTCCTCATCAACATCTATTACACCTGGCGCAAGGGCCCAGTTTCCCCGCTTGATCCGTGGGACGCACGCAGCCTGGAGTGGATGACCACTAATCCGCCAAAGGAACACAACTTTGATGCGATTCCAACGGTGCACCATCTTGATGAGTTCTTCCACCGCAAATACGAAGAAGACGAAGCAACAGGTGAAATTAAGCAGGTTCGCACCGCCGAGGACATTCTTGCCGAGCAGACCGCGAACGCCGAATCACATATCCATTTACCATCACCGTCCTACTGGCCGCTTGTGTTGTCGGTAGCGATCTTCATTGTTGGAATCGGAGTGATCTACAACCGCGTGGTTGCAGTCGGCGGCGCGCTGGGAATTCTGCGTGCGATGTACGGCTGGTCCCTCGAGCCAGGAACTGCAGAACCCGAAGACTATGACCCGCCAGCAGACGGTTCGAACAAGGAGCTTGCATCCCATGGCTGATGTTGCAGTAGCCCACGACCAACACGCCGCTCACCACACATCGAGTGGTTTATCCAATGTGAAGTTGGCAATGTGGCTGTTTCTCGGATCCGAATGCCTTCTCTTTGGTGGGCTTATTTCCACTTACATGCTCTACCGCGGACGCGTGAATGAGGGTCCTCGCCCGGGCCAGATCTTCGACATCCCATTCACTTCGGTGTCGTCGTTCGTGCTCCTCATGTCGTCACTTACCATGGTGCTTGCGGTATCTGCTGCGCAACGCAAGGACGACCGCAACATGAACTTGTGGCTCACCGCAACCGCGCTGCTTGGTGCCACATTTGTTGGTGGTCAGGTCTATGAATTCACCGCCTTCTATCGCGAAGGTCTTGGCTTCACGACCAGCTTGTTCTCCTCCAGCTTCTACACGCTCACCGGATTCCACGGTGTTCACGTGACCATCGGTGTCATCATGTTGATGTCGCTGGTTGGAATCAACAAGCGCAGCAAGATCCATGGTGATCGAGCCGAAGTTGTTGAGATGGTAGGTCTCTATTGGCACTTCGTTGACGTCGTCTGGATTGTCATCTTTACCTTGGTGTATCTGATTCCGACCTGATCGGAGATAGGGGCTTGCAATGAACACAACCACGGACCAAGTAACAGAACACGACCACGCCGATGCGCACGATCACGCGATGACCGATGCGAAGTACATCCGTATCGCACTGATCTTGGCTGCAATCACTGCCCTTGAAGTCTCCACCTACTACGTCGATTTTGGACCGCTATTTTTGCCATCGCTTTTGATCATGATGGTGATCAAGTTTGTGATGGTTGTGAGCTACTTCATGCATCTCAAGTTCGACAGCAAGGTCTTCAGCTTGATGTTTTACACCGGGCTTGGACTAGCGGTTTCGGTCTATGCCGTTGCGCTAGCAACCTTCAAGTTCTTCATTTCCTGATTGGGAACGACAATGTTTGGCGCCACCGCCGAACCCTTCGCTAATCCTTGGCGATTCCAACTTCATCTTGAAGTATGGATTTTGATTGCGGCAGTAATTGCGGCCTACATCTATGCAGTGCGAGTAATCGGGCCACGCGCGTTGCCCAAAGGCGCAGTGGTCGTTTCGCGCAAGAACACTTATGCGTTCGTGGTGGGCATTGGGCTTTTGTGGTTCGCAACCGACTGGCCAACGCATGACATTGCCGAGGAGTATCTGTACTCGGTGCACATGGTGCAACACTTTGTGTTGTCATATTTTGTGCCGCCTTTGGCTCTACTCGCCA
>CAZXAX010000059.1:0-10031 GCA_964638795.1 uncultured Bifidobacterium sp. | reverse complement strand
GTTCCAATAGTCAATCCAATTGCCAATGCCGCAAAGACCGCAATAAGACTAAAAATGTGATAGCGGACATTAATCATTGCTATTGATCCTAAAAGTTCTGACTCAGCCGAATACGGACTTGAGCCAAACCCATACGCTCTTACCCCAAAGCCTTACAGGTTCACTGATACTCACCACCGCAACCAAGGAAACAAGCATCACGGATGCAAAAAGCCATGCATCACGCGTTCGAACCACAGGGCGGTACAAACGATTCACTCCCTTGGCGTCCACGAGCATGCGTCCCACTTTTAGGCGCACCAAGAATGTCGACGCCATCCCCTTTCGACCTTTGTCGAGGAAATCCTCCATTGAAGAGTGCGTTCCCACCGCCACCAAGAGCTCCGCGCCGAGTTCATAGGCCAGCAACATCGCGATGTCCTCAGAAGTACCCGCACTTTCAAAGAGCAGAAACTCGAGGCCCAAATCAGTGAGTCTTTGAGCACCTGGCGCTCGCCCACCCGCATAAGCGTGAACGATTAACTCAGCGCCACATCGGAGCGTGTGTTCGCTCACCGAATCAAAGTCCCCGATAATCAAATCCGGGGTGATCCCTTGTTCAATGAGTTCGTCAGCTCCACCGTCGACACCGATCACTATTGGCTTCATCTCGCGTAGATAACCAGATGTTTTCAAAGCCGCGAGATCTTCTTTGAAATCGACGCCTCGCACCACGATCAAAACATGGCGATTTTTGAATACAACGCGTGTTGAGGGCAAATCTGGCGCATCGGTTGCAAGGTGACGTTCTTGAAGCATGTATTCAAGAGTGTTCTCAGCAAAGCGCTCTAACTGATCAGCCACATTGCGTCTGGACTCAGATAATTCAAAGTCCAACGCTTTAAGGTCACGAACCCGACCGGTACCAATTGTTTGACCAAATTGCGAAACAGTGACCGCACCGTCGGGGCCCCAACTGAGAACAACTCCACTGTTGTCGCTAACGCTTGACATTATTCCTGGGGCCTCAAGATCAACTAGTAATACGCCAGAGGCAACAAGATCTCGGGGGCCAACGTTGGGATACCTGCCGGAGAACGATGGCGAGCAATTGATTACTGCAACGACGCCCGAGCCAATCAGCGCATCTACAGCCACGGGATCAAGATCCTCATGGTCGATAACAGCGACGTCACCAGCATTGAGGCGTTTCGTCAGATCTTTGGTTCGTGACCCAGCCTTTGCTATCCCTGCGATTTGTCCGGACACTTAACTAACTCGCCCCTCGATCCGCGCCCGCGCGGCATTGATGATCTCTTTGGCGTGCGCGAGAGCGGTCCTGCTTTGGGAGTCACCAGAAAGCATTCGTGCGATTTCAGCAACGCGCTCAGCCCCGCTCAGAGTATTTGCTTCCGCGAAGGTCTTTTTGCCTTCAACACGTTTTGATACAAAAACTTGCTGGGAAGCAGAGGCAGCAACTTGAGGAAGATGCGTAACCACTAAAACTTGACGCGACAGACCAAGTTTTCCGAGCGCCTCAGCAACTGTGTTTGCGGCGTCGCCACCGATACCCGCATCCACTTCGTCGAAAACCAGTGTCGGGGGTGAAGTAGTCAAGACAAGGTTCATAGCCAACATCAATCTGGAGGTTTCGCCGCCGGAAGCCACTTTCGATAGTGGTTGCATCGGCATTCCTGGGTTGGCACTGAAGCGGATTTCAACTTCATCGCCAGCATTGCCTCGAACCTCGATTTCGATGCGAGCATTTGCCAACGCCAGACCTGGCAAGAGCGAATTCACAGCTACGGCCAATTTTGGTGCCACCTTCTGACGAACAGCGAGCACTTTGAGTTCTTCTTTTGCGAGTTCATCAAGTGCAGTTGCACGATCAGCTTCAAGATTTGCAACCCTGGCATCGTGGCTTAGCATCTCGTTCAACCGGGTGGACGCTTCATTGAAGTACGCCAATACATCTTCAAGTTTCTCGCCGTATTTACGACGTAAATCCCGCAACTGGTGTCGCCGTTGACGAATCGCCTCAAGCCGCTCAGGGTCTTCTTCGATTGATTCCGATTCAACTCGAAGTTCAGCAGCAGCGTCATCGAGTTCGGCAATAATTCCGCGCAACTTGCTTGCCAGTTCCTCTGTTGCTGTACCCGACCCAAGAGCCGCGATGGCGGCGTGGACTTTGTCTAGCGCACCATCATCATCGCTTAACAAACCATAAGCAGTTATGAAGGACTGGCGATATTGGGAGGCCTTGGAAAGACGATCTTCTTCGGCATCCAAATGAACATCCTCATCGCCCGAAGTAATGCCGGCTGATTCGATCTCGGTGATCTGGAACTTAAGCAGATCAATCTCTCGTGCCCTACTTCGTGCATCTCCGCCCAGTGTTGCCAGCGACGCATCAATCTCGGTGAGACGTGCGCGCAGTTCCCGCAGACGAGAGAGATCCACTTTGCCAAACTGATCAAGTGCTGCGCGTTGGGCTCCCATGCGAATGATGCTGTGTTGAGCGTTCTGGCCGTGCAAGTCGACTAAGCCCGCGCCTATCTCGCTTAGTTGTGCGGCGGTGGCGAGCCGACCATCGATATAGGCCCGAGAACGTCCCGTACGAGGCATCACCCGCGACAGAATTATTTCTTTGCCATCAATCTCGAAACGACCATCAATACGTGCCTCGTCACAATCCGCACGCAGCATTGAGGCCTCAAACCGCTCCCCCAGTAAGAGGTCGATTGCTTCGACGATCATCGTCTTTCCCGCACCAGTCTCACCGGTTATGGCCACGAGTCCATTCTCAAAGAGAACTGTTGAATTACTGATTACACCCAAACCCTCAATGTGGAGTTCACTGAGCATCCAAACCGCCCACCTGATCGGCTAAACCGAACTTGGTCTTCAAAATTCGATGGAACCTGCGCGGTTCGAGACGGAGAAATCGAGCCACACGGTCCGCACCCGTGCAGGTGACGGTATCGCCGTAAGCAAGAGATGCAAACACCGTGCCATCAACCACCAGGTCAACTTCGCGGTTGCTTTCAACGGTAATCCGTAACTTTTCATCACCTGCAAGCACCAGCGACCTGTCAAAGAGCATGTGAGGCGAAACCGGCGTCATTAAAACCGCTCGTTGTCGCGGCGAAATGATGGGACCACGCGCTGAAAATGCATAAGCGGTGGAGCCAGTTGGTGTGGCCACGATGACCCCATCTGCAACAAATGATGTAAAAACCTCATCATCAATATCCACCCGAACACGCACGGTGTGCCCCGACTCGCGTTTTTCAACAACCGCCTCATTAAGAGCAAATCGATGGGTTATTGCGCCTTGAACATTGCATTCCACTCGAAGCAACATGCGGTCATCTTCAACAAATGAGGCCCCTTGCAACCAGCGCTCCAAAGTCGCCATCAATTTGTCAGGTGCGAGCTCTGTTAGATAGCCAAGGTTCCCCGCATTCACGGCAATGATTGGAGTTTCAGAATCGCCAACCAACTGCAGTGCACGCAACACAGTTCCATCACCGCCGAGAGTGACTACAAGATCTAATTCGCCAACACCGAATTCCGCTCCACCTTTTACTGAAAAATCCGACACGGTGCGACGAATTACCTGTGCCCCATGGCGCTCCAGAAAATCGGCCGCCGAGCTAAGGAGTTCTTGTGCGTCGGTACGGGTTGGATGCGGAACCAGCAGGACTCGTTTCACGTTCCGCTTCTTTCCCCGGCGCGTAGCCATAGCAAATACTCAACATTCCCATTGGCGCCAGGAACGGGACAATCAATCACGTCTTCCATCGTAAAGCCCTTGGCCGCGTAGCACTCGGTCACTTCTGTCAAAGTTCGCTGGCGTATCTCCTCATCACGGATTATTCCTTGCCCTTTACTGACTTCGGTTTTCCCCGCTTCGAACTGCGGCTTCACCAGCAGCACCAAATCGGCGCCACTTGTGGCGAGCGCGACTAGATGGTCCGCGACCGACTTGAGTGAAATGAATGAGAGGTCAACCACAATCAATGAAAATGGTCCACCAACAGCCCCAGAACTTGCGTCTTTGATGTGGAGACCTTCATGCGATTTCACACGTGGATCATTGCGAAGGCGCTCGTGCAATTGGTTGCGACCCACATCAATAGCCACCACCGATTTAGCACCATGCTGCAACAGGCAGTCCGTAAATCCGCCCGTAGAAGAACCAACGTCCAGTGCATCTCGGCCGGCAACCACAATCGCGAAGCGCTCAAGTGCAGCGGCAAGTTTTTCTCCGCCGCGACCCACATAGCGAGCACGCTCAGTAATCACAATGGCATCGGACGGCGAAACTTGGCGCGATGCCTTATCAGCCACTGCTCCGTTTACCAGCACAACCCCAGCCTCAATCGCATTTGTTGCAGCGGTCCTGCTATCAACCATTCCGCGGCGTAATAGTTCTTGGTCCAACCTTGATCTACGCAACACCAGCTCCAAGCAATTGCGATATAACATCCCCCAAATCAGCAAAAGATTTAACTCCATCTGCGGGCGGAGTCTTCACACCGCTTCGAACATGGCAATACTGAACTCCATTACGTCGCGCGAACTCACCGTCAGAATCATCACGATCACCGACGACAAATATTTCAGCCACATTTACTGCTCCACCTACTAACCGTTCAGCGAGCGACATCGCGGCTGCGAACATCGGACGCATTGGCTTGCCTGCAAAAATGGCCTCGGTTTCGCTCGCATACGCCACTGCCGCAACCAAAGAACCTCCCCCAGGTATCTCTCCTTCTGGAGTTGGGTAAGTCGGATCATGATTTGTGCCTATGAGTCGTGCGCCGTTACGCACCGCAGCACTTGCCTCTTGGAGTTTTTGATAATCGAATGCCCGATCAAACCCAACAACCACTGCATCCACATTGGCAACACTTTCGCCGTGAACGATTGCAGTCGCCCCACGAGCCGCGACAGCTTCACGAATGCCTTGCCCCCCACACACAAGCACTGATTCACCGGCGTTCACCAAGGTTCCTGCAGCTGTGGCTGAAGAGACCACCCTGTTCGCAGCATCAATGCCAATTACCGATAGGAACCGTTCTTGGTCGGCAATCGTGTTGAAGGAATTGTTGGTGCAAAACACAATCTCGTGTCCTGCCGCGCGCCACGATTCCAGAGCTTCCACGCTGCCCGGCAACGGCTGATGAGCCAGCCAAACTACGCCGTCTAGATCGCACAAAAGGAGCACCTGTCTACCCTAGGTATTTGTATTGCCAGGCTTCATCTGTCACCGTATATGGGTGACGAAATTCTTGCCCTTTAAAGCCCTTCGCTACTCGGCCGAACAAGACCTCACAACCGTTATATCCCCGCCATATGACGTGTTGAGCCCCGAAGATCGCGCCCATTACGCCTCTAAGTCCCCGAACAATGTTGTTGTTGTTGATTGCCCCTTAGAAAGCGACGGTGACTCCCGGTACACACAAGCAGCTGCGACCATCTCTGACTGGCAAACGTCAGGGGTACTCGTGCGTGATCCTGCTCCGACTTTCACGATCTACCGCATGAAATTCACCGACGCCCAGGGTCGTGCGCGCGAGACCGCGGGGGTCCTTGGAGCAATTGAGGTCTGTGATGAAGGTGCTGGACCCGTCTTGCCCCACGAGCGCACCACCCCGAAAGCCAAGTCAGATCGTCTCGATCTCACTCGCGCCACGCGCATGAACCTTTCCCCTGTCTGGGGGCTTTCACTTGCCAGTGGCCTCACATCAATTCTCTCCGAACCAGGAACCGAAGTAGGTCGGGTCACTGATGAAGACGGAGTAGTCCACATCGTGGAGATCATCGATGATGCAGGGCGGGTATCTGAGATCCAACACCTCATGGCGAGCGCACCCACAGTCATTGCCGATGGCCATCATCGTTATGCCGTGAGCCGCACCTATCGTGATGAACAGCGCGCAGCCAATGGCAGTAAAGATGCCGACTACACACTCGCGTATGTGGCTGAACTCAGCGAAGAACAACTCAATGTGGCAGCCATTCACCGCCTTTACAGTGCAATCGATCATGACTCCATGCGCGAAGCACTGCGGGCCAGTTTTGACCTCCAAGAAATTGATGCGGTAAATCAGAGCACGCTTGCCGAGATGGAGTCACGTAATGTGATGTGCCTAGTGCACCCGAATGGATCTGGCACGCTACTGATTGAAAAGCCTGGAGTTTTTGCAGAAGTACGTAACTTGGATGGAGCCAAACTCGAACACGCTCTCGCTCAAACCCCACACGAATTGACCTACCAGCACGGAGTTACCGAGGTGTTGCATGAACTGCGCAACGGGCGCGGTACGTGCGCGATTTTGATCAAGCCCGTAACTGTTGCCGAAATACAGCGCACTGCCGACGAGGGCCTCCTGATGCCACCGAAATCGACTTTCTTCACACCCAAGCTTCTCACTGGGCTCGTCTTTCGCCCGCTTGACTGAGTTAGCTCCAGTCACTCCAGTCGTCGAAGTCTTCGATCGGGATTCCATCGATTGTGCCCCAGACTTCCATCTCAGCAATCTGCTGTTCATTCAAGGGATAGTCCTGGCCATTCAGCATCATGCGTTGCACGCCTGACTCTGGATATCGACCCGCCGTATACGACACCGGGCTGCCATTGAAATCGGGGTCTAGATCGTTCACCATAAATGCTGAAGGAATGACTCCAAAGCGCGGCAACACCGGCAGACGACCAAACGCATCGAAGTTTGGCTGCTCGTGGGTCACGCTTTGCAGCCACTCGCGGTATTGCGCTTTACGCCAGCGGCGGTAATCCCACCACAAGACCAAGGCGATTAATGGCACCCCAAAGAGGATGAAATACACGATTGCATAGGAGATTACATCCCTAGCCTCGGCGAACACAGCTATCAGCATCGCAGCAATCATGCCCGATGGGCGTGACAAAGCGGGTCAGGCGATTGTTATCGACTTATCCAGATAAACATCCTGGATTGCGTTAAGCAATTGGATGCCTTCGACCATTGGCCGCTGAAAAGCTTTCCGACCCGAGATCAAGCCTTGTCCGCCCGCGCGCTTGTTGATCACTGCTGTTTTTACCGCCGCTGCAAGATCGCCGGCACCTTTACTCTCGCCACCAGAGTTGATGAGTCCAATGCGACCCATGTAGCAGTTCGCAACTTGCCAACGAGCTAGATCGATTGGATGATCCGTGGTCAGTGAGTCGTAAACCTTGGCACTGGTTTTGCCATAGCCACTAAGTGCGTTGTAGCCACCATTGTTTTCCGGCAATTTTTGCTTGATGATGTCGGCTTCAATGGTCACGCCGATGTGGTTGGCCTGAGCAGTCAAGTCTGCAGCAACGTGGTAATCCACGCCGTCTTTTTTGAACTCGTTATTGCGCAGGTAGCACCACAACACGGTGAACATTCCAAGATCATGGGCTTCTTTGAATGCAGCCGCGACTTCTTGAATTTGTCGCGTTGATTCAGGCGACCCGAAATAGATCGTGGCTCCCACACCTGCGGCACCGAGATCAAAGGCCTGCTTCACGGATCCAAACATCACCTGATCAAAGCGGTTCGGATAGGTCATGAGTTCGTTGTGATTGATTTTCACGATGAATGGAATTCGATGTGCATAGCGGCGACTAACGGCGCCAAGCACTCCGTAGGTAGTAGCGACTGCGTTACAGCCGCCTTCAATGGCCAGTTCACAGATATTCGCTGGATCAAAGTAAGCCGGATTCGGGGCAAAACTCGCAGCCCCTGAATGCTCAATTCCTTGATCCACCGGAAGAATCGAAACATACCCGGTACCCGCCAAGCGCCCGCTGTTGTACAACGAACCAAGACTGCGCAGCACCTGTGGACTGCGATCCGTATCTGAGAACACACGATCTACGAAGTCGCCTCCGGGCAACGTAATGTCACCTGCTTTGATGCCATTACATGTGTGACCCAAGAGGCTCTTTGCTTCGTCTCCAAGCAGCGCAGAAACGTCCACTTCGGCTCCTAACTATTCGACCAACTCTCGGCAAAACCGAGAAACTTCTAGCAGTGAGGTTAGTGGTCGCCACGCAGGCGCTTGATCTTTTATCGACCCTCAATAACTTGTACAACGCCAGAAAGTGCCTTTGTGCGGGCCGCACGAGCACGAGCCCCAAAAACCTGTTTGGCCACAACCTCGGTCCGCGAAGTGACTCGCCCGCCAGCAGCGAAAAACCGCATTTGCACATGGCCCACAACAGTGACCTCATCGCCTGCACCAAGTGCAGAACCAAGCGCCTCTCGGCACACCACCGGTGTCTTAACTTGGCGCCCATCCAAATAAGTAGAGATCACGAATTCGCGAACAAGTTCCCCGTCACCCAACTCTCGAAGAGTTGGCTCCTGCTTCACAACTCCTTCAACTACAACCACATTTAGACCATTGATTTCATCGGCCCCAGTGGACTTCTTGCTCTTGCCCATTTGCATCACCTTGTTATCTCATGAACGCGAGAGGAAGTGAGGACTATGTTGCCTCAGCCCTGAGACAAGGTTTTGAACACTGCGCTGTTACAAAGAATTTCAGCCGCCAAGTGACGCCAGGCGCTCAAGTACATCCACAAAGTCAGGGTCGTTTTCATAAACCCAACTGAAGTATTTACGAGCGTTAATCACATCGCCACTGCGGTCATACAGGTCAGCGAGGAAATACCATTCACGCAGGTGGTAGTCGCGCACTGGCTTCACCTTGCGCCCCGATTTTTCCATCAGCATCAAAGCTGCGGAGAGGTCGCCTTGATCTGCTTTGGTACCAGCAAGAACGATTCGTCCCTCCGCCATGATTTCTGGATGTGGAGATTCCTCCCCAAGCACCTTCCACAATTCGGACACGCGAGCATGATCGCCGAGCGCACGATAACAATCCATTAACACTGGTATGTGTTCAACTGCATCTGGCATGGAGGCAAGCGCAATTTCAAGCTCTGCCGCCGCCTTTTTCCATTCACGCGAGCGGTAGCGAATAAGACCCATCAACTCATGCGCACATGGAGCACTTAGGGCTTCCCTGCCCATTGCCAGGAGCAAGCGTCGAGCGTCATCTACCCGATCACGATCAAATGCGATTGTGGCTTCTGCGAATTGCTCCGCCATGCGAGTTGCACGCCGCGGGCCAACGGCTGCGACGAACTGCGACTGCACATCATTGGCAACTTTGCGCGCCTTCTTGCGATCAGGTGACGTAGTGGGTTTGGCCGGCTTGCGCGCGCCGCGACCGTCAACCTTGCCGCGCTTAACCGCACCCTTCGCCGCGCCGCGCACCGGTCCTTCATCAATCCAGCGCTCCTGCGATTGTTTAGGCGGAGTGCTCGGACCCTCTTTAACGCGACGCTCACCGATGCGACGTTTAACTTCATCGCTTTTTCGTTGCGCATCGGTTCGAGTATCGGGGCGGTCGTCATCACGTCGCGGTCGACGATCATCATCACGTCGCGGACGACGATCATCATCTCGTCGCGGACGACCCGATCCAGAACTGCGTCCACGGTCGTTGCTGCGTCCCCCAGCGGAGGAACGCCCACCACCGGCGGGTCTGCCAGGACGCGAAGGGCGCCCAGATCTGGAATCAGTCATTTGTCAATCCTAAGAATCGTCGCCACGTCAGGGCGGGAAATGAAACGGCCCTCGCGGTGAAAACACACACGAGGGCCGTTCAATGCGAACTCTGGCGGCGACCTACTCTCCCAGGGGGTCTACCCCCAAGTACCATTGGCGCGGGCGGGCTTAACTGCCGTGTTCGGGATGGGAACGGGTGTGACACCGCCGCCATGGCCACCAGAAATTAGTTGTCAATGTGGGATCTCCCACGAAGACTCCAGAGCAAGCACGAGCTTTGTTCAAAATCAAGCCCTCGGCCGATTAGTACCGGTCAGCTGGCGCGTTACCGCGTTTACACTTCCGGCCTATCAACGTGGTGGTCTAGCCACGGGCCTTACTGCGTTGACCGCATGGGAGTGCTCATCTTGGAACGGGTTTCCCACTTAGATGCTTTCAGCGGTTATCCCTTCCGTAGGT
>CAZXAX010000058.1:0-10346 GCA_964638795.1 uncultured Bifidobacterium sp. | reverse complement strand
CAAACGCACCGATCTCTTGTGACGAGGTTGAGGACTTGCCGTAATTGCCAACACCCTTTGGTTTGCCGGCAGTTGCACGAACTGCCGCTCCTGCGGAGGTATCAACTAGCGACGAATTGGTGGTTGGCTTTCCGTAACCCTGCTTAGTGGTGCCAACCGCATTGGTCACTGTGATTGTGCCAAGAGCAAGTGTGGTACGCGTGCTTGCTTTCAGCTTTGTGTAAACGCTTGTAGCACGATTGAACGGCTTATTGCCGGGATTTTTGTTCCAACCAAGGACCACAGGGCCGTAATAATCGCCACCAGTCGTAGCAACAATCTGAATTGTCGCACCGGCAATAGACGACACCTTGTTTTTGCCATCAGTTACGAACTGAATCTGCTGAGGCGATCTAGTCACCTTCACGGTGTCAAGTGTGCGACCCGACTTTGACACCAGGAGCAGCGTCTTGTTCTTGCCATTCTTTACGTTGAGATTGAGTTTGTAGACCTTGAGTGCGCTCGCACGCACTTCGGCTTGCGCAGAATGTGTCGCCACGCTCAGAAGACCAATTGACAACGAAATCGCAGCAAAAACTCGGGCTGTGCGCTTCATTTTCTACCCCTATCGGATTTGTTTTGGTCAACACTAGCCCACCTTCTGAAATCTCTTCAACGATACGAATTACTACGATCTAGTTGTGGTCTCAGAAAATGAACCCCCGGTAAACGAATCAAAAACAGAATTGTTGCTGGACAAAATTGACGCCCTAAAGGTGCTGCGGGCGTCCACGGATGCTGAGCGAGATGTACTCCTTGTACAACTTGGCGGTCGAGGTAAGCCCGAGCAGGACATCATCGCTCAACTCTCTGCCGTTCGCCCCCTGCGCTATCCGGATCGCTTCGAAGAAGCTCATCGAATGATGGTGCGATCAATTGAAGTGCTTGACCGCAATGGCCCGAGACAGGCCACAGTTCGGCGATTGGGCCCACTAACTCCAATAGCCAAATGGCTTGTTGAGCAAGCATCTGGCTTCATCGTCAAGAGTTACATCAACAAAGTGACGAACAGAATTTGCGGGCTCTACGAGCGTCGCGAAGCAAACAGTCCATGGCACACAGAAGAGCACCATATGCTGCGCCGCGCGCGAATTGATCTTCGTCGCGTGCGCGACGGCATGAACTCCAAGTCGCTCGGGCTTCCCTCGTTCATTCTCGGTGGCGCAGCACTCACCTCTGTTGCCAGTGGAATCCAGAGTGTTGCAAGTGAGGCACTCAACCACACACTCGGAGTGATCGCACTCGGCATAATCGCCGTGAGCGTGCTGTTTGCCCTCTCCTGGGTAGCGCTGTATAGCGCTGCTGTGGCGCGGCGCCGCATCCGGCTCGCCACCGATCAGGCACTTGCAGCATTGTGGGAAACAATCGGTGCTGCAGGTGATCCTCCACGTGATGAGAGCTACAACTTTGCTGTTTACGCAATCATTCTTTTGGCACTTGCGTGGATCGTTGTGCCATTGGTTATTGGCCTCGCGTTTATTTCCTAGCCATATGCCTGGCGCAGAGTGACCCATCCGCTTTCGCCATAATCAGTCTCGACGCGGATCCGAAATTCGTGAACACGCTCAAGATTGGTGAGCTTCACCCATCGTGTGTACCAACCGCTTGAATCGGGGTTGAACCGTGCACTAACAACTCTTTGCCACTTACGCCCCATGAGTGGACGCATCTCGATGCGAAAAACTGCAGTATCGGGTGTAGCGGCACCAAAAGTCACCGGTGCTCGCCAACGGATGCGCGCTCTCTTATCCACCACAGTTGTCTCGGCGAACAGGACTTTTGAGGGCACGCCCAATGTGATTGATTCAATGTTTGAAGAGGACCAGACTCTGCGTGTAGAGACGGCTGCCACTCGCACTTCGTACTCCACTCCACTTGAAAGATCGGTGATTTCAACGCTCTCGCTGTCAGCTCCGGAAACTTCAACACTTCTCCAAGATGGTGCACCGGCTCGACGATAAAAAACTCGGTGTGCAGTGACTGGATAAGGCGCGACTGAAAACTCCGTGCTCGTTAATTGTGCTGGTCTCCATTGCACCTGGATGGACTCGGCGCCTTCCGTGAGACTGAGCAACAGCGGTGCGGTTGCTTCAACTGCAAGCCAGCGATTCACGCGATCAATCTGATTGTTGATTACCGCCTGCGTTGAAGAAGCGTGCCAGTCAGCATCCTCAATTGAATGCTCTTTCTTTGGATCCGCATCGAGGTGAGTACGTATGCCTGTGTATATCTCACTGGCATACGAAGCAAGATTCAGCGATTGCGCAGTGTCACGCACTGTCTCAACTGCGCGCACGTACATGTCGCGGCAACGCTTTACATTCATGCAGTTAACAAACAAAGTTCCGCCATTGACACTGGAGTAGTCAAGGTCGCCGCCCCAAGTTTGATCCGTGCCCCAGGGCAGCATTGTGAACTTGTTTGTCGCGTCACTGTGGAAATAGAAATTGTTGACTATGTCAGCCGAGTAACCATCCCAGTGTCCTGAATATCGCTCAACCGCCCACATGCGAACCACATTCTGAAAATCCACGATGTCGTCCATCGCGTCAAACCAATCATCAGCGCCGGTGTTATTGACGTTGTACAGGTTTTGTAGATCTGCACGATCATCTTCATCGCCTTCGTCCACCTCGTAACCGCCATCAAATGGGTCCCATTGATTAGACCAACCCAAGTAGGTGCCCTCGTATAGGTGGTTGGTGTTGTCAGCTCCGTACCACTTGTCCAGCATCACGTCATCGACAGTCTCTACATTCAGGTACAGCCCAAAGGCTTCACCGTTGATTGTGAGATTTGCATACCCGGTCCGCGGAGCAGGCACGCCGACAGATCGAAACAGTTTGTATACGACGGTCTCGTGAATCTTGGATGGGTCCTGCACCATGTTGTTCAGGGTCAGTTTTTTCAGGCCGCTAACACGCTGGGCGGAGTTCGAGAACTTGAGTTTGAAAGCTGACTTTCCGGGCAGTGCCCGATAGGAGCCAATACGCCCCTTGATCTTGGCGGTGATGTTCCAGGGACCAAATGTGGTCGTATCAGCCACCATGGTAAAAGTCGCAGGTACATATGTGTAAGGGTCCACAGCAAGCGCATCCAGCGATTCCTGAGGGAAATCGAGCGCAACAGAGACCACCGAAGTGGGGTCAAAGAGCCACTCAGCGGCATCCCCTGCGGGGGCTGTGTAAATGGCTGCCCGCGCTAATCCGACGGGCGCGGACACCGTAACCAGAATCGCCGCCAAAATCACCTTTACCCACCGCACGCAACCAAGGATAGGCGGAACTAATTTCGCACGGGGTATCACACAATTCGCCCGAAAATATGCGTAAATTCAGTTACATGAAGAAACGTGACCTCATCCAAGCAGTAGCAGTTCACGCCGACGTCGACAACAAGACGGCGGCCCGAGTAGTTGATGGGACGATCGACGTCATCTTGGCCACCGTTGCCAAGGGTGAAGTTGTCAACCTGTCAGGGTTTGCGAAATTCGCGAAGGTCCACCGACCAGCTCGCATTGCTCGTAACCCAGCCACCGGTGAGCAGATCAAGGTGAAAGCAAAGAATGTCGCCAAGATCACAGCTCTGAAGGGCTTCAAAGACATCGCTCTTGGCAATGTCAAAGCTCCAAAGATCAACACCAGCCGCCCAGCTGCACCGGCAAAGCCCGCTGCAAAGAAGGCAGCTCCGGCAAAGAAAAAAGCAGCTGCCAAAAAAGTAGTTGCCAAGAAGAAGCCGGTAGCAAAGAAGGCTGGCGCAAAGAAGAAGAGGTAACACCTCGGACTCTGTGTCCTTTGAAAGAACCCACCCTTCGGGGTGGGTTCTTTTGCGTATTGTGAGAAGTCGGGGGACTACATGAAATTTGGACTCACATTCGGCGCACTCAATCCAAAATCTTGGGAAGGTGTTGCGGTATTAGGCGATCAACTCGGATTCGAATCTGCCTGGCTTCCAGAGCACATGGTGATACCGGTTCAAGCAGCTGGTAGCCCACATCAGGGACAAGATCACCCACCCATACCTGCGACTGTGCCCATCTATGACGTGTTCACATACCTTGCATTTCTCGCTGGCAAGACCGAGAACATCAAGTTTGGGACTCATGTTTACAACATTGGTTTGCGTCACCCGTTCACTGTTGCTCGTGCCGCGACAACTTTGGACATCGTCTCCAAAGGTCGATTTTTGTTCGGCATCGGTGCTTCGTGGTTAAAAGAAGAATGGGATGTAGTTGGACTCGACTTTGCAACTAGAGGAAAGCGTGTAGATGAGTCACTTGCGATATGCATCAAATTGTGGACCGATGAGATCATCGAGCACCACGGTGCACATTTTGACTTTGATCAAGTTGCATTTGAACCCAAACCATTCACAAAGCCTCATCCACCGATCATCGTTGGCGGCGATGGCCCTGCGGCGTTGCGACGTGCGGCAACAATTGGTCAAGGCTGGATCCCGATGAACCATTCGTTGGAGCAATTACCCGCGTCAATTGCCAAGATAAATGAAATCCGTGCCGCGGCTGGGATTACTGAAAAATGCGAGATCACAATGGGTGGTGGTCCCGTGACAAGTCTTGATGACGTTAAGCGTGGCCGAGAGTTCGGTATCGATCGAATGTTGATCAGCCCGTGGAAGTCATCTCGCGAGGCTTTGGATGGAATCAAAGAATTCGCCGAAACCATTCTTGGGCCGTCCTTAGATATCTAATTCCAGCCCTCGATACGCCCTAGGCTCGCAATAGCCAAGGAGGCAACATGAAAATCGCCCGCTACGCATCTGCGTTTACTCTCGCATTAGTTATTTCTGCATGTGGGGGTGGCTCTGACAGCTCAGGATCAGAGGACAAGAAGCAGGAATACATCGAAGCGATTACTGCTGGCCTTGAAACCGATGGTGATGGAACGACGTCGTTCACAACCGAGGAAAGCTCGTGTATTGCAGAACGCTTGGTTGATGTGATCGGTGTGGATGCTTTTGTCGAGGAAGGAATTACTCCAACAGACCTTGCTGAAAACGAAGATATCCAGATGCCTCCCGTGGACGACGATCAACGCGAAGAACTGCGCTCAATGTTGTTCGATGGTGACTGTGCTGACCTGTCAGAAAAAATCGCTGATTCTTTTTCTGGCTCATTGGGTGCTGGCGCCACCGAGGAGAACATCAAATGTCTTGCTGACACCATCATTGAAGGCGAAGAAATGCAGAGCTACATAGTTGATGGACTGCTTGGAATTGACACAAGCTCTGCCCAAGAGGACCTTTCAGGCATAGTGATGTCGGCTGCATCCGACTGCGGAATCGGCGGGCTTGGCGGCTGAGAGTCAGCGAAACTCAACGACACCATTTGAGGCAACTTTTGCGCCAGCACAATTTGCCTCAAATACATTTCCTACAGCGCCAATTGAAAAGACATCCACGTTGATGTCGTTGTCGAGCATTGCCGGAGCTGCAAATCGGGCAGCAACGCGCTTGATATCTCGGCCGTCACTTGCGGCATTTGCACATATTGCAAACGTACAGAGCCCGTGCAGGAATGGTGCAGCCGCTCCGCTACGAGCCGCTGATTCAGTATCGAAATGATGATCCGCCCAATCACCAGACACTGCTGCGTAATCGCGCGCTGTTCTCTTGGTAACTGGAACCGAGACAGTGCGCAGGTGGCTCGCGCGTGCCTCTTCAGGAAATGTGTGATCCGGAGCGCCGTCGCCTGCTGATTCCAGTTGAACCCCTCCAAGAAAAAGTGACCACCACTGTTCAGCCACCAATTGGCCATCCTTTGCATGGACAATGTGTTGGATTGCAACAGTCCCTGCGCGATTCGGCCTGACTCCGATCAAGCGTGAATGTGTCTCCAACCACTCACCTGGTTTGATGCTCTCGTGCAACCGGATCTCATGCTCGCCGTGCACCCTTGCCCCGGCTGCATTCATCACTTCGGGTGGTATCGCTCCGAATGCATCCCACTGCACCGCCCAAGCAAGCATCGCCAAGTAACTAATCGGCACATTGGCCGTCGGCGTGATGCCAACCACCTCACAAAATGCTTCAATTCGAAACTTGTTTAGTTCAGTCCTGAATGGACCGTGGAGTCTTTTGAGCGACATACTCGCCATTAATCAAAACTAGCAAGACACCTAAAGGTAACTGGCACTCTCAAACTGGTGTGATGCGTTTAAAGTCCGGTCGGATGCGAACAAAAACGTTTTCATCCTTGTTGGGGATTTCCTCATTTTGGGCAACCAGCACCTGAAGCGCTGACTCCAATCCAGCGACCCGTACTTCGAGGATTGAACTTGCCCCACGGAACTCGCGTCGCGTCACCTTACCCTTCATACATCCGGAATAGACGCTCGTCGCACAAATTTCGAATTCCTCGGGTCGCACCGAAAGCTTTAGTTTTCTTCCAACGCGATACTCGCTTTGGGGCAATTGGACTACCTGACCGGCAATATCAACCAACGAAGCAGACAGAACCGTCGCTTCAAGTTCGATGATCGTTCCAACAAATTGAGCAACAAACGAATTCACGGGATGGCGATAAATGTCAATCGGAGTACCAACTTGTTCAACTACACCGTCTGACATCACGGCCAGTCGATCGCTAATTGAAAGAGCCTCTTCTTGATCATGCGTTACGAATATTGTGGTGACACCTAGTTCGGACTGCAGGCGCCTGATCTCGCTTCTCACCTCCAATCGCACTTTTGCATCTAATGCTGAAAGGGGTTCGTCTAATAGAAGCATTGTCGGCCTGAACGCCAAAGCTCTAGCAAGCGCTACACGTTGTTGTTGACCTCCCGAGAGTTGATGTGGATAGCGGTCCTCAAGCCCATTGAGTCGGACCATCTCAATCGTTTCACCTACTAACTTCCTGCGCTGAACTGATCGAACTTTTCGAGTTCGCAAACCAAACTCGACGTTTCCGAAAACCGTTAGATTCGGAAACAGACTGTAATTTTGAAACACCATTCCCATGTTTCTCTTTTGAGCTGATTGCTCGGTTGCATCGGCGCCGTCAATGATGACCGAGCCATCGTCAGGAATAACAAACCCAGCGGCGATCCTCAACGCTGTCGTCTTACCACAGCCAGATGGACCTACAAGCGAGACAAGTTCACCATGTTTAACACTGAGATTGAACTCTCTTAGCGCCGCTGTTTTTCCATAGTTCTTGGAAATACTTGAGAACTCAATCTTTGCCATGTTCGACCTTCCATTTTGACTTTTCCTGTTTTGAACGCGTGATCAAACTCAAAACCATGAATAAGACCGTCGTAAAGAGAAGGGTTGCCACTGCCAGTGCATAGCCACCTCGCGGGTCGGAACCACGATATTCAACGGTAAAAGCAGGCAAAGTTCGCTTCAAAAGAACATCAGCAATGGTGTATTCGCCCAGCACCACAGCAATCGTCAGGAACACCGCGGACACTACTGCCGTCCTAATGTTTGGAACAATGACACGAATCAAAGTCTGTGTCCACGATGCACCCAGACTTCTGGATGCCGTGACGAGCGTTACAAGATCAATACTTCTAAGCGCATTATCCAGAGCCCGAAACGTAAAGGGTAAAGAAAGCACGAGATAGAAAGGGACCAGCGCATAGTCGCTAGCGATAAACCATCGAACGTGTGGTTTGATCACCACTATTCCTGCAACTAGCCCAATCGCAGGAATCACATACGGAAGCAACGTTAAGAATTCGACCAATGACCGGAGTCTTGGCATGCGGAGTTGCACCCAGATCACAGTTGGCACCACCAGTGTGCACATTAAAGCACTCGTCAGAAGTGCCAATCTGATGCTGTACCAGAACGAATCCCAAAAACTTGACGATTGAAAGGCGGAGGTGAATTTTTCGAATGACCAATTGCTAAAGATCTTGCCCCAAGTGAGATCAACTACCAGAACATTCTGAAAGGCAAAACGCACCATGGCATAGAGCGGCAATACAAAGAATGCTCCTGCTGTTAGAAGTACTAGGGCTCGCCACAGCCGAGAGAACACCTTAGGCACGCAACCACCGCTCTGATCGTCGGCGTGCAAACCAATACACAGCCATTGCTAAGCCCATAACGATGATCATCCAAGCAGCAAGCGCAAAACCAACGGAATCGGTGCCCGTCTTGATATCACCACTCAAGAAGAAACCAATCCGCAGGGGGACAATTTTGGAGTTATCTGTGAGCGCACGCGCTGTTGCGTAGGCACTAAATGAGTTAACGAACAGAAGCAAAAACCCACTAATAAGTGCGGGGGACAAGATCGGCAGGGCGATTCTGCGCCAGTAGGTAAAGCTTCCACCACCGAGGCTCGAACATGCCTCGCGCCATGATGCTTGAACGTTTTCAACCGCGGCCAGTGATACGAGAACCATGAGGGGGATGTTGAAATACGAGTAAACGACAACTAATCCCGCAACACTTCCAAGACTGAAATCACCGTCGTACAGATTCCACCCAAGTGCACCAAGCAACTTAGTCATCAGGCCCTGGCGACCAAGCAGACTCAGAAAGGCAAATGCCAGCAAAACCCCGCCCATATTTGCCGCTACGCCACTGAACGAAACGACTGCACTCTTTATCCAACGAGGGCGTTGAATGGTCGTAATGGCATAGGTCAAGAAAAAGCCGAAAACAGCACCAACTAATGCAGCACCGAGAGCAAATGTGAAAGAAAATAGGAAGGCGTCCAAATTCTGGCCAGTTATCGCTTCACGCATTGATTCAAGTCCGATAGAGCCATCTGCATCGTGCAGTGCTTGAACGAAAACCCCGATAGCAGGCACAAATAGGAAAAGAACTAGCACCGTAAAAAATGGTGCTAGACCCAACCAGTTAATTACAGCGGACGGGACCACCCGACGCGAGGTGATCCCGTCCTTTGCTGCTTGGGGGGAAATCAACCCGCGTCTGCGACCATCGGACCCCAGTTGGTTGCCAGAACTTCTTTGGCGGATTCAACTTGTGCAGGGGTCAGGAACTTGACTTGCGAGAGGAGTTCATCTGGTGGAAGGTTCTTCTTCATATCTTCGGTCACCAAACCGGCTTCGGTAAGTGCCTCAATACGCGCCGGCACAGCCCCACCTTCGAGGTACCCAAGCGCACCTTCGTCGGAGAAGATATGTTCCATCCAGAGTTTTGAACATGCCTGGTGTGGGCTGTCCTTAATCACGCCTTGGCCATAGAACCCGCCATAAATTCCATCTTCCGGGAAGTTGGTCTCATAAGTGATTCCAGCAGATTCAAGCTCAGCAGCAAGACCTGGAACGTTATAACTCCAGTCAATTGCAATCGGTGTTTCACCAGTAAGAACTGTTTCCTTCGTTACGTCAGTACTACCTAAGTTTCCGCTTTCCTTCAGCTCGGCAAAATAGTCAATGCCAGGCTGAATGTCATCGGCACTGCCGCCGTTGGCGAATGATGCAGCCATGACCGCTGCGAATGCCGCCCCAGCTTCACGGGGATCACCATTCAAAGCGACAAGACCCTTGTATTCAGGCTTCATAAGATCCGCAAAAGTCTTTGGTGCATTGGGAACAATCTTCGTGTTTGTCGTAATCGCCATGATTCCGTAGTAAGCAGCCGTCCAATTGTTATCCGCGTCCTTCAAACCAGCTGGAATATCGGCATCAGTTGTCAGCACATATGGTTCAAACAGGCCCTTGTCAACCATTTCTTGGGCAATCGCTGGGCTGACATCAACGTTGTCCGGCATATCCGGCTGGCCCGCGAGAGTTTCTACGGCTGCCATTTCATCGGCTGATGACGCATCTGGATTTGCTACAGGATTCTCAACTCCGGGGTACTTGTCGCGGAAAGATTGAAGAATTCCTTTGTAATTTGCCCATTCGTCAGGAAGGGCGATCAGGTTAACTTTGCCCTCTTCTTTGCAATCCTCGTAGAGCGCAGTGATCGGATCGGCCACATCCACATTGGTCGAACTTGAATCAGAACCAGTTGAGGTTGTTTCACCAGATTCGCTATCACTACAAGCGGCCACTCCTACGCTAAGCGCTGCCAATAGGCCAAAAATCAGCCGTAATCTTTTATTCATATTTTGGTCTCCCTGCCAATTGTGGTCAGATTTTCTGACTGATAGGAAGACTGGCAAACGCAAGTTAAACCAAGGTGTACGAGCGCCTACTCGATGATTAACTAATGATTTCAACTGGACGACAATTATCACAATGAAAGGACTGATTGTGGCCCAATCGTTCTGAGTCGAAGCGGAAGTCAGAAATCGTTGATTTTTAAGCCCTACGTAAAATCCTCACGAAGTAACCCATCAACAAGAGACTCAAGCC
>CAZXAX010000057.1:0-10463 GCA_964638795.1 uncultured Bifidobacterium sp. | reverse complement strand
CGCCTGTGACGACCCTTTTTCACGTCAGGGCTCCGTATCTATGTCGGTGTTAGACCCGAATATTCTACCTATCAGAGGCTTGTAAGGGTGGATCAACGGTCAAAAGCCTCAATCTGCCTTGCCCATCAAAGTTCAATGCGGCCTTACCGGCCAGCAAATCGGCCAAATCTTGTCCAACAACGTCGCGACGCCAGCCGGAATCCAAGCGACTCGGTACACCCCGCAGAAATGCGACCACATCGGCTTTGGTCGCCAAAAGCGTTGGATCTATCTTTTCGCGCCGTCCAAGCTCGCTTATCCATGCGGTCGAAAGGGTGATTGCTGGACGCAACTTGCGATCATTTTCGTCAAAATCAGTGACCGGAAAGGGAATCGGTTCTTCTGGAGCGTTACGAATCACCTCAATTATTTCGGCTCCGATCTTGCCCTTCATCGACCGAGGATCCGCACCGCGAACGTTAGCCAGCTCTTCGGTTCGACTCGGTCGTCGTTGCGCCACCGCGAGTACCGCAAGATCGCTTAGGACCATTCGAGGTGGAAGATCATCGCGTTGGGCGCGCTCTTCTCGCCATGCGCACAGGGCCTGGGCCACTGATCGCGCTTGACCATTCAGCGTCTTCACATCTTTCAATCTCATCCATGCATCGTTGGGAGTTATCGGCTCATATCGCCGCGAGGTGAGCTCTGCGCAGGCTTCTTGAGCCCAATCGAGACGATTGCGTGATCTCAATTCGGCTTCCAAATGCTCAGCTACATGAAGCAAAAATTCGACATCTGATGCCGCGTATTTCAATTGATCTTCGGTAAGGGGGCGAGCAAACCAGTCCGTTAAACGATCTCCCTTCGGTAGCGATGTCCCAATGATCGCTTGAACCAGATTCGACAACGACGGTGTTGAGTGGCCGATGAAGCCCGCAATCAACTGAGTGTCAATAACAGACGCCGGCACACGCCCAGTTGCACGAAAAAGTATCTCGAGATCTTGCTGGGATGCATGCAATACAAACGTGGTTGCTTCATAAAGCGATTCCAGAGCCCCGATATTCACCTTGGTTGGATCAATCAGATGCACCCCGTCCGGGTCTGCAATCTGTACCAGCGCTAACCGTGCGAAGTAGCTCTTTTCGCGATGAAATTCTGTGTCTAGCGCAATTCTCGAACACGACTGCCAGGACTGAACCAAGGAATCAAATTCGTCCTGGCGTTCGACTACGTGCAATGTCACTCCGGTTGTTCGCCGACTACCAATGCGCCACCCAGATCGCTCCACGCCGTGGTGCCACCCGCAATGTTGACTGCTTCAACGCCATTGGACTCCGCGAATTCGCATGCCCGCATGCTTCGACCACCCAGCTGACACACGATGTGCATGGCCGCGTGACCTTTCAGCTCGTCCACGCGTTCAACAATTTGCGACAAAGGTATGTTGATCGCCCCCGGTATGTGTCCGGCTACGTACTCGTGTTCCTCCCGCACATCTACCAGCAATGAATTCACGCCATTGTTTCGTAGTTTCATCAGCTCTTCTGCATGAATTTCTTGAACTGCCATACCTGATGAATCTAGTCGGACTACCTTTGTTACATGCTCGCAATCACCGCAGACACCCTTAGAAATATCGCTCTTGGAGGCGTTGGCGCCAGCGTTCTTCTCTCATTGGTTTTTGCAATGGTGATCAAATCAGTAGTCGGCAAGTTGATCTCGGTGGCGATTATGGCTGCTGTGGCACTGGCTCTTTACACACAACAAGACCAGCTAAAGAGTTGTGCGGACAAAATCACTGACAAAATTGAAGAGGGTATTTCCGCGGCGGGGAAATCAGCTGTTTGCACCTTTTTTGGTCAAGATGTAACCATTCAGATTCCTGATTCGTTGAAGTAGGCCTCAAGAAAGCAACGGTTTAATTAGCTGCGCATACAGCTCAGAAGCGTTGTCCAAATGCGCGCCGTGTCGAGCGTCTGGCAATTGTACGAACGTGCAACCCTCAACCAAAGACGCAAGCAACTTCGCATTTGATATCTGGTGATCTCTGGAAAGGGCACCACACCCCACCGCGAATGGCAAAGTGATATCTCGCCAGTCCCATGGTGCACCGACCCTGACATCCACCATCTCAGCCCGCAGTGTGGCCCCTTCACTCATTCTCTGCAATTTTGTCGAAGTCGGGAGTTTTTCCCAGACTTTATTTCCAACCATCTTTCGCATGAAGCCTTCTGCGAATGCACTCGGATCTTCGATCTCTGAGATCAATCCGCCACCGATTCCAGAAGTGGAACATTGAGGCAGCCACATCGGGGAAGTCTCGTACACGCAAGTGGCTTTAGCTCCAACACGAATGCCCGCACCAATCGCAGGCACCCCACCAATGCTGTGTCCGAACAAAACGGTGTTCGCCGCGGATAGTTCAAATTCGCTTTCGAGGAACTCCACAAGACCAACGAGATCGGCAATATGGTCCGCGATCAAAGCGGGTCGCTCTAGTGGCGGTGATCCTGCGTAGCCCCTGCGGTCGTAGGCAAAAACATTGACCGTCTCGGCGCCGAGTCGCATCAGTTTGCGCATACTTGACATACGGTCCATCCCGCCATGAACGAGAATCAGAGTGGTCTCGGATTCTGGATGCAGTTGCAAGCCACATTGGAGCCCATTGATCTTCAGCGATTTCACGTGATCGTTTCTAGTCGCCTTCCCTGACCAACGGGGGGAACCATCTTGAGACCTAACATTGCATGATGTCGTTGTCGCAACATGTCGATTCACTGCTTGAATTCCTCGACCGTTCCCCAACTCCGTTTCACGCTGTAGAGAAAGTGGTTGAGGTCCTTGGTGCTGATTTCGTCCGCTTTGAATTTGGCGACCCTGAACTCCCCGAGTCGGGATATCTACGACAAGATGGCACCATCTTGGCTTGGCGCTTGCCAAGCAATCGGCAACTCAAGTCATTCAGGGTGATAGGTGCACACACAGATTCACCAACTTTGCGCATCAGACCGAGACCTGACGACAACTCTGCTGGCCTTGGGCGCATCGGTGTTGAGATTTACGGCGGAGTTCTATTGAACTCCTGGCTGGATCGGGATCTTGGCGTAGCTGGTCAAGTCGTCATGCGCGACGGATCGAGTTTTCTGATTCATTCGTCGGGAGCAGTAGCTCGCATACCCCAACTTGCCATCCACCTAGACCGTGAAGTTAACGAACGCGGACTCATCCTCGATCGCCATGTACATCTACAGCCGATTTGGTGCACACTCCCTGGGAATGGACGGTTTGTCGATTGGATCGGTGATCAACTCAACACCAATTCAGATTCGATCGCTTCGTGGTCTTTGTCGTTGTTTGACATCTCGCAAGCATGTCTGCTTGGCGCTGATAACTCTTTGTTGTCAAGCGGTCGAATTGACAACTTACTCTCATGCTGGGCGGCGGCGTCAGCCCTGTCGGCGTCCACACCACAGAAAGACACCGCATCGGTCGTGGCTCTTTTTGATCATGAGGAAGTTGGATCCGACACCCTGAACGGAGCTTCGGGCCCTCTTTTGGACCGATTGATCGAGATGATCAGCGAGTCGTGCGCTGCGAGCAAATCGGAACTTTATGCCGCTCTTGGTCGTTCCTTGTTGATTTCGACCGATAATGCGCATGGTGTGCACCCGAACTACCCAGAGAGACATGACCCCAACAACGCGCCGTACCTGAACCGTGGGGTTGCTGTAAAGATCAATGAGTCACAACGTTATGCATCAACTCCGCACAGTGTGCGCGGGGTGCTTGCACTGTTTGAAAACGAAGGTCTAAATCCACAGGTTTTCGTGTCTCGCAACAACATCGCCTGCGGGAGCACTATTGGCCCGATCACATCCACCCGGGTTGGGATTCCAACTGTGGACATTGGCGCTCCTCAGCTGTCAATGCACAGCGTGCGCGAGATATGTGGGGTCAAGGATGCAATTGATTTAACGCGTCTACTCGGAGCTCATCTCCGCGCTTCGTCGTAGAGTCTTTGCAATTCGATGTGCAGAGCTGATGTGAGCTCGCGCACATTTGAGCGCGCCACCTTGCCATTGTCGTTCACCGAGGTCTGAATAGGATCGCCGACTATAAGCACACACTTGGCGAAACGTGGAAGTTTTTTGCCACGTGACCAAGCTCTATCTGATCCCCCTATTCCAAGAGGAATGATCGGCACACCGGCTTTGATGGCAACGAATGCAGCGCCGTCAAACAACTGCTGAACTACTGGCCCATCCTTACGCTCCCCTTCAGGAAAAAGCACGAGGGGGTCGCCGCCTTCCAGCACAGCTACGCAGCGCTTAAGTGCCTCGCGATCTGCGGTGCCTCGCGTTACAGGAAACGCTCCAAGCGCAGACAAGACCCACCCGAAGGGGCGAAATTTCCACATGGAGTCTTTACCCATAAAACGCAACCGCCGCCGTGTCACAGCCGCTGCAAGTGGAGTATCGATATATGACCTGTGGACTGGGGCGAGAACAAATGCGCCATCAGCCGGGATCTTTTCGCCACCAATCACGGTTGGGCGACACAGCAAACGTGTAATGCCAACGACCACGGAACGACCAAAGATGTAGAAACCTCTCGCTGGCAGAGATGATCCAACCATGAACGAGTCAACTTGGCTCATTAATTGATCCTTTTTACGTATTCGCGATGCAAGCGATCAACAACCTCGTCAATATCCATTTCAGTCGTATCAAGGAACAAATAGTCGTCGTCGTGCCGCAAAGGGCTATCTGACCTTGAACTGTCCAGTTCATCACGGGCACGGATCTGTGCCTCAATTTCCTTGAGGTCGCCCCCTAACTCCGCAACCCTTCGTGACGCACGAACCGCTGGCGAAGCGGTTAAGAAAACCTTCATCACAGCGTCGGGAAAAACGACCGTACCAATATCCCGGCCTTCGAGGACTCCGCCCCCCATCCGCTCAGCCCACTTTCGTTGTTGTGCACGTAGCGCTTCGCGGACTTGTGAGTTGGCAGCAACAATGCTCACCTGTGACGTAACTTCCGGACTTCGGATCGCAGCAGTTGCATCTACACCATCGACAATGACGCTTGCCCCATCCATCTCAATCGTTGCTTCACGAGCCGCCACGGCCACTTCACTGCCAGCCGGATCGAGATCTTCGCGCAATACTTTGAACGTGATAGCTCGATACATCGCGCCCGTGTCTAGGTAATCAAGCCCCACACGGGAAGCGAGTCGCTTGGCAATAGTGCTTTTGCCGGCGCCCGCAGGACCGTCAATGGCAATTACTCGCATTACCAACTTGTGCCCTGTGGGCGACCCTCGTCATATCCTGCGGCACTTTGAACACCAACAACTGCGCGTTCATGAAAACTTTCGATATCGCAGGCACCTGCGTAAGTGCAGGCCGAGCGGACACCCGCGACGATCTTGTCCATGATGTCTTCAACGCCCGGGGAATCGGCTGACAAATACATCCTCGAACTGCTGATTCCCTCCTCAAACAATTCCTTACGTGCACGTTCAATTGGCGACTCTTCACGAGTTCGATTACGAACAGCACGATTTGAAGCCATTCCAAAAGATTCTTTATACAAACGACCATCAGTGTCGCGGAGTGTGTCTGCGGCAGATTCATAGGTTCCCGCCAACCACGATCCAAACATCACACTGCTTGCACCCGCAGCTAGAGCCAAAGCAACATCGCGAGGGTGACGCACGCCCCCATCGGCCCAAACGTGCTTACCCAAACGACGTGCCTCGGCGGCGCACTCCAGCACTGCTGAGAATTGTGGTCGGCCCACTCCGGTCATCATTCGCGTAGTACACATTGCACCAGGACCCACGCCCACCTTCACAATGTCTGCCCCAGCTTCGATGAGCTCTCGAGTCCCCTTGCTTGTGACGATGTTGCCAGCCACGATTGGAATGCCAGGGCATGCACTTCGCACTTCGGCAATGGCTGCGAGCATTCTCGCCTGATGACCATGTGCGGTATCAATAACAAGCACATCAACACCCATATCAACCAGAGCCTTAGCCCGCTTAGCAGGGTTTGCATTAATGCCTACCGCTGCAGAAATCATCAGACGCCCAGATTGATCAACAGCAGGTTTGTATATCGAGCTTCGCAAAGCACCCTTACGGGTTATGCACCCGACCAACGCGCCTTCCGCTGAAACCACAGGTGCAAAAGTCAGGCGGTGTTCAGTGAGCTTGTCGAAAATCACGTCAATTGAGTCTGAATCAGGGAGACTCACGATGTCCCGATTCATGACATTTGATAATTGGGTAAAACGATCAAATCCTGCAGCATCGTGCTCAGTGAAAATTCCCATTGGTGCGCCATTATCAACGACAACCACCGCACCGTGTGACCGCTTGTGAATCAGACTCAATGCCTCACCAACAGTGGCTGTTGGTCCGAGCGTGATTGGGGTGTCAAAAACACAATGGCGAGATTTCACAAAATCAACTACCTGGCGAAGGACGTCAACTGGAATGTCCTGCGGCATGACTGCAACACCACCGCGTCGTGCGACTGTTTCTGCCATGCGTCGGCCTGCGACTGCGGTCATGTTGGCCACCGCAATTGGCACAGTCGTCCCTAGATTGTCTGGTGTTGTCAGATCTACATCTAGTCGCGAACCAACACTTGAGAGACTCGGAACCATGAACACGTCGTTATACGTGAGGTCGTACGCGGGCACTTCTGCAATGAATTTCATAGCCCTGCAAGGCTACGCCTAATGACGCTCGTAGGGTACGGTTTCAGACGTGCAGACCGCCGAAAATCGTCCCGTAGCAATGATTCACGGGTTTGCTGGCTCGTTTGACGCCACCTGGGAAAAGCCCGGTGTTGCGCAGCTTGTGCGAGATATCGGCAGACCCGTTATTGGTGTTGATCTTCTTGGTCATGGGACCGCCCCAAAACCCCATGAGCCTGACGCTTATAGCGACATGACCACGCGGCTCTACGAGGCAATCAGTGACCACGAGACCGTGGATGCAGTTGGATTCTCGATGGGAGCAATCACACTGCTTGGCGCAATACTGCGGGACCCTAAGCCATTTCACTCAGTAGTGCTGGCTGGAATCGGAAACGGAATCTTTGAAGTCCAACCAAGCACCCACCGCGAGCGAATTGCGGCCGGCATCAAGGGTCAAGCAGATCCGGAAGATAAATACGCACGGCAATTTGGGCACTATGCGAAACAGAATGGCAACGATATAGATGCTCTAGCCGCATTCTTCATGCGTCCTGAACGGCCCCCTATTAAGCCAGAGCAACTAGCCCACTTTCAGGGGCGCGTTCTGGTGGTGATCGGCGACAAGGACGAAGCCCATCCTGCGGATCGGCTCGCTGCCGCTTTCCCAAATGGTGAACTCAAGATTCTCAAAGGCGTTGACCACTTTGCAACCACTGAAGATTTCGGTTTCATCGATGCGCTCCTTCAATTCCTTGAGACCGAAGAGTGATTAGAAGCAAAGACCCTGCAGTCGCAGCCGCCGCGATAGTCGCCGGCGATCTTGTAGCGATTCCAACGGAGACTGTTTATGGATTGGGTGCCGATGCAACCAACGACACAGCTGTAAGAAAAATTTTTGTAGTAAAAGGCCGACCTAAATCACATCCGCTAATCGTTCACGTTTACTCAATAGACGACATAACCCCACTAGTGACTTCAGTCCCCTCTTCAGCATCACGTCTTGCCGAGCATTTTTGGCCGGGTCCATTGACCATCGTTCTTCATCGTCGGCCTGATATCTGCGAAGCCGCATCAGGTGGCCATCCCACCATTGCGCTACGGAGTCCAAAGCATCCACTCACACGTGAACTCCTGCTCCAAAGCGGTAAGCCCATTGCCGCACCATCAGCGAATCTGTTTGGTCACGTGAGCCCAACTACCGCCGACCACGTAATCGCTGATCTGGGAGACGCAGTATCAGTGGTGCTTGATGGTGGAGCGTGCGAAGTTGGCCTTGAATCAACCATTGTTGATTGCACGGTCAACCCTGTGGCGATTCTCAGATCAGGCGCGATCACAGCTGAACAAGTTGAATCTTTGCTTGGGAGCGTAAGCGGGATTTCTGACACGCCAGCACCAGGAACTCTCGAATCTCATTATGCGCCGCGTTGCGAAGTTCGACTCGTTGACGAGTCAACCCAAGCCGAAGAGCTCATTGCTGAGCTCAAGTCTGTGGGGAGCATGAGTCGTTTAATCGACTATCAAGATCAACTTGAACTATTCGCACACAATCTGTACGCAGACCTGCGTAAATGTGATGACGACAACATTGCGGTGGCGGTAGTGGTCCTACCGGTTGCTCACGGAATTGGTTTGGCCATCAGGGATCGCCTCTTCCGAGCCGCAAGCGGTTCCTGACTCAATCCAAAAACGAATCACAATCGCCCAAAGAACAGTTGCGAGGGCGATATGCACCGCTACGAGTCCCGCTGGAACATCGGTGAAATACTGCCAGTACCCAACTGCACCTTGTGCCAAGAGAATGACTGTGAGTTGATTGATTCGCGATTCAAACCACGACCCACCTTCACGAGATTTACGAAATCTCATAAGCATGAATACGAGCCAAGCCAAGGTAATCCAGACCAACACAGAATGCGCTCGCGTGGCTGTCTCGATAGCCACCCCGAATCGAACAGCTTCTTCATCGCCAGCATGTGGCCCCGATCCCGTCACCACCATTCCGGCTACCAACACTGCGGTAAGTAGAAAAACCAAAACATTGAGGTCGCGTCGAATGCGCATTGTTGATTTTGCAGTGACCGATTCAGAGCCGACCACCAAAGCAACATTGACTCCGACCAAGAACATCGACAAAGCGAAGTGTCCCATGTTCGCAAATGGATTAAGACCAGTGAGCACGACGATTCCACCGAGCACAACCTGACCTAGAACTCCCAGCACAAGAAGCCCGCCAAGAATTCGCAATCGTCGTATTGGGGTCACCAAACGTTGTGCGCCGATCATGGCCAGAATCACCGCCACCCCAACCACGCCAGTAAAAAGTCGATTGACTTGCTCAATCCGCCCGTGGTGAGTGGAAACGTCGACGAACTTGCTCTCGTTGCACCGTGGCCAATCTGTACATCCAAGACCCGAGCCCGTAAGGCGAACGGCCGCGCCAGTGATGACAATTCCGACAATAAAAAACAGACTGACCTTGGCCAGAACATTGAACTGTCTCAGGGTAATCCTGGGCATTTTGGGGCCTCTCCGCCCTCTTGGGCTATTTCCAACTTTTGCGGATAACCGCAGATTGTGCGAAAACCCTCTTTTTCGGTCATTTATCTCACTCTCCGTGGTTGTCTAAATATTTTCCGTGAGAAATCTCTTAAGTGGCGCCGTGGACCGCCGATACCTCTCCCGAATCTCAAAGGGAGCCAGCAATGTCCACACAAAGCCAACTCAAGAAGTACATCGTAAAGATCACAATCGCTGCAGTGGTTTCAACTGCCGGATTAATGGTCACAGCAGGAACCGCGTCGGCGGCCACAACCGAGACCAAGAGCGTTCAGACAAGTTCCTTCGTTGGCCTGCGAATTGGTACTCGGAGCTCGGCGGTACGGGAAATGCAGCTCGCTTTGATCCAAAAAGGCATAACCGTGCCTGGTGGCGCCGACGGCATCTTCGGACCCGCCACAGAAACCGCACTCAAGACCTTCCAGAAAAAAGTTGGTCTTCGCACCTCAGGCACGTTGACGCGTCGTACTGCTCGCAAACTCGGTCTTCTTGGTCCAAGCCAGTCACCCGCTGCTCCTGTCGCCCCTGCTCGAATCAATGAGAGCAAAGTTGTAACAATTGGTCAGACCGGCGAACAGGTAAAACTCGTTCAAAGTGCATTGATAATTGCCGGCATCCACGTAAGTGGTGGAGCTGACGGCGTCTTTGGACCCGCCACTCAAAGTGCAGTCAAAGCATTTCAGGCCAAAAAAGGTCTTGCCCAAACCGGCAAGGTCGACTCAGCCACTGCGAAAGCCTTGAATAGCTACTTTGATCTTGCATCGACAGTCCATATGAAGGTCTTCCCTGTGCAAGGCAATTGCGGGTTCGATGACACCTGGCATGCACCTCGCTCCGGTGGCCGCGTGCATGAAGGTGTTGACATCATCGCCAACTCTGGCAATTACCTCTATGCAGTAAATGATGGAACCATCAGCAAGATCACTGTTGATCATTGGCTGTCAGGCAATGCGCTGCGTCTCACACTCGACAATGGCACCTACTTCTACTACGGACACCTTCGTGAGTTCGCTCCCGGCATCGCAGTCGGCACACGCGTCTCTGCAGGTCAGATCATCGGAACAGTCGGCGATACCGGCGAGACCACGGTCAACCACCTCCACTTTGAGATTCACCCCGGTGGTGGTGACCCAGTCAACCCGTATCCCTTCGTTAAGGCGATTGACAACTGCAAGAGCAGCGTTGTGCCACTGCAGCCGGGGCTTAAATAAG
>CAZXAX010000056.1:8352-10545 GCA_964638795.1 uncultured Bifidobacterium sp. | reverse complement strand
TTCAGAGTGTCGAGCTAATTCGACACCTCCGAGGTCTGCAAATGCGCGACGAGCGGCGGCTGCAACTTGGACAGCTTCTTCTGGAAGGACAGGATTCACTGATGCCACCTCATACTGATTCGCCCCGCAACAGTGCCTTTGCCACAATCATGCGCTGAACCTCGATGGTTCCACTGGCCACCGTTGCCGCTTGGGCGTAACGCCAGTGATCCTCGACTGCACCTCGCAGTGGCGCATTGCTTCCCGCTTCGAGACTGCGATGGTCCAGGGCGCTGAACAAAACTTCAGCAACTGACTGGTCGCATTGAGTTACGGCAATGCGAGCAGCAGATGCCGCCACATCTGGAACCTCGCCACGCTCTTGGGCATGCACTGTGCGATACGCGAGTAGTCGAGCCACTCGCACCTGAACCAATGCCCGCACCCATGAGGTATGCAGGTTTGCTGGCAGGTCCTGCCAATGCGGAGCCAACTCAGCGCCAATCAGTGAAAGCAGTCGTTCACATCTTGCATAGCGAGCGATTCCTACGCGCTCGTGTGCGAGGGCGGTCTTGATCACGGACCAGCCGCCACCAATTTCACCCAAAACTGAATCAGGCCCAGCAAATACATCGTTGAAGAAAACTTCATTCAAGTGATGAGGTCCAAGCATTGAGCGAATAGGGCGCACTTCGATTCCCGGTGAATCCATTGGGACAAGGAACATCGTGATTCCTTCGTGACGCTCACCACTGCCGACACGAGCGGCAATGATGCACCACTGAGCCATGCCTGCATAGGAGGTCCAAATCTTCTGACCATTAATGATCCAACCTTCATCTCCATGTGCGCCACCAACTGGTTCGGCTCGCGTACGTAGCGAAGCAAGATCTGAACCTGCTTCTGGTTCACTAAAGCCTTGGCACCAGATCACATCGCCAGCCGCAATAAGCGGAAGATGGAAAGCTTTCTGCGCATCGCTTCCGTATGCCATGAGCGCCGGACCAACCCAATTCAGCCCCATGTACTGTGCGCCGCGTGGCTCGTGGTGCGCCCACATCTCTTCACGCACGACCGTCTGGTCCCATAAGGAACCACCACCACCGCCAAATTCCTTTGGCCATGCAAGTGTGAGAAGACCCTCGGAAGCAAGAAGCCGACAAAAGTTATTGGTGTCTTCGAGATCACTTGGATTGGTAGTGAATGCTCCGAGAAAATTTGGACCAAAATTTTCTTGAATCAACCCACGCAGACGCAGCCGTAAATCCGCTGCACCATCCCCCAGGTCGAAGTCCATTATTTCTCCTCTTGACTTTTCCGTCTCAAATATATGTCGTTGTGATCCGCTAACTTGAAGCTGTGATGGGTCATGCACTCGGCTCTGCCGCAAGGGTTCTGGAGCAAGCACTAGCAAGAGACCCAAATCATGAAGCTTTGGTCACTCGCGGTGTACGGCTCACCTACGGCCAGTTGGACGAGCTCGCCAATCGCGCCGTTCACGCTTTGTTCAACTTGGGAGTCAGACCAGGCGACCGAGTTTGTGCTTCCCTACCAAACGATTTTGATGTGGTCGTGGCTTTTCATGGCGTGATGAGGCTCGGAGCCATCTGGGTGGGGATCAATCGCGTGCTGGCCGAGCCAGAAAAGCAGCACATACTTTCTGATTGTGAACCAACCATCTATCTAACGGACACACCGTTGCAAGATGGCACCGCTGCTTCATCAAAATTTCGGGTGATTGATGTCGAGACTTGGCGTAGCGCAATTGATGCAGAACCCTCATCACGGTGGAGTGGGCCCGACCCAGATCCACTTTTGCCGGCGGGAATCGCATACACAAGCGGCACTACGGGCCGACCGAAAGGTGCGGTGCATAGTCAGCACAATTTGATGTTGCCAGGAGCCGTACTCGTAGATACCCGTGGCTACACCCCCGATCTTCGTAAAGGTGACTGCTTCGCGTTCACGATCTTGAACATGGCTGTTCTCACCACACTGCTTGTCTCGCAAGCTGGTGGAACTTCAATCGTCATGGATAGGACTGACCCTGAAGGAATTGCTGATTGGATTAACCGGGAGCAGATCACAACATGGAATGGTGCGCCAGCGATGCTGCACAGTCTTGTCACTTCTGATTCCGTCACTGCTGATGATCTAAAAACGCTTGACGAAGTGTGGGTTGGTGGAGCGGATTGTCCTGACGCCATTCGACGC
>CAZXAX010000056.1:4076-8252 GCA_964638795.1 uncultured Bifidobacterium sp. | reverse complement strand
GATCGTTTGAGCTTGGTCATTATTCGGGGTGGAGCAAATATCTACCCGGCTGAAATTGAACGTGTAGTTGCCGAATTCCCCGGGATCAATGCGAGCGCTGCTGTTGGAGTCCCAGATGAGCGACTCGGCGAGCGTGTGGCTCTACTGATCGAACTCAGCGATGGAGTGCAGTTAAACGATGAAGATTTGGCCGCACATCTCGCAGCGAATCTCGCTCGGTACAAGATTCCAGAGCAGATCAAAGTCATCGATGTATTTCCACGCAATGCAATGGGCAAAATTCAGCGCCGTGGACTTGTGGATTACTTCACTGTAGAAACTCAGTAGAGCATCAGACTGAGCGCAGAGTGCCGCCATCTACTTCGAGGGCTGCACCGGTGATCCAAGCAGCCTGTTCACTAGCCAAGAACAACACAGCGGCAGCAATCTCATGAGGCTCACCGAAACGGCCAACTGCAACTCTGTGTGCGGCTAGTTGTTTGGCCATGATTTCTTCAGCTGACTTCCCTGATTTTGTGGCTGCTGCCTCTGCGTTGTCTGACACCATTTCAGTCAGAGTTACACCTGGCACTACACAGTTGCTCAGCACACCCTGTGCTGCATGAGCGTGCGAGAGTGATTTAGACCAATTCAATAGAGCAGCCTTTGCTGCTGAGTACGGAGCAAAAGATGGATCAGGCTCACGCCCACTCACCGAGGCAACATGCACCAATCTCCCCCAGCCCCTAGTGGCCATTACGGGAACCGCCGCTGCTGACACTGCAACTGCGGAAAAGAAATTGATATCAAAGCTGCGGCGCCAATCGTCTGCAGTGAGTGCAGAAAAACGTTTTGGTTCGGCAAGACCGACATTGTTGACAACGATGTCGATTTGCCCAAAGCGTTTTAGGCACTCATTCACGATGGCCTCACCCGCATCTGGTCCCGTGACATCGATTGCAAAAGACTCACAAGGACCCTCAGTTGGTGTCCTTGAGACAGCCAGAACTCGACAACCTTCGTTAACCAAGAGTTCGGCTACTGCGCGGCCGATTCCACGGCTGGCACCGGTGACAATCGCAACACGACCAGCGAGCCCGAGATCCATGGTCAAACTGTAGTGCTTGGCCTTTGCGACTCACCGGGGAACGCCTGCGGTCAGCTACGACCGAGTTTCTTGGCTGCTTCTGGAACAAAAAGTTCTGGCGCCATTGGGCCGTCCTCAACTGAACTCAACTGCACTTCAGGAAGACGAACGTTCCCTGGAATTGTGTCAAGCCAGACAATCGCGGCGGCAACTTCTTCAACACCGAGCGTGTGCATAGGGAACCGAACGTCTTCAATCATCGGCGTGCGTACGGGACCCACAGTTAATACGTGGACCCCTATACCGTCGCGCTCAACTTCTTTGGCAAATGCTGCAGCAAATGCATTGAGGCCTGCTTTAGACGCCGAGTATGCCGAGCGACCCGGATGGGGCTGATGCGAAGAACTTGACGATACGAAAACGAACTTTGCACCCGAGCCCATATAGGGCAACGCACTGTTAGCGACAACAAATGCAGAGCTCAAGTTGATTGCAAGTATGCGATTGAACTCCTCGAGGGATTCTTTACGCACGAAAGTTCCACCCATCGTGCCTGCGGCATGAACTACAAGATCAATGCGACCGAATTCTTCGTTAACTGACGCAACTACTCGCACAAAGGATTCAGGGTCACTCGCATCACCGGCGCTCCATGATGCCCCGATTGACTCCGCGCTCTGCTGCAGAATGTCCGATCTGCGAGCGGTTAGAACCACTGCATATCCAGCTGCCTGCAGTTGGCGCCCGACTTCGAGACCGATACCGCTGCTGCCACCGGTAACAAGTGCGACTCTTTGGCTCATCGCACCACTACTGATTGCATGACCATCAACTGTATGCAGCGAGTCCGCGAGCAAAAATGCGCGCCGCCGCACCACCGAGGAACTCGGCCATTGCTTCGTCTGAGAGGGGCAATGCACGCGCAGCGTCCAACGCCTTCTTCGCCGGGATGACCGGGTGATCCGATGCATAGAGCAGGCGCCCACGACCTCGTGACGAATTCATGAACTTCACAATTGATGGCGACATGTACGTGGAGAGATACGCCGAGTTCATGAGATGCAACTGTGGCCACTTCAACATGTACTGAATCAGTAACTCTTCATATGGATGACCCATATGAGCCCCAATCACGGTCAACTTGGGGAAGTCGATTAGGACGTCTTCGAGAAGAACTGGATCTTGACAACGTGAACGAACTTGGGGGCCCGGAATGCCGACATTGATTGCAACCGGTATGCCCAGCTCTTCAGCGGTGGCATAAACCGGATAGTAGAGGCGGTGGTTCAATTCAAATTGCTCAACGAGTGGTGTCACTCGAGCGAGTACAAAAGCGGGATGCTTCGATAGCTCGCGAAGACGTGAGACATTTGCCGAAGGCTTCGTAGCTCGGTCGACTGAGGCAGAAACCAAGATTCTGCCCGGGTACCGATCAGCCAACGCGAGAAAATCCTCAGCCGATGGCGCACCTCGCCGCTTTGTATGGGCAGGATCCGAGAGTCCTGCGGTGAGGATTGCTGTTGCAACACCAGCCTCGTCCAAGGCAGCGATTAATGATTCGATGTCAGGACTCTTTGCAAGATCGGGGCCAAACAACTGCACTGCCGTGCGCTGTTCCTCCCTGGCGGCCCACTTCGCGGCGAACTCTGCCGCCATCATATTTACCCAACAATCAATAACCTTTATATTGCCCACAGTGCGACTCTAGCCCTGCACATGTGGCAAGGATTCTGTTCGCCCGCCTGCTCGCTATTGTGTTTTCATGAGCACTCTCGGTTTCCGCCCATTTGACGCCGACCACCACTATTACGAAGCGACGGATGCATTCACGCGTTACATCGATCGCAAGATGGCTAAGCGGTGCATGCAATGGGCACAAATAAACGGCAAAACACGCCTCCTTGTCGGAGGTCGAGTCAACAAGTTCATTCCCAACCCAACTTTTGACCCAATTGCTGCTCCGGGAAGCCTTGAGGATTACTTCCGTGGACGCAACCTCGACGCCATGGATCTAAAAACAATGTTTGGTCAACTCGACCCGATCAGTGAACACCCCGAATACCGCAATCGTGATGCTCGCGTTAAGCAACTCGATGAACAAGGTCTTGAGGGCTCACTTCTGTTCCCCACACTCGGTGTGGGGATGCAAGATGCGCTCCGTCGCGACGTCCCAGCACTCCATGCTGCATTCACGGCATTCAATAAGTGGCTTGATGATGACTGGGGATTTGATCGTGGCGATGGACGCCTATACGCAGCACCGATGATTACGTTTGCTGACCCAGTGCTTGCTGAAGATGAAGTCAGTCGCGTGCTTTCTGCTGGTGCACGAGTTCTTGTCACCACACCGGGCCCCGTGCCTGACGGTGACGACGGCTACGTATCACCGGCTCACCCAAAGTTCGATCGTGTCTGGGGGCTCATTGCTGAGTCCGGTGTGCCGATGGTGTTTCATGCGGGTCTCAACGGTTTGAACTACGGAAATGTATGGCGAGTCAGTGAACCCGGCCAAAACGGGAATGCAAGTTTTGAAGGATTCAAACATTCTTCATTCCCGCTCGTCGCATTCGCTGATCGCGGAATCTCAGACACTCTTGCCTCGCTTATATGTCACGGACTCCTATCTCGCTTTCCAAAACTACGTATCGCATCGATTGAAAATGGTGCGATGTGGGTGCCGGACCTACTACGAAATCTCAAAATGGCATACGGCAAAATGCCGAGCTCGTTCAGCGAGCATCCAGTAGAGCAATTCAAGCGCCAAGTCTGGATTTCGCCGTACTACGAAGACGATATGTCAATGTTGAAAGATCAAGTTGGAATTGAACGCCTGATGTTTGGTTCCGACTTCCCGCATACTGAAGGACTTGCAGATCCGTGCGCATTCGTCAAAGACATTCCTGATTTTGACGCCAATGAAACCAGAATCGTTATGCGTGAAAACGTGTACGAGTTTCTCGGAATCGCCGCATGACCCAAGCACACGGCGGGTATGACCCGGATAGTGTGCGATCCAAATACTTGGCCGAACGCAATAAGCGCTTGATCCCAGGGCGCGCAGATATCCGTGACCTTGATAATGATGATCTGTTTGGTCGATACAGGGAAGA
>CAZXAX010000056.1:0-3976 GCA_964638795.1 uncultured Bifidobacterium sp. | reverse complement strand
GGGGATGAGATTCTCGAGTATCTGCAACTATTAGCGGCGCAATTTGACCTCAACCGAGATGCACTTTTTCACACACGCATCAACCGTGCCCTGTGGAACGAGGATGAAAAGCGCTGGAACATTGCGACCGATCGCGGAGATAATTTCACCGCGCGCTACTACGTAATCGCACCTGGAATTCTCAATCTCCTAAAGCTGCCAACTATTCCTGGCATGCCCGATTTCAAGGGCCACTCGTTCCACTCGGCGCGTTGGGATTACGAATACACCGGTGGCGCACCAGGTGAGCAACTGACGAACTTGAAAGACAAAGTTGTTGGTCTAATCGGTACTGGTGCAACTGGCATCCAGTGTGTGCCACCGCTAGCAGAGGGATCTAAGCATCTCTGGATCTTTCAACGGACTCCCTCAGCAATTGGAGTGCGCGATAACAAACAAACAGATGTCACGTTCGCAAAGAGTCTCAGGCCTGGCTGGCAACAGGAACGCATGGACAACTTCCAGGCTCTAATGCTTGGGCGAGAAGTAGATGCTGACCTAACTAATGACGGCTGGACACTTGATTATGCAAAAGTGCAGAATCCACCGAGTCGCCAGCCTGGAGAATCTTCGGCCGACTGGTTCACCCGCTGGGAGGCAATTGATTATGAGATCATGGAAGCCCATCGCAGTCGAGTTGAGTCAATTGTCGGTGACTCAGCTGTGGCGGAAGTTCTCAAACCTTGGTACCGCTACTTATGTAAGCGTCCATGCTTTCATGACGAGTACTTGACATCGTTCAATCAACGCAATGTCACACTGGTCGACTGCCCAACCGGAATTGATCGTGTAGTTACAGATGGTGTCATGGTCAACGGCGAGAAGATCGAACTCGACTGCATCGTATATGCCACAGGTTTTGAAGCAGAAGCGACTCCCCTCTTTCGACGTGCAGGGCACGACATCGTCGGAGTTGATGGGGTCACTCTTGCTGAACTCTGGGCGGATGGCGCATCGAGCCTCTACGGAATGATGGTTCGTGGTCTGCCGAATTTGTTCACAATGCCGGCACCTTCTCAACAATCTGTGGTCACTGTGAACTACACCCAACTTGCGGTACTAGGTGCTGAAATTGTGGCGCAGACAATTGCCCAGCTGCTCAAGAAGGGTGGGCCCACTTTTGAAGTGACGGCAGAGGCTGAACACGATTGGAACCAGAAGATACTTGCGTCTTTCGCTGATGCAAGTGCGCTCATGTCGGCCTGCACACCATCACGCATTAACAACGAGGGTCATCCAGAGTCACGCAATCCTCTTAACGGCAACTACGGGCGGGGCTTTGGCGATTACTTCGGTTACCGCGACCTATTGAAAACATGGGTGGCTTCTGAACGGTTTGAAGGCCTCGAGTTGCGATGACGAAATCTGCCGGCACCAAACGAGTGGTGATCGTCACTGGTGGTGGCGCAGGAATTGGCGGCGCAATTGCTGAAGAACTCGCACGCCATGGAGATCATGTAGTCACAGTTGACCCCTTGGTAGCGGTTGACGGAACTAGTGCCCCTGCTGATCAAACACCAACAACCGCTGAACGAATCTTGGAAGCGGGTGGTAGCGCAGAGTCATCCAATACATCTGTTACTGATGCTCACGCCATGTCAGTCCTTGTTGAAGACCTACTTACACGACACGGACGTCTTGATGCGGTGGTCAATGCCGCCGGAATATCGCGACCAACTGGATTCGCAAAAGGAGACGAACCGGACTGGTCCGCAGTAATTGAGGTCCACCTACAGGGTTACATCAACGTCTTAGCAGCAGTAATGCCACACTTTGCCGAGGTAGGTGCAGGACATGTTGTTGGGGTCACTTCCGGATCAGGTTGGCGGACCGCCGATGCAGGCGCATACGGATGTGCCAAACGTGCGGTGGCGGCTCTCACTTGGAAACTTGGTCGCCACGCGCCGCATGGAGTGCACGTCAATGCGATCAGTCCAATTGCGATGACGCGAATGGTCACTTCGGCGTTGAAAAGAACTTCAGCAGCACCAAAGGATGGCGCAAGGGTTTCAGGTGGTCTGGCACTCGGCGCGCTACCGCCGCCAGAACAGCTAGGGCCGTTAGGCGCCGCGATGGCGGGGCACACAACTACTCCACGCGGTCGCATTCTCTTCGCAGGTGGAAGCGAGATTGCCGTACTTCGTGAGCCGCAGCTGATGGAGATAATTCGTACGTCTGATGTTCAAAGTGTCGACTCAGTGGTTACTTCATATCTCCCCACTCTGATCGCCGCCGAGAAACAACAAGCAACAACGGGAGGCGCCAACCCAAGGTTTAGCGAGATTTTTGATTCGCTATCCACTCCCGGTGAAATTCCACAGAATGCAAATGTCTTGATCATCTCTGATCAACCACAGTTGGCGGCAATTCTCACTAATCGAATCACAGCACATGGATCCAAGGTGCTTTTCGTGTCACCAAAAGACGTCGGCCCTGGCTTTGCGGGTGCGAGTTCTGCACTGCGAAACGCATTTGATGGATCAGCACTTGATGTCGTGTTCGTTGCACTTTCTGGATCGGGCGCAAACGACACTGATACAGACTGGCATTCAATATTGAATTCCCACACTGAACTTGGTTCGGAGATTTTGGCTGATGCGCGTTGGGCTCGCGCATGTGCGGACTATTCAGCTGAACGCGAAGCACCGCTACGGCTCGTGAATCTGGTCGATGCCCGCAACCAGCGTGGCACGACTCGCGCCCAAACGTCGGCACAGCTATTCCGCGCAGCTCGTGGTGCCACCAGCGACCGTGTTTCAGCTTTCACAATCGCAATCGAAGACCCGACAAACATTGATGCCACCGTTGCACTCGCCCTCGCATGTGCGTTCAATGCCGACGCCGTTGGACTCTCTGGCGCAGAACTCGCTATCGGTCATGGTTGGCTCGGTCTTCGTAGTCACCCATGCCCCACAGGCAGCTTGGTATTCGGTGGCCCCGATATGCCGTTATGGTTCGGCGATGTTCTTGAAGAGATGTGCCAATGATCAAACGCCCTGACCGGATAGTCGATGCCCATGTGCATCTCTGGGATCCCGCACGAACTGACTGGTATCCCTATTTGTCGGGCCGCATGGAAATCGGCATGGGCAATGTAACTGGTATGTCCCGACTTTTTAATCCCGAGATTTATCAGAATGAAGCCGATGGATGGAACGTGGTTGCTCTTGTAAATGTTGCAGCAGCAACGGGCAGAAACAGCGTTGATGAAACGCTCTACCTTGATGCGCAATCTGAGACCCTGGGGCATCCAGCAGCGATAATCGGTGGGCTCCCCCCAACTGACTCAAGCGCCGAAACAATTGCGCTGTTAGATATCCAGATGAAAGCAAAGCGCTTCAAAGGCGTGCGGCCAATGGGACAGAATGCGCCGCCACTCCCTGACGATGATGTTCTCATCGCAATGACCGAGCGTGGACTCATTTTTGAACTGATGGCGCATCCGCCTCAGTTGGTGGAAATCGCTCAACGGTTGGAAGCTCATCCACAACTAAATGTTGTGGTGGAACACACAGGTTGGCCTCGTTCAGCTGATCATGATGAGCGCGTGCTATGGGAAACAGGTATCGCGGCGCTGGCCGATGTTGGCCCAAATGTATCCTGCAAAATCTCTGGGCTGGCGATGCCACTTGGTGCTATGACTGCCGCAGTATTCGCACCCTGGGTTGAAAAAGCCATTGAGACCTTCGGTGTAGAACGTTGCATGTTTGCAAGCAACTTTCCGGTGGATGGAATGCACGGGTCGCTGAACGAATTATGGTCCGCGTTCTTTGAACTGACCTCGGGTCTTGATTCAGGGGAACGCGACCTCTTGTTCGCAGGTGTGGCAGAGCGTGTCTACTCGTTTGTGGCACAACTGTGAACGACTAATCTTACGAAGTCGAAATCATTGGGGGTAACGGCGCATGGGTTTGGCAATTGGTGATGAATCAGAACT
>CAZXAX010000055.1:0-11318 GCA_964638795.1 uncultured Bifidobacterium sp. | reverse complement strand
TATAGGCGATGCGAAAATTGAATGCGTCGCAACTGAACTTGATCCAGCCGCCACGAAGGACTGGCTTCACTCCACTGGCCATCCCACAGGTGACGGCGTCGCTTTCGATCTACATCTAATTCGAGTGACGATCACAACGGTTGCGAACGAACAACTTCATGTTCGGTCGTGGACACCAAATACTGGCGTGTCACTTCAGATTCGCTAAGGCCCTGATTTCACCCGCTCACAGTGCGAAGTTGTAACCGCCGTTGACTGGAATGGTCTGGCCGGTCACCCATGAAGCGCGTGGACTAACGAGATTTGCGACCATCCACGCGACGTCTTCCGGCACGCCTGGACGGCGGATCACATACGACGAAAGCGCAGCTTTGTTCATCGCTTCAAAATCGGGATTGGTCCACCGACCCTCAGTCATAGGTGTGCGCATTGTGCCGAGGGAAATCGAGTTAACAGTGATGTTGTGGCGCCCAACTTCGCGCGCAATACACCGCATGAACCCCGCAGCACCCGCCTTGGCTGCGCCGTAGGCCGCCATTTGTGGCTCACCGTTGCGTCCCGCATCACTGATGATGGTGATAATTCGACCCCATTGAGCAGCGATCATTGCAGGCAGTGCCGCATGCACGCAGTTCATCACGCCAAAGGTGTTGACGGCGAAATATTTGTTCCACTCGGCTGGCTCAGTCTCGTGAAAGCGCGCAATGTTTCCAAAGCCCTGTTCAGATCCCGCATTGCCTGCGTTATTGATCAGAACATCAACACCGCCAACCGACTTAATTGCGGCTGTTACGGCTGCGATATCAGTGACATCAAATGGTGCCGCAACCGCATCGCCACCATCTTTACGAATCTCATCAACAACTTCTTGTGCGCGTTCGGCCACAAAGTCATTGACCACCGCTACTGCCCCAGCTTCGGCCAGCAACTGCGCGATTCCTTTACCGACGCCTTGGCCAGCACCGGTGACTAAGACTTTTTTACCTTTGAGTTCGAAATCAATCCCCACCTGAAAGAGATTACTTGTGCTTAGCGGTGCGAACGACAGTGAATAGTTCGCCAATGATTCTGCGATACTGGCGCGCGTTAATTGCTCCTCGAGGCACATCAAGACACGACATCAAGGGTTCTTCCCACACTCTCATCGTTGACCCCGCATGACGGCTCCAACGTATGAGCATCTCCACATCAAAAAACCAACGCGTGCTGAAGGGCTCCTGTAAACAGGCAGCGAGTTCTGGATCAGCGAAGAACAATTTGAAGCCCACCTGGGTATCAAAAGGCAGAGCCGGATATGCAAACCGAAGGACGCGGCGAATGATGCGACCCGCGATACTGCGCGTAGTGCTGCGGGAGATCTCGCGACCACTGAGTGGCACGCGTGCCGACCAAATTGCATCAAATTTGTCGCGCAAAACACCGTCGGTTGCGAGTCGGATAAAACGCTGAACGTCATAGACGGTGAAGGAACCATCGCAATCCACGAATCCAACAATCAAGTCTTCTGCGCCGTCGGCCAACACATGGTTGAGCCCCGTGCGCACGGCTTCACCCTTGCCTTTGTTCTTTTGGTGAGCCACCACCGAACAGTTGGGCTGGGTTGCAATCCGATCCAGTATCGAGCGAGTTGCGTCCGCCGAACCATCATCCACAAACACCCACTCAACAGTGGGGTCAGCCGTGAGTTCGGCCCAGTAATCACCTGGCCAGCGTTCCGCTTCGTTGTAGCAAGGCACGACCATGCGTACTTTGCTGGTCGAGCTAGGCGAGTTGGTCATGTGGCTCCTTAGTTGATCGCCGCAACTCGAGCAACCGTTCAACGGCATAGACAATAAAGGCAAACCCGAACAACCGCACAGTCACCGCCACGCCGAAGGCGTGCCGCGGGTGTTCCATCCCAGCTGCATGGATTACAAGGAAGAACCACGGCACACAAACCAGCATCGCTAGCAAGATCTTCACAAGGGAACGGTCGAGCCGACGCATTAACCCAAGCACCACGGCAAGGGTGATGCTTGGAATTGCAAACCATTGCCAGCCACCCCATATCCAATCAGGAAGCAGCATCACAGCACTGGTCGGGAGCAAGTCATAAGGCCCAGCATTCAGTGCGGAGTAATTCTGATCGGTTGCGATCTTGATCGCATCGTTGGGGTGGGTCAAAAGGAATTTTGAATAAGTGCTCCAGCCACTTTCACGCACCCACTTTGCCAATTCCATTCCACCCGCGATCATGATTGCATTTGGTGGTTGGCCCTCTGGGAGCGGCATGAATTGATACAGCTCTGCGGTTATATCTGCGCGATCTCCAAATCCGGTGGCCGCGATGATTTCTTCAGACACTGGCATCCCATTGGCAACAAACCAATCTCTGCGCGCCTCGTTATGCATAATGCGTTCGTCAAGCATCATGTAGAAGTTGAGCTCGCTTGTAGGCCGGTTATTACGCACCATCTGCACCGCCCAAGTGGCCAGCGGAATGAGTGCAACAAGAAATAACGCATAGCGCCAGTTACGACCACGGATGTATACCCAGAGCAACAGGACGATAAGAAGAAACAGCAATGGCACCTGCGGTGGCCGGGTCATTGCGGTCACGCTTCCTGCCACGCAAAGTACCCCAACCGACCAGTAGGTCCGCTCATGAATGACCCAAATTGCAGCCGCAACCGTGAGAACTATCAACGATGTGCCAATTGACTCACTCAAAAGACTCGTGTCCCATAGTGAAACTTGATCGGTTGAGCCCAACAGCAAAACCCCAAAGGCGGCTTCCATTGAGAACTTTCTTGCAAACGCAGCAACGACAACTGCGCAGAATCCCCATGCCAATGCAGCAAACAACACATGAAACACAATGCGCTTCGTGTCACTTTCAATGAGCTCGTAGATCAATGGAACTGGCCACAACCGCGCGCCGCGGCCGCTGAAATCCAACTTCAAGTAGCCAGCGGTATCAACCCAATGGGTGGCTGTCTGACCCTGCAATCGATAAAGACGAAGTAAGAAAAATGCAACAAGAAGGAAAACGACGCGTTCCTTGAACAGGATGTGCTTGATGCGGGCGGGATTCATGCCCGATCAAGACGCGAGACAACTTCTACATGAGAGGTGTTGGGAAACAGGTCGAGCACCTCGCTGTAGACGAGTTCATATCCACGCTGAGTCAAAAGATTGATATCGCGAGCGCCTGCGGCAGCATCGCAACTCACCAACACGATGCGATCGGCTCCGGTACCCACCAATACTTCGATTGCTTCAGCACCGAGTCCCTTACGTGATGGGTCTGCAATTACGAGACCAGCGGGTTCCGGCTCCCAATCCTCCACCGCGCTTTCGACAACTTGGACGTTGCGACCCGAAAGGTTGATCCGCGCATCGTCTACGGCTGCTGGAGCGAGCTCGACCACGATGCAACGCACCTCAGGCGGCACTAAAGATGCAGCAAAAAGTCCGACACCACCGTAAGCATCAATCACAGAACCGTGCTCACCATCTAAATACTCACGCTCAGCGGCGCGTTCAACTGCATCAACAAGAACAAGATCGGCATCCCTGCAACCTTGGTAGAAGGATTGTGCATCTACTCGCAGTTCAACGCCGCGGATTGATTCCTTGGTGAATGCGCGGTCACCAACTCTCGCGATTGATCGGACGGATTCGGGTACTCGCGAATCTGTTGCAATGGCTAGCCCTTCACCTTCTTTGTCAGCATGCACAATGATTTCTTCGCCAGGAGTCCAGCCGTCGTGAGCAAAGAGAGTGTTGATTGAATCCACTGCAACAGCACAATTTTTGATTGCAAGCACATCGTTGGACTGCGATGCGCGCAAGCCGAGACGACCCGAATCATCGGCAATCAAACGCATAACTCGGCGCGAACCAAGTGCAGGCAATGCTTGGCCTTTGATCACACTTGGTTCGGACAATTTGGCAATCCGTGAAAAAGCATCCACAACTACATCTATTTTGAAATCGTGTTGGGCATGCAAATCAATGTGCATCCATGCGCATCCACCACAACCCTCTTTGCGGTGAACACAATCAGGAACGACACGAGCCGAACTGGCTTCAATAACTGAATCGGCTTCGGCCCGAACAAAACTTGTTTTTGACTGCAGGACTCGAGCGTCTACGAGTTCCCCCGGAATCGCACCTTCTACAAATGCCACCCGACCGTCGTCTAGACGAGCGAGTGCATCACCACCAGCGACAAGCTTTTCGGCGCGCAACCTGACTACCTGCGCATCAATCACCGCTCAATCGTACGGTGTATGAGTCATTTGAGGCAGTAGATTTGACCCTGTGCCGAGACCAATCGAAATCGCCCCTTCGATACTCCCAGTTGATTTCGCTCATCTGGGCAAGGCTTTGACGGATCTTGAGGCCGCAGGATGCGACCGAATCCACCTCGACATCATGGACGGTCAATTTGTACCGAATTTGACCTTTGGTCCGGATGTGATTGCGTCAATGCGACCCCACACCAAACTTCCGTTTGAAGCGCATCTCATGATTTTGGATGCCGATGCGATGGCCAAAAACTATGTGGATGCGGGTTGTCAGCGCTTGATACTTCACGCTGAAGCCTGCCCACACCTCCACCGGTCACTTGATCATGTTCGATCACTCGGAGCGACCGCAGGTGTAGCGATTAATCCGCACACACCAGCTGCAGAAGTTGAAAACATTCTTGATCTCGTGGATCTGATTCTTGTGATGACCGTCAATCCCGGATTTGGTGGACAAAAGTACATCGCAAGCATGGAGCCAAAAATCGCTCAAGTTCGCGCGATGATCAACGAGCGCGGGCTCTCCGAATCAATCGATCTTGAAGTTGATGGCGGGATAAGCGCCACCACTGTTGCTGCCGCCACTCGCTCTGGTGCCAACACTTTTGTTGCTGGCAGTGCACTTTTCAGGCACGAGGCCGGGCTGAAGGCTGCGGTGTCTGAGATCCGCGCGAACGCGACCGCTGCGCGCGCCGCTTAGCACTCGCACGCGACGCGCCGTCCAACGATCGCTTAAGCACAACGGCGGCGAAAAGTCCGCCGAAGACAATTCCGACCGCTAGCAGAATTGATCCAGCGATTCGTTTCTTGGCACTAAAGAATCCAGTTAAGACGCCGGACTCAACCGTGCTCCCATCAAGATTAAGAGTGCGCACTGGATCTTCGTACTTTGGGCACGAGGTGTCTGCTTCGGAGCCAGCTACTTCAGCACCACCAAACAATGGTGTCGATTCTCGTACCTTGGACGACAATCGGTTAGTCAAGGAGTTTGGTGTGGCACCAATGATGTAACTGCGACCCTTAGCCAAAAAAGTTGCGTCATCGTCGTAATAAACATCGACTTCGCCTTCTACCGCATACCCACTCAATGAGCCAGCGCGCACTTGATTGATTTCAAATCGAACAACACCGTCTTCAATTGACAACACCTTGCCCAAGAACACGGCTTGAACTGTTGGCTCTGGCGAACACCCTTCAGCTACGACCGTGCTGGTCGTGGTCGATTCCGCTGCATTTGCGATCCCGCAGGGCAATAATGCCGCTAGTGCCAATGCCCCACCGAGGGCAAAGCGCAAAAACCTCAACGTCCCTCAAACTTTGGAGGGCGCTTGTCGCGAAATGCCTGCATCGCCTCGACAAAATCTTTTGTTGACCAGTTCTGATACTGCGCCGTGGCCTCATCTTCCAGTGCCTGTTCCATCGAAATACCCAACGAGTTGTTGAGCAGACGCTTGTTGTTCTGAACTGATGTTGGCGGCAAGGATGCGATCCGATTTGCCCACTGCTCCACCACAGCATCCAACTCGGTGTCTGTGACCAGCTTGTTCAACAAACCCATCTCATCGGCCACTTTTGCATCAATGAACTCTGCAAGAAAAGCGAGTTCTTTTGCGCGGTGCATCGGAATTCGCCGTGGCAGCGAGTGCGAAGCGCCACTGTCCAAACTCATTCCACGCAGGGCGAAGTTCTGCGTGAACTTTGCCGTTTCCGAAGCGATAAGTAGATCGCAGGCCATCGCTACGCCCATTCCCCCACCGATGCAGTAGCCGCGTACCTTGGCGATGGTCGGCATCGGGAGGCGGTGAATTGCTGCCACCAGATCAGTGATCTGCTGCATTGCCTGTTCTCGTGAGCCCATGCTGCCCCCGGTGAGATCGCCGCCACTGGAGAAGTTCTCCCCGGAGCCGGTCAGAATCACAACCCAGGCTTCGCGCTCTTCCTTGATCTGTGTGAACGCCTGTGTCAACTCACGCCACATTGTCCCGTTGATCGCATTCTTGCGTTCAGGACGGTTCATTGTGACGGTAAAAACACGATCATTACGAGAAACCTCAACCGTCTCCATCACAACGACGATACTTAGGTGATGGGCTTGGATCCGACCAGGAAGCAAGTAAAGCGTAAGACGGACATATGGTTCGTGATTGCTGCCGTGGCCACAGCATGTGTGCTTGTGGTTTGGGCATTTGTGGGCTGATCAATGGGAATCTGGGACGGCCTGTACGGTCCTGTCGAGGTCAAAGCGGTGCAACCCTATGAAGCCCGCAAGCAATATGTGTGCCCAGGCTGCCATGGCCCGATACCTGCAGGAACTGGACACGTAGTTGCAGTGCCTCGCGACGCTCCTGACCTGCGTCGGCACTGGCATCGCGCGTGCTGGAATCGGCGCACGCCAACTGCTTTGAAAAAATCAGCGCCTAAAAAGCGTCGGTGATGACCTCGAGTTCGGTGCCGAGTATGCAAGCGACATCAAAGCGAATCGTCATTCCAGACAATCCAGCATTGCGTAGATAAACAACAGCGCCTTTGCGAATGCGTGTCTGTTTGGTCCGAGTGACTGATTCCGCCGGCGAACCATGTGATGAGCTGGCGCGGGCTTTGACTTCACAGACCACCAATTCGCGACCACGAATTGCGACCACATCGAGTTCGCCACCAGGGAAGTGAAAATTGCGCGCAACAATCATGTATCCCAAACGCTCATAGTGGCGAGCTACCAAATCCTCTGCCCATGCACCGCGCGCTCGGCGCGACAGGTTTAGAGATCTTCTTTGGGAAGTTCCTCTATGTTGACGTCTTTGTAACTGAGCACCCGGACGTTCGGGATAAATCGGCTCTTGCGGTACATGTCCCACACCCATGCGTCCTTCATGGTGAGTTCTACGAGTGGGCGTACTCCATCGGCGGAAACTTTCACATCGACTTCGTTTGCGAGATAGAAACGGCGTTCGGTTTCAATCGCAAAGCGAAACATTCCGACTACGTCTTGGTACTCCTGTGCGAGATGAAGCTCCCGCTCGGATTCAAAGTTCTCTAGATCTTCAGTGCTCAACAAACGTTCGCAGTGTGAGAAGGATCGATTACGAATCGCGCTTTTCGCGAACCTTGGCAGCCTTGCCGGTGCGGTCGCGGAGGTAGTAAAGCTTCGCGCGGCGCACATCGCCCTTTTTCAGGACTTCAAGCTTGGCCACAATTGGGCTATGCACTGGGAATGTGCGCTCAACGCCCACGCCGTAGGAAAGCTTTCGCACGGTGTATGACTCACCGATACCAGATCCCTGAATAGCGATGATGTTGCCCTGGAACACCTGGATGCGCTCCTTGCCGGACTCAACCACGCGCACGTGAACTTTCACCTCGTCGCCGGGGCCAAAAGCAGGAAGGTCGCTGCGGCGGTATTGATTGTCTACGAGATCTGTGGTCTTCATACGCTGGCTTCCTTGTGGGTGGTGCCGTTCAAAGGGACTCGTAAGGATAGGCGACCGGAGGAATTTTCTCCAATAGAGCCTTTTCAGCGTCGGAAAGCCCGCCGCGGGCCTCGATGAGGTCGGGGCGGGCCGCCAGAGTGCGGTGCAGGGCTTGAGCCAGACGCCATTGCGCGATCTTGGCGTGATCCCCAGATCTCAGCACCTCGGGCACCTCCCAGCCTCGGAAGTCTGCAGGCCGGGTATAGGCAGGCTCCTCGAGCAGGCCAGAAACACCAAAAGATTCAGTGATGGGCGATTCAAGATTGCCCATCACACCTGGCAACAAGCGGGTGACGGCTTCGATCACGAGACAGGCGGCCACCTCCCCGCCACCGAGCACGACATCACCTATTGAAATTTCACCATCAACCAGATGCTCACGCACACGCTGGTCCACGCCTTCATAGCGACCGCATAGCAATGAGAATCCCTCAAGTTCGGACATCTCGCGCGCCATGTGTTGATCGAACTTCTTCCCGCCAGGGCCGAGCAAAAAAAGCGGACGTGCGGGTTGCACCGCCTCGACTGCATTGAATATTGGCTCTGGCATCATCAACATTCCCGCACCACCACCAAAGATCGTGTCGTCAACTGTGTGATGTGCATCTGTTGCCCAATTACGAATGTCGTGGCAGTTGAGCGCAACGAGGCCGGAGGTTCTTGCTTTCCCCAACAATGATTCCGAACAGAAGGTGTCAACCATCGATGGGAACAATGTGAATACATCAATTCTCATCGTCATCTCCAAGTTCAAATAAACCATCGGGCACATCAACTATGGCGATGCCTTCTGCCAATGACTTCACAAAAATTGCTGGCACAAGGGCACCGGAATCGAGTTCCATGATTGGTCCAGCTGGATTGTCAAGAACCGCTACACAAACCCCGCGCTCAGTACCGTTTACTTCAACTACCTGCGCGCCGATCATTTCATGCACCCACAGTGCCTCCGGATCAGCGATGGGCTCGGCGAAAATTGGCGCATTGGTCAAGCGGGCAGAATCTTCACGCACATCAAAATCCGCAAAATGACAGATGAAATGGTCAACTTGGGGTTTGCTGGCCGTGATTGTGCGCCATTCACCGGCAATCCAGAGTTGAGCGCCAATAGCCCAGCGCTCGTCGCGATTAGTGGTGAAAAAAACGTGCAGGTCTCCGCGCACACCGTGAGGTTTGCCCACACGCCCGACTTCGAGCAATCCGGTGGGAACAGAATTAGCGGCCATGAGTGGCCTTGCGATCAGTCGTCCTCGAAATCGATGTCGACTTCGACTTCGTCACGTGTGGCAGCTGCGCGCACAACTGCACGGATGCTTTGTGCTGTGCGCCCGCGGCGACCAATCACGCGACCAAGATCACCATCAGCAACGCGCACCTCAAGACGAATCTTGCCGCGGTTTTCGCTGTGGTCGATGCGAACCGCATCTGGGTCGTCGACGATTGATTTAACGATGTGCTCAAGAACAGCGGTTGCCACTGGAGCTGGCACTGAATTGTGATCCGACACGGTGTCGTTCACTTGCCTTTGGATGCCGAGTACTCGGCCCAAGCGCCCGAAATTTCGAGAAGCTTGCGCACACGCTCGGTTGGCTGGGCACCTTTGCGCAGCCATGAGACTGCCTTTTCATTGTCCACTGCGAGAGCTGAAGGCTCTTGACGCGGGTTGTAGGTGCCGAGAATCTCAATAAAGCGACCGTCGCGTGCATTGCGAGAGTCAGCCGCGATGATGCGGTACTGCGGCTGCTTGGTTTTTCCGACGCGGGTGAGGCGCAACTTGACTGCCATCAAAAACTCTTTCGTTGGTCGAACCCTTAAAAAGGGACTTGGAAAGCCTAGCGGGAGGGCGGGAGGCCCGGAAAGTCCGAGAAGGCATCCGGGAACATGTTGCCTGGAACCTGCCCTGGGCTGGCTTTTCCGGGAAAGCCACCCGGTGGGCGCTTGCCTTTCTTGGCCGCCTTTGCGGCCGCCTTCGCGGCGCCCTTTAGGCCCTTGCCACCCATCATTGGGCCCATACGTTTCATCATCTTGCGCATTTCTTCGAACTGCTTCACGAGACGGTTCACATCAGCAACCGTGGTCCCAGATCCAGTGGCGATGCGCGTACGACGCGATCCATTGATTAATTCAGGCTTGCGCCTCTCAAGCGGAGTCATTGACCGGATGATCGCCTCGGTACGCGCGACCTGGGAGTCTTCGATCTCGGCATTCTTCATTTCCTTGGGAACACCAGGCATCATTCCGAGCACTCCAGAAAGTGGACCCATCTTTTTCAGTGCCTGGAGCTGTTCGAGGAAATCATCGAGCGTGAATTCACCTTCAAGAATTTTGGCCGCTGCTTCTTCTGCTTTGTCCTTTTCGAAAACCTCTTCGGCTTTTTCGATGAGCGTGAGCATGTCACCCATGCCCAAGATTCGACTCGCCATGCGGTCGGGATGGAACTGCTCGAAGGCGTCGAGCTTCTCCCCTGTTGAGGCGAAAGCAATCGGGCGACCAATTACTTCTTTAACGCTGAGTGCGGCACCACCGCGTGCATCACCATCAAGCTTGGACAGGATCACTGCATCAAGCTCGAGAGTTTGATGGAACGCTTCAGCAGTATTGACCGCATCCTGTCCGGTCATTGCATCAATCACGAGGAATGTGTAATTCGGCTTGATCGCATCCGAGATGTCGCGCACCTGTTGCATCATCTCGGAATCAATTGCCAGTCGACCAGCAGTGTCAACTATCAAGACATCTCGACCAATTCTCTGCGCTTCGGCAAGGCCTCGCGCAGCAGTTCGAACAGGGTCGCCGTCTTCACTGAAAACCGGCACACCAATTTGGGCACCAAGAGTTCTCAACTGCTCAACGGCGGCCGGTCGTTGAAGGTCGGCACCAACCAACAAGGGTTGACGACCCTGGGACTTAAACCAGTTTGCGAGCTTTGCTGCGTTTGTGGTTTTGCCCGCACCCTGGAGTCCAGCCATCAACACAACTGTTGGCGGTTTTGAGGCGTACGTGATCTTTAACGTTTCACCGCCGAGCATCGCAACGAGCTCGTTGTTTACGATCTTGATGACTTGCTGTGCGGGATCTAATGCTTTTGATACCTCAACGCCGACTGCCGCCTCACGAATTCGGCCAACTACCGCGCGCACAACGCTTACGTTCACATCGGCATCAAGCAACGCGGTGCGGATCTCCGCCAATACTTCATCCACGTCTTCCTGGGTCAAACGACCTTTGCCGCGGATGCGCTTGAAGATGCCTTCGAAGCGGGTACTCAGGGAATCAAACATGACCCCGCAAGGCTACTTGTCGGCCCGATTAGTCCCCACTTGCGAGTCGCAGGGTCAGGGTTAGATCCTCGCCCACGAGTGTGAGCGTGTCACCAATCAGAGTGATATCGGGACTATCGCCAATGAGTCCAAATACCGCCTGCTCCTGCTCCATTAGCCCCTCGCAGTACATCTCCGTTTGCGCCATCGAGTCGATGATTAGGACACCATCTTCGACTTTGTAATCGCCACCTCCGCTATTGCATCCCGCATTGATTCCGAGGTTGCTGTCAGTGAAA
>CAZXAX010000054.1:5331-11680 GCA_964638795.1 uncultured Bifidobacterium sp. | reverse complement strand
ACGCTGGTGAGACCATCACCATCTATGCAAGCCGTGGTGGCCAGACCGTGTCCTGCTCGTACGTTGTTGGGCAGGCAACATCATGTTCCCTTCCCGAACTGAGCGATGGAACTTGGAACGTCTGGTCAACTATTTCCGATCTGGCAGGAAATGAATCCGGTGCGAGTAGCACCATCCAGATCGCCATCGGTACGGCTAGTCCAAAAATCCCTACTATGCCCGACCTGTCACCAGATAGTGACACTGGCCAATCTCAATCCGATGAAGTCACCAAGGACTTAACGCCCCAGATCAACGTCAACGGTCTCAGTGATGGAATGACTGTCACAATCCATGCCACGAAAGATGGGATGTCCGTCACTTGTCAGTTCGTTGCCAGCAAAGCCGTTCAAGGTTGTTCGTTACCCATACTTAGCAATGGAACATGGAAAATTTACGCCACGTTTATGGATGAGTTTGGAAATGAATCCGAACCAACAGGTGCTCTATCAATTCTCATTGGTGAAGATGTACTGCCCGACACTGGCAGTAGCGCACCAATGCGATTTGGTGTCTGCCTGCTCGGAATCGGTTTCCTACTTCGACTGGTGCGACGCAAGCAACGCGTGCTGCGCGTCGACCCCGTCTGATTTATTTGATTATCAGCGCTCGGTTGGTGGTGTCTTCAAAAGAGCACCGGCATCCACGCGGATGTTCAAACCAGTGATGTAACGACCATCGTCTGATGCAAGGAATGCAATCAGTGCGCTGATGTCCTCTGGCTCAATGAATGGAATCGGCATCGCCTGCATGAGCGGCAATACGGGCATTGCATCTTCACGAGTTGGGTTTTCGAGGTCCGGGCGGAATGCGCGGTAAACGTCAACGTTGTGGAGCAAGTGCGTATTGCAGTTTGTTGGGTGCACACCATTGAGACGCACCATGTATGGAGCGAGCTGCAATGCGAGTGTCTCAACGTAACTGATCAGAATTCGCTTTGACCATCCGTAGGCGGCACCACCAGTGGCGACACCCACATTCTCGGTCATGCCTTTCATCATTCCGGCGGTCGAGCCAGTGATGATGATTGATGCGCCTTCCTTGAGGTGCGGCAACGAAGCGGCAACTGTGTTCATTGCACCAATGAGGTCAATGTCGGAAACTTCAACGAAGCCACTTGCCATGTAGGTGTCGGCCTTGCCAGCGATGATGCCTGCATTTGCCACCACGATGTCGAGACGACCGAGTTCTTTCATGCCACGGTCGATTGCGCTGGCAAGCTGCTCACGGCTGCGAACATCGCCCTTAACGCCGATCATCTTGCGACCCTGCTGCTCAACAAGCTTCACGGTCTCAGCGAGGTCGGCCTCTGAGGCCAATGGGTAGTTCATTGAGTCGATGTTTTCGCAGATGTCGATGCCGACGATGTCTGCACCTTCGGACGCGAGACGCACTGCGTGCGCACGGCCCTGACCGCGAGCCACACCAGTGATGAATGCAACTTTGCCCTTCAAACGCTCCATTGGATTTCCCCCTTGTTGATCAATGGAATCGGGCCCCAACGATCCCCCGCTGGCGTTCCCCGACGCATCGCCGATAGTAGTTCCAGAGCCGTGAAAAGGTGAAAGCGCCCTGCAAGGGCTCCTGCCTTACCGAGCAGTACCCTGTTTGAGATGCGCAAAGACTCCTATGCCTACCTTCCAGGGCTCTTCTCCCTTGGAGCTGGCTTTGTTCATGCCCTTGCTGCGGGCACCCACACGGAGCACACCCAAGCAGCGTTAGCAATCGCGCTACTTGCGGTTATGCAGTGCGGTGTTGGTGTAGCTGCGATGAGTAACAGCAATCGGTGGTGGTCTGCGCCAGTGATTGTGGTCAACGCTGTTGCCATTGGGGGATGGATCGTCACCCGAATTAGTGGGATCTCTTTTATTGATGGCCTGGAGAACTCTGAATCAGTACAAGCAGCAGATGCCTTGTGCGCAAGTCTCGCTGCTCTTGCAATTTTGGGTTCGTTGCTTGGCCAACGCGTCAAAGTACTTCATCTAACTCCAGCAATCGGTGGCGTCATGGTGCTTGCACTTGTCGTTCCCGCATCGCTTGCTACAGCAGATCATCAACATGACCATGGGGACTCTCATTCAGACCTAACCACTGCTAACTGGCCGCGGCCTTATTTCCCAAGCATGGGTATTGACATCTCCAATGTTGAAGGGGTTACCCCTGAACAGGAACGCCGTGCCGCAGACCTGATTACATCCACTCAGGAAAATTTGGTTCGTTGGGCTGATTATCGAACCGCCGTCGCCGAAGGATGGTTCAGCATTGGCGACGGAGAGACTGGCTATGAGCACTTCGTCAATGGCCGATCGCTTTACGATGGCAAGTTTCTCGACCCAACAATGCCCGAGTCGATCGTCTACAAAGTTTATGGCGACACGAAAATTCTTGTGTCAGCGATGTACATGGCAGAGGGTGAGCCGGAAATTGATGCACCTGAACTCGTGGACTATGCGGGACCACTTTTCCAGTGGCACGTTCACAACGATCTGTGTTGGCGCGGCCTCGGCGACGTTGCCGGCGTGGTTGACGAAAATGGTGATTGCCCACCAGGCTCAATGTTGCGCCCGGTCAAAAAGCCGATGATTCACGTGTGGATTGTGCCGCATCCTTGCGGGCCATTTGCCGCCGTTGAAGGCTTGGCTGAGGGTCAAGCTGCCGTCGACGATGCCCTGCGTGTGGACATCTGCGGTTCGCACGCACACTGATTGATTCGCAACCTTTACAGGCTTTGCCACTCTTCGTCCGTCCAGTACTGACGCAACTCTGCGGTGATGAAATCTGTAGTCCAGCGGACCATGTCAATCCACGGGAGTTCTGCAGAAGCAACTTCGGTAAATGCCATGCCGTTAAGTAGTAGCGCTGCATCGTAAATGCTCAGCGTGATTGGTGTTTCAGGATCGTGGTCTTCAAATCTTTGATCCAAAATGATGATGTGTTCGAAATCCCAGCTATTGGTGATTTCTGTGGTGTACACCTGGTCAGTCATGATGCCAAGGATGGTTCGCAGGGCTTGAATCGCATCCTTGTCCAGTGACACTTGCTTAGGAAATCCGTCGTGCATGTCAGCGCTGCTTTGCAGGATCCACAACCTGCACCATTGAAGTGGAGCCAAAGACACCTTCGCGGTCACTGAGAGTTCCCATCGAGATTCCATGACCGATCGCGGAATCAACATCAGTATGCCCAGTAATCGCCACCCACTCACCGACTGGGTAGCGCACGATGTGGGCGCTGACGTCGGCATTAATTGCGGTGGCTTTACTCACATCCAAGGAGTATCCAATCAAATTGACGACATCCATTGGAACGGTTGCCAACGATGTTGCGCGGACTGCTTCGCCCTCAATTACAGGCACTCGAAGTCGCATCCAGATCGTGTTCAGACCATTCTCAAACTCTGGTGATCGTACATAGTCAATCCCACGTGGAATGAACCCAGTGCCCATATTTACCGGGATCAAATTCTGAAACTTCTCTGGTGGCGGAATCACGGGATGAGTCAGTGATGCCATTGGCAATGCTTCGCCAAGTACCGACTCGACATCCATGTCACGGATACGAAGAGCGCGTGCCAACGCGTGTTCGGTGTCGCCAGCTTTAACAACGAGATCAACCACCTGAAGCTTGCGTCCGTCGCGGCGGATATCGGTCTCGATCCGCAATGGTTGATCCAGTGGTACTGGCCTCATTAGATCAACCGTCATACGGCTGAGGCTCATGGGTACGAGAGAAGGCACATCTTCGAGCACATGCCCAAGGAGGGAGAGCACAGCACCGCCCGCCAAAGCCGTTGGCCCCCATGGACCACATGCACAGGTATTTGCGAGAAACGCATCGCCGTCGCGCTTGAAGAGAGATACGTCTTCACTCATGTTCAAAGTCTCGCAGGATTGTGCATTCTTGACCCCAACGAACGACGAATCTGGGGTTTAGCCTTGCTGTTGTGAGTTCGTCAACCGGTGCTCCTGAACTTCAGAACACTTGGGCCGATTCACTACCCGGGATGTTCGAACCCTGGGCCGCCGATGAGATACCAGATCCAACTGCGCTGGTTGTCAACGATGATTTGGCTAGAGAACTCGGCATTAACACTGACTGGCTGAACTCCCCCATCGGAACTCAGTTTCTCGTCGGCAACCATGTACGTCCTGGGATGACCCCGATTGCCCAGGCTTATGCAGGGCATCAATTCGGTGGCTATTCACCGTTGCTCGGTGACGGGCGAGCTCTACTACTTGGCGAGTTGGTGACTACATCTGAACGCAGATATGACATTCACTTGAAAGGCTCGGGTCGCACGCGGTTTTCGCGCGGCGGCGACGGCAAAGCAGCCGTTGGCCCGATGTTGCGCGAGTACATCATCGGCGAGGCGATGCACGCACTTGGTATTCCAACTTCCCGCGCACTTGGAGTAGTTGCGACTAATCAGAAGGTGCGTCGTGAAGAAATGCTTCCTGGTGCAGTCTTGTGCCGAGTTGCTTCGAGCCATATTCGTGTCGGCTCGTTTCAATACGCTGCCTCTCAAAGCGTTGATCACGTCCAGCGGCTGCTGCACTACTCGATCATGAGACACTTCTCCCACTTGCAAGGGTCCAAGAACTCAGCATTGGAATTTCTCGATGAAGTGATCAACCGCCAAGCATCGCTTGTAGCAAAGTGGATGCACGTTGGTTTCATTCACGGAGTGATGAACACCGACAACATGGCGATCTCTGGTGAGACGATCGATTACGGGCCATGCGCCTTTATGGACACCTACAACTCAGCCACCGTCTTTAGTTCCATAGATCATCAGGGCAGATACGCATATGGGCGGCAGCCTTACATCGCGCAGTGGAATCTCGCGCGCTTGGCCGAATCGCTTTTGCCCCTGATTGACTCCGACACTGATACTGCCGTTACCAGAGCGACGGAATTACTGCAGGAGTTCCCAGCACGATTTGAAGCGTCATGGAACGCCGGAATGAAAGCAAAGCTTGGATTATCCCCAGACACTGTTACTGAGGCTGATTTCTTTCACCGTCTACTTGCGTGTTTTGAATCAGAGAAGGCGGATTACACAAACACGATGCGCTCGTTGTCCTCAGTTGTGCGATCTGGAACTCCGGAATCGGTAACGGCCCTTGCGGCTAACCCTGACTTCCTTTCATGGTCCTCCGAATGGCTTGCACTCATTGACAAGAGTGGCAGGGATCGGCACGAGATCGCCACGCAGATGGACTCATGCAATCCCGCTTACATCCCTCGCAATCACATTGTGGAGATGGCGCTTGCAGCTGGCTCCAATGGTGACCTCGCACCACTTAATGACCTAGTAACGATCCTGAAGACACCATTTGTTGAACGTGACGGTATGCAGAATTACGCCAATCCAATGCCGGAGGATTGGGAGGGCTACCAGACGTTCTGCGGTACGTAATCTCCGCCCAGGTAAAAACTTTTTTACAACTACTTGCACGTGAGTGGCTAATAGTTTTGCTTCCAATATGCGTGGCAAAACCAAAACAAAAGCAGCTCTAATCACTCTGCTCACGACAACTCTGTTTCTCTCAGTTGCAACCCAGTCTTTTGGTGCAAACGAAACAACCAACGGAGGCTGGGCGTGGGTTTCTGGAGCCTCAGGCACAACTGGCGTTATTGACGGAACCACCTGGAACTTTGGTTCACAAAGAAAAACCTCATTGACCTCAGGAACAGAGATCACAATCAAGGCCATTGGTGCAGGTGTTGGCATCAACGGCACAGACCAATTGATGAGCGCCCGCGGGGGTGCCAATGGAATGTTCATGGACAATTCCATTGTGAGTGTTACGGGAGCTCAAGTAGTTACTACCGATGATGGCTGCACATATGGAGTCATGTGTTCAAACCGTGGTCAATTTGAGATCTCCTTCTCTCCCGCTGCCACCGACCCCATCATCCACTTTTCAGGGATAGGTGGAGGTGGCATCGATGGTGGCACCGGTGGAAAGACAACGGCGTGGACCGAGTTCGAACTAGTTGATTCGGGTGTCACGATGACGGTTTTGGGTCAACAGAATCTGGGCCTTGTGGGTTCCAATCGAATTGAGTTGACTACAAAAAATCCAACTACAAGTTGCAGCACAACCAGCAATAGTTACGGTGCAACTGCCACAGCGGGCTGTGGTTCAATCAAGCTAAGTGGCACGTTCACATCAATCACGCTTCAGGCAGATCTGAACTCGGTGAACAACGCCGTCAATCCTTATATTGGCGGGCACCTTGAAGACGCGTTCATTATGGCCGTAACAGTTGACCCAACTCTGACCACGACAACAACAACCACCAC
>CAZXAX010000054.1:0-5231 GCA_964638795.1 uncultured Bifidobacterium sp. | reverse complement strand
GTGGCTGCAATTGGTTCGCTGGTGATGGTCTTACGGCGACGCGCGGCTTAATTTTCAGAGCCAAGACCGCATTTTTGCCCCTGCGAAAAGAGGATTTTTCGCCCCTATATTTAGGGAACGATTCAAGGGGCAAAAATGGGACAACTAGCTATCAACATCGGTCAGATTCTCACAAAGCGGGCAACACTTAATCCAACAATTGAGGCATTGTTCGATGTGGCCGCAGACCGGCGTCTCACATTCGCCGAGCTCAATTCAGAAACCAATCGTGTTGCATCGCTTCTCAGTGCGCGTGGCGTTAAGACCGGCGACCGTGTTGGTCTTCTCATGATGAACTCAACCGAGTTCGTTACATCGTTTTTCGCCACCGCCAAGCTTGGTGCGATCATCGTGCCGTTGAACTGGCGTCTTGTGGCCGATGAACTTGAGTTCATCCTGAAAGACTCCGGAGTGACCGCACTGGTTTTTGACGCCGACTTTGCTCCAGTGGTTGCTGACCTTCAGAGCCGCGGCAGCAAGACCGATGTGCGGGAATGGTTTTATGTCGGTGCTGTAGCTGACAAGCCAGGCTTTGCTGTTGACTTCAAATCAGAAGCAGCCAAAATGGCCGACACCGAGCCGGCAATCACCGCTTCCAACGATGATCTGCTCTACATCATGTACACCTCTGGCACCACTGGATTGCCAAAAGGCGTGATGCATTCACACAATACGCAGATGTGGGCAATTCTCACGGTTACAGCATCGAGTGATTTCGCAAACGGTGACCGCTACATCAACCCAATGCCAATGTTCCATGTGGCGGCGCTCACTCCAGCAATCGTGGCTGTTTATCGCGGCCTCACTCACGTGATGATGAGGGCTTTTGATCCCATGAAGACGTGGGAGTTGATTGACTCAGAAAATATTGCATCGGGATTGATGGTGCCAGCGATGTTGAACTTCATGCGCGCAACCTATGACCCCGCAAAACACAAACATCAGAGCCTGCGCTGGATCATGTCAGGCGCAGCACCAGTTCCTGTTCCGCTGATTCAGGCTTATTCCGAAATGGGAATTGATATCAACCAGGTATACGGACTCACCGAAACCTGTGGTCCGGCTTGTCTAACTTCGCCCGAAGATGCGATTCGCAAAGCTGGGTCCACTGGCAAAGCGTTCTTCCATACCGAGGTGCGCATCGTGCGTGCTGATGGATCGGATTGCGGCCCCAATGAGCCAGGCGAAGTAATTGTGCGCGGCGATCACATCATGCTCGGCTATTGGAATCGCCCTGAAGCAACTGCTGAAACTCTGGTTGACGGCTGGTTGCACACTGGTGACGGCGCAATCATGGATGAAGACGGCTTTGTCTACATTCAGGACCGCATCAAAGACATGATCATTTCTGGCGGTGAGAACGTCTACCCCGCCGAAATTGAAAACGTGATCATGAGTAATGCTGGTGTCGCTGACGTTGCGGTCATTGGCATTCCGTCGCAAAAGTGGGGTGAATCACCATTGGCGATTGTTGTCAAGAAGGATGCCGCATTGACAGAGGCAGACGTTCTTGCACATTGCGAAGGAAAACTCGCTCGCTTCAAACAGCCCGTTGCTGCGCGATTTGTCGATGTGATTCCGCGCAACCCGTCTGGTAAGGCCCTAAAGAAGGACCTCCGCGTTCAGTTCAAGGATGTCACCGGCCCGTAACTGGGTGAGTAGTGATTGCAGTTAACGATTAACCACACATGGTTGATCACTAATCTGTATCGGTGTCTGATTCACCGGTGATCCTCGCCCGTTCACTGGTGAAGCGTTTCGGCTCCTTTGAAGCGGTGAAGGGCATTGACCTTGAGGTGAGCCCGGGTGAATCCTTTGGATTCTTGGGCCCCAATGGCGCTGGCAAATCGAGCACGATGCGGATGATTGCCGGGGTCTCTCCAGTATCCGAAGGAGTGCTTCGGATCTTTGGTCTTGACCCCGCCGTGGCGGGCAGCGCGATTCGTAATCGGTTAGGGGTCGTGCCGCAGGCGGACAATCTTGATGGTGAGCTGACTCCGCTGGACAACCTTGTCATTTACGGTCGCTACTTTGACATCCCGCGCTCCGAATGCGTTGAACGGGCTCGTGAGCTTTTGGAATTCGTGCAGCTAACCGATCGGTCTGGTGGACGCGTTGATGCATTGAGTGGTGGCATGAAGCGACGCCTAACAATCGCTCGCGGCTTGATGAACCGACCCGAGATGTTTTTGCTCGATGAGCCCACTACAGGGCTTGATCCTCAAGCACGGCACATTCTTTGGGACCGTTTGTACCGCCTAAAGCAGCAAGGTGTCACGCTGGTTTTAACCACCCACTACATGGATGAAGCTGAACAGTTATGTGATCGCTTGGTTGTGATGGATGCAGGCCGGATAGTTGCCGAAGGCTCACCGCGTGATCTCATCACGAACTACTCAACACGTGAGGTTCTCGAACTCCGATTCAATGCAGGAAAAAATTCTGAGCACGAAGCGCAGCTCACTGGTCTTGGTGAGCGCCTCGAGGTGCTCGCCGATCGTGTCCTTGTCTACACACAAGATGGTGAATCAGCTCTGCGCGAGGTCCATGCTCGTGGGATGCGCCCTGAAAGCTCACTTGTTCGCCGCAGTTCACTTGAGGATGTATTTCTGCGCCTCACTGGCCGATCACTGGAGGAGTGACTTGGCCACCCCGGCATCAGTCCGTGTTCTTGAAACACACATGTTTGTTTTGCGGCGCATCTGGAAGACAAACCTGACACTCAGTTTTTTGCAACCACTGCTTTTCTTCCTTGGCATGGGGCTTGGTGTCGGCTCTCTAATTGACAATCGCACTTCTTCCGCCGATGCACTCGGCAACATCTCGTATGCCGCATTCCTTGGCCCAGGACTACTCGCAACAACTGCGATGCTCACCGCAGCCGGGGAGTCTTTGTGGCCCGTGCTTGGTGGTTTCAAATGGGAAGGCTTCTATGAAGCCATGGCAGCTACTCGGTTGACGGCTACTCAAGTTGTGCGAGGCCAGTTTCTTTGGCTTGCCGTTCGAATCGGTATTGCAGTTGGTGGTGTTGCACTTGTTCTTGCTGTGCATCCAGACACTCGTTCATTTGGGATTATTCCGGCGATACCAGCAGCGATGCTTTGTGGGCTCGTGTTCACAGCGTGGATCACTGCTTGGGCAGCAAGCCGGGAATATGACACGTCATTTTCAAACGTGCAACGACTAGTTATAACTCCACTTTTCCTATTTGGTGGTGCTTTCTATCCGGTTGATTCACTTCCCGATTTACTTAAGCCAATCGCATGGGTGACTCCCCTGTGGCACGGCGTTGAACTCTGCCGCGGATTCATATTGCAAACACTTGGCTTTACGGAGTGTGTGCTGCATTTATTGGTGCTTGTGGTTTGGCTTATACCCGGATGGGTCATCTGTAACCATCTCTTCGCAAAGAGGTTGTACAGATGAGTAGAGACACTTTGATCTGGCGCATCGCCCCACCGATTCTGCGTAACGCCCATCGACCACAAAGAATTGTGGAACGGAATTCAATTGTTTATCGGCGTACACCAATGGTGTTCATCTCTGGCTTTTTCGAACCGCTTTTCTACCTGCTGTCGTTTCGGATTGGTTTTGGCGCGTTGATCGGTGACGTCGAATTTGCTGGCATGTCTATCGAGTACGCGAAATTTGTGGCGCCCGCGTTGATGGCGAGTTCAGCAATGAACGGTGCCGTGTACGACAGCACCATGAACATCTACTTCAAATTGCGCTATTCAAAAACCTACGACGCAATGCTGGCTTCGCCACTTGGTGCTGCCGATGTGGCCATTGGTGAGATTTTGTGGGCGATGTTGCGCGGATTCATCTACTCGCTCTCATTCCTCGCCTGTCTTGTGGTGCTGGGCCTCGCTGGTTCATGGTGGATATTGGCCGCGCTGCCCGCTTGCTTACTGATCGGTTTGGCATTTGCCGCTGTCGGGATGGCTCTAACTACATATATGCGTTCATGGGCAGATTTTGACTGGGTGCAGACAATCATGCTTCCGCTGTTTCTCTTCTCGGCAACCTTCTACCCATTGTCCGCCTACGGCGACTTCGGATGGATCGTTCAGCTCAGCCCTCTGTACCACGGCGCTGCACTTGTACGCGGCGCGAGCTTGGGAGTGGCTACCTGGGGGATGCTCGCGCATGTACTCGTACTAATTGTGCTCGCCGTTGTGGGGCTAACTGTGGCGACAAGACGAATCGAAACTCTGCTTCTCAAATAGGTCGTTACCCAATAACAGAGTTCACGAACGCGGCAAGCTCGGGGCCACGATCTTCCTGAAGAAAGTGGGCGGCTCCGACAATCGTGGTGTGCTTTGAAGTTTCACATCCCGGCACACTCTTGCGGAATGCCCACTCACCGTTCTTGGTAATTGGGTCACTGTCGCTGAACGCGCAATGAAATGGCTTTGTCCACGTCTTCAGCACTTCCCATGCAGCGAGATTTTCCCTTGACGATGGATAATCGAGCGAAGCGGGCACGAGCGTTGGGAAAATTCGTGCCCCAGCCTTGTAGGTCTCCTCTGGGTACGGCGCGTCGTAAGCGGCAAGCACTTCGGGTGAGAGCGGCTTTGTTGCACAGCCACCTTGGACGATCTTTGATGTCTCGAAGATCGGTGTGTTCTGGCTGAAGTCGCGCCACGCCATGAAAGCCGCATTTGGCGCGGGATCACCAGTCGGCAATCCACCATTTGCCAAAACAATCCGATCAAAGCGCTCAGGAAATGCAGTCGCCAAACGTAAACCGATCAAACTTCCCCAGTCTTGGCAAACCAGCGTCAGGCCCCTCAGATCATTTGCGACCAACCAGTAACTCATCCAAGCAACGTGTCGTTCATATGTGTAATCAGTGGTGAGTGTCGGCTTGTCACTGCGACCAAAACCAATCAAATCGGGTGCAACTACGCGATGGCCCGCAGCGGTCAGCACTGGAATCATCTTGCGATAAAGAAAGCTCCAGGTTGGTTCGCCATGCATGCACAACACGGTGCTCGTAGCGGTCTTGGATCCCGCATCAACATGAGCGACGCGGAGCTTGGTTCCATCATCGGCGGTCACGTCGGTGTAGACGACTGGGAAATCAAACTCAGGTACGTTGCTGAATGCTGAATCGGGTGTGCGAAGTACTTCCATAAATAGTCACACTAGGTGCCAAAAGGTGCCACTACCGCAAACGTAACCCTGGC
>CAZXAX010000053.1:0-11687 GCA_964638795.1 uncultured Bifidobacterium sp. | reverse complement strand
CTGTACTCGGTGCACATGGTCCAGCACTTCGTGTTGTCGTATTTTGTGCCGCCTTTGGCTCTACTCGCCACGCCTACATGGCTGTTCCGTTTAATCATTGGCCAAGGCAAGGTGAAGCGGGCAGTTGATTGGCTCGCTCGACCAGTGATTGCTGGGGTGATTTACAACCTGGTTGTGATCATTAGCCATATACCTGATGTTGTAAACCGGAGCGTTTCAAATGGGCCCCTGCACTACGCAGTGCACGTGCTGCTAATTGTTTCGTCATTGTTGATGTGGCTGTGCGTATGTGGGCCCGATCCGGAATACCGAGTTGGCTACATGGGCAAGATGCTGTATCTGTTTTTGATGTCGGTGGTGCCGACCGTTCCTGCCGCGTGGCTCACATTTGCTGATGATCCTGTTTATCGTCACTACAACACACCTGTGCGGGTGTGGGGGATTGACGTCATCAGCGATCAGCAAGCTGCGGGTGGAATTATGAAACTCGGTGGCGCGATCTTCCTGTGGTCAATCATCATCTTCATTTGGTTCAAGCGGATGTTTATTGGTTTCGACCAAAGTCAGTCATACCGTCGGAGCGACACGATCCCGACAGCAGAGATCACTGGCCACGAGGACACCCCGTTGACTTACGAAGAGGTGAGTCAACGTTTTCGCGAGAGCGAACCCCCGGTTAGTCCCAGCGGAAACTGATCGCAGCCACAACTGGAGCGACCAATGCCCATGAGGCAAGGACAATTAGCGAAAAGCCCGGTCTAGTTCCGGCGTTGCTAAGCCCCTCACGCACTAGGTCAGCGAGTGCTGTTGAAGGTAAAGCACGACTGATGCCACGCATTACGAGAGGTAATTCAGTTAGTGGAAAGACCATCCCACTCATCAACATGAGCAACAAATACAAACCGTTTTGTGCTGCAAGGTTGATCTCAGCGCGTAAGCGTCCAGCGATAGCAAGACCAATTCCACCCATCGCGGCTGTGCCAAGAAGAATTCCAAGTATCGCAATGCCCCAGCGTTCGGCATCGCCTTCCCATCCAAGCATCAGGGCTACGGGAATCAGCACCAAGAACTGCACTATCTCGACTACAAGAACCGTGCAGATCTTTGATGCAACGAGCCGAGGTGTACCAAGAGGTGTTAGTCCCAGCCGCTTGAAAACGTGGTAACTGCGCTCGAATCCAGTTGAGATCCCAAGGCTGACCATGGCAGTGCTCATTACTGCTAGCGACAAGACTCCAGGCGCCAGAAAATTGATTGGATCTGATTCACCAGTTGGCAGAACATCAACTAATGAAAAGAAGATGAGAAGCATCACTGGAATACCAAGTGTCAGCAACAGTTGCTCTCCATTGCGGAGTACGAGGCGGACCTCAGATTTCAGTTGTGCGAGAAAGACGCTCATTGGTTGTCATCTCCCACGACTCGGGTGAATATTTCGGCAAGGGATTCTCCAGAGGTGTTTACATCGCGCAATTGATGTCCGTTGGCAGCGAGCCACGATCCAAGTTTGCCAATTAACTCAGCGTTGCCGTCGGTATCAATGCGGAATTCACCAGTGCGTTGGCGTTCAACTGACGTTCCAAGTGCGTTTGAAAGGGCGGTGAGGTCAATGGTGTCGTCTGAACGAAATCGAATCGCTGGTCGACCACTGCGAATTTCATTCAATGTCCCTGTGAGCACTGTGTGGCCACGGTTAATCACAACAATGTCATCGGCGATTCGTTCAGCCTCATCAAGTTCGTGTGTCGCCACGACAACCGCACAACCGTTTTCGGCCATCGCACGGAGCGTTTCGCGGATCAATCCACGACCCGTGATGTCCACGCCCGAGGTTGGTTCATCCAGAAAGGCGACTTCTGGCTGAGCGGTCAAAGCCAGGGCAAGAGAAAGACGTTGACGCTCGCCACCTGACAATTGCCGCCAAGTTGATTTTGGTCGTTCGCTGAGTCCACAGATGTGCATGAGTTGATCGGGATCAGCCACGTTGCCGTAGAGCGCTGCATACAACTCGATGGTCTCCCGCACTCGTGCTGATGGATAGACACCACCTTCTTGCAGCATCACGCCCATGCGACCAACCAGTTGGCGTTGGTCCTTTTGCGGATCAAGACCAAGTACTCGTACTGCACCAGATGCGGGTTTGCGCAACCCCTCACAACATTCGATGGTGCTCGTTTTACCTGCACCGTTGGGGCCAAGGACCGCGGTCACTCGACCCGGGAATGCACGGAAATCCAAGTTGTCCACTGCCGTGAGATTTCCGTAGCGGATTGTCAGTCCCGTTACTTCAACTGCAGCTGACGTGGTGTTCACAATGTCCAACTTAGGCAAACCAGAGGGTCCGAACCCCACCGTGCAACTAGCCTTTAATCACTGTGATTGATGTTCGCGCCCTCCGAAATGACCCTGCAGCAGTGCGGGCCGCCCTCGCACGGCGCAACCAGCCAGAAGTGTTGATGGCTCTTGATCAGGCCATCGCACTGGACGAAAAGATGCGTAATCTCACCAATGAGAGGGATCAGATTCGCCAGGAGATCAACGAAGTCTCAAAGTCTGTTGGCCAATTGCGCCGTGATGGAGCCAAGGCTGAGGCTGAGAGCGCCATGGCTAGAAGCCGCGAACTCGGGGAATCCGAAAAGCAGATCACCAGTGACCATGCCGAGATTGAGGCGCAGCTGCACGAGCTGTTGTTACGGATTCCTAATCTTCCTCATGCGGATGCCCCAGATGGTGCTTCTGATGCCGACAACCCGTTGATCAAGGGCCCAATTGGTGTTCTTGATACCTATCCCGAATACAAACGCGTGCCGCATTGGGAAACGGGGAAGGAGCTCGGCATTCTTGATCTCGAGCGGGCAACCAAGATCGCAGGCACCATGTTCACCATGCAGCGTGGACTCGGTGCCACCATGGCGCGAGCACTGTGTCAATTGGCGCTTGATACCAACGCCGATTCATTTGAAGAAGTACGACCTCCGAGCCTTGTGCTTACCAGCACCCTTACTGCCACCGGACACTTACCAAAGTTTGCCGATGATGCATTCGCAATTGAACGTGATGACCTGTGGTGTATTCCTACGGCTGAAGTTCCACTCACCTCATTGCACGCCGGTGAGATACTCGACGCTGATGTACTGCCGTTGAAGTACATGGCATACACACCGTGTTATCGCCGTGAGGCCGGCAGCGCCGGCCGTGACACGCGTGGCATGTTGCGCACACATGAGTTCGACAAAGTAGAGATTCTTGCCATCGCCGAGCCAACTCAGGCGGCAGCAATATTGGAAGAGCTCGTTGCACGCGCAGAGCGCTTGATGCAGTTGTTGGAACTGCCCTACCGGATAATTGAAATTTGCACCGGCGACATGGGCCTTCAACATCATCGTTCGTTTGACATTGAGGTGTATGCACCAGGTTGTGACATGTGGTTAGAGGTCTCGTCAGTCTCGTGGTTTAGCGATTACCAAGCTCGGCGTGCCGACATCCGCTTCAAGCGCGCAGGAACAAAGGGCACGGAGATCGCAAACACACTCAATGGTTCTGCGCTTGCGGTGCCACGCGTGTGGGCGGCGATTCTTGAAAACCATCGCAACGAAGATGGCACGGTCAACATTCCTAAAGCACTCCATCCGTACATGCGTGGCGCGACCGTAATCGGCAAACGATGAGCCTTCGCGATCGACGTGTCGATTATGAGACGCCGGGTCTTGATATCGGTGACCTCGACCCAAACCCATTAGTCCAGTGGCAACGCTGGTATGAATCGGCAGTCGAACGCGATGCACCAGAACCAAATGCCATGCATGTCGCTACTGCGGCTAACGGTGTGCCGGCATCACGAGTGGTTTTAGCACGAGGCGCCGATGAACGCGGAATTGTGTTCTTCACCAATTACGACAGTGCCAAGAGCCGTGAGATCAGCGCCGAGCCCAGAGTTGCTATCACCTTTGTCTGGCTTGATGTTTTGCAGCAGGTCCGTATTCTCGGTGTGGCAGAGACACTTACTGAAAAAGAAAATGACGACTACTTTGCCTCGCGTCCTCGCAAGTCACAGATATCTGCGTGGGCATCACCGCAATCAGAAGAAATTCCTGATCGTGAATTTCTAATTGAGTCCTCAATGCGATTCGAAGAGGAGTTCGAGGGCCGTGAAGTTCCAAGGCCCCCGAATTGGGGTGGTTGGCTCGTGCGCCCACAACAGTGGGAGTTCTGGCAGGGCGCGCGCAATCGCTTGCACGACCGCTTTGTCTATCGCCCAAGTGGATCTGGCTGGACCATCACTCGACTCGCGCCTTAAGGGTTAAGCGCGCGCAGTTCGTTTACGAGATGCCGCTACCGCCACAATTGCTGCGGTCACGATTAAACCAAACACGATCGCGAGCCGGATCGCACCTTGACGATCTAAGAAGTCCGCCACCTCGGTCTGCCATGACTCAATTCGTGAGGTGACCGAATCGGTTTTCGTGCGTTCACTGATTGCTGAGTACCAGTACCAAGTGAGATAGGCGCCAGTGCCAATCAAAAATGCCGCTGCCACGCGGTCAATGTACGGCAAACCACGACGCAAGGCTTTCAACATCCCGGTGTGAGCAAAAGCAAGAGTGACAGTTAAGGCAATCACCGTGACGGACATTCCCACTCCATAGAGCGAGATGCTCATGACACCCGAGAAATAACCGTGCACATTCACCGACCCGAAAACTGCACTTGTGAGCATTCCAATTGTGCAACCAATTGAAGTGACTGCATAAATGATTCCGTATACAAACATTGCCCGGAACGTGCGGCCTTTGTTTTCAAGATTTGGTGCGGCAAACCTTGGCCTCCAACCAAAGAGCATTGCGATACCCGCGATCACCAAAAGAATTCCTATAACAAACGCCGCGTATTTTGCGTGTTCTTGAATCCAGGTTGTGAAGAGTCGTGAGATGAGTGCGACAACGAAAAAGACCGAGATGAAACCCGCTGAAAGGGATGCCCCAACTACGAGCGCACGTTGTGCGGTGGCAGGTGTGGATCTGTCCGCACTGTTTGACTCCATTCCCAAGAAATACAGAAGGTATGTGGGCAGGAGTACAAACCCACACGGGTTAACGGTGGCGAGTACACCTGTAATGAACGAGTAGGCAAAGTTGCCTTCTATCGCAATCATCCGAGTCCAAACGCCTTCGATATACCTGTGCGAATTTCCTCAGCGGTTAATTCACCTGCATACTGCAAAACCACATTTCCGTCGGTGTTTACGAACAGAGTCGTTGGGAAAGTCGAAACACCAATTTCACTTACTAAAACCCCATTGCGATCAAGCAGAAGCTGATAATCGACACCGTATTTGGCAGCAAATTTTTCTGCCCCTTCTGGGTTGTCCTGTGGGTTGACACCGATGAAGTCGACCTGGCCCTCCCACTCCTGATGGGCCTCTTGTAGTACAGGCATTTCTCGCCGGCATGGTTCGCATGTTGAGAACCAGAAGTTAATCACCACGGGTTTGGTGTACAGATCGGCAGTTGACACGGGGTCACCGCTGGCTGAAAAGAGATCAACTATCGGTAAGGGCGTGCCTTCATTTGCCGCGTTGGTGGGGATTGTTTGATCACCTGGTTGAGGGATGAGGGTGAGTGCTGGTGGCTCAGATTCATCGTCGGAGGTCGCACTCCAAATCCATCCTCCACCGACACTGACCGCGACAACAGCAGCCAGAATCATTAAAAATTGACGCCTGCCGAGCACGAAACAAGGCTAGTTACCTGTTCCGTGCCCGGCGTTGGCGATTTGGGGGGAATGTGTCACGCCACGCAGGACTCGGGAATCGGCACCTCTTGCACCACAATTGGCCCGCGTTCCTTCACCGGCGGCCGGCCACGGGGGCGTAGCCCAACCACAACCTTGCCGTTGGCGATGAGCTCACCACCCCACACGCCAGCTGGCTCTTCGCGATCAATGGCGCCCTGCAAGCAAGCAGTACGGTCACTACACCGCTGGCAGATGGCCTTGGCTCGGATGATGTCCCAGAAGTCATCGGAGAAGAACAAGCCGGTCAAGCCACCAAGACTTGAGCAGCGTGCCGCGATGACATCTTCGGCTGCTGGAAGGATGATTGTTTCGTTGAATGTCTTCATTTCTTTCTCCTGTTGTTCGAATCTTGCGGGGAAAACAAAAAAGCCGCCGGGAATTTGATCCCGACGGCTTGAGTCTTTGAATGCTCTGGTTTTGTTACCTAAGAGCCTCGCTCAAGTGCCGGGAAAAGCGCTTATTACGCTTATTTGATGGCTTGGCAAACGCTGAAAAATGCGTATATGTGGCCATCGCCGCGGTGGTTCCCATGGTGCGGGTGCGCATGCCAGCATCGCCACACACGTAGGCGTGTGCGACTGCCGGAGCTGCGAAAGCGCGGATGGAAACTTGGCTAAACATCGTTGACTAGGAAACCACCTTCGCCAGCGCAGAGCAAACTATTTAACAAAACCCTTGCAAAATAACGGCCCAAATCATGCCGACCGATAGCGTCGGCGTGTGGAATTCCCCGAATTGGTACCCCAGCCCAGCAAAGGCCGGGTCTTTTCTTGGCGTCGTCGAGTCCGGCTCGGGGACGTAACTGGCTCGGGGCGTTTTCGCCTCGACGCAGCCGCTCGTTTCCTGCAGGATGTGGCCAACGATGATGGCCGAGATGCACAAATGGAAGACCTTGATGGATGGGTGGTGCGCCGTACCTCAATGCGAATTGATTCGTTTCCGCGCTATCTCGAGATGGTGGATCTTCACACTTGGTGCAGCGGGGTGGGTTCACATTGGGCAGAGCGCCGCACTTCAATTGTTTCCGATTCCGGTGGCCGCGTTGAAGCGTCCGCACTTTGGGTTCATGTTGATCTGCAGACAATGTGGCCAAAGCAGTTGCCATCAACCTTTCATGAGATTGTTGGAGAAGCTACTGGCGGACGCAAAGTTGGTTCACGCCATTTGCTACGGGGCAAACCCGAAGTTAGTGATGCAAGTGCTGAATGGAAGATGCGAGCCACTGACATTGACGCTTTGAATCACATGAACAACGCCGTTTATTGGGAAGCCGTCGAGGAACTCGTTCGTGTTAACGGTGGCATGAGAGCACCTGTTGAGATTGTGCTTGAGCATCACGACGCTATAGAGCGCGGCGATGAAGTAAGTATTCGCTGGAGAACCGAGGAAGATCGTCTCTACCTCTGGCACGTGGTTAACGATGACCGCATTGCCGCTGCATCTTGCGTGCGCTCACTCCGAGGGTGAATCAGTTGTGGCGGTTCGGTCTGCAAAGACCGAGTCTCGGTAGTAACGCAACTCGTTGATGCTTTCACGTACGTCGTCCATCGCGCGGTGATTTCCTGGTTTGATTGGCCGTGCTTTATCAACGTGCGGATACCACCGCTTCACCAATTCCTTGATAGTTGAGACATCAACACTTCGGTAGTGCAACCAGTTCTCGACGTCTGGCATGTAGTGCGCAAGAAATCGTCGATCAGTACCGATTGAATTTCCCGCCAAAGGCACTTTGCGTTCATCGGGACAATGTTGCTTGATGAATGCCAGTGTCTCCGTTTGTGCTTGGTCAAGAGTGACTGTGCTGCTTTTGATCTTGTCCAGCAATCCAGAAGTTGTGTGCATGTTGCGTACAAAGTCATCCATCCGAGCAAGCACCTCGTCTGGTTGATGAATGACGAGGTCAGGACCTTCGGCGATGATGTTCAGGTCATCGTCGGTGACCAAGGTGGCAATCTCAACGATCACATCATTTGACGAATCGAGCCCCGTCATCTCAAGGTCCATCCACACAAGCACGTGTCCAAACTACGACAACAACAGCCCGGCTCCGTAGATCGCTAATCTCTTCGCGTGGTTGAAATCAAAGTAGTTCGTCTCGATAAAGACCTCCCGCTGCCTGAATATGCGCGAGAAGGAGATGCTGGCATTGATTTGTTGGCTCGCGAGGACGCCCTGATCCCATGTGGCGGTGGCCGCGTACTTGTGCCAACCGGACTCGCGGTGGCGATTCCGAGGGGATACGCAGGGTTCGTTTTGCCAAGAAGCGGGCTCGCATTGAAGCACGGGATCAGCGCGGCAAATTCGCCTGGCCTAATTGATTCTGGTTATCGCGGAGAACTAAAGGTCATTGTGTTGAATACCGATGCAACATCCGACTATCAGATCAAACGCGGCGACCGCATCGCCCAGCTTGTCATTCAGCGCGTTGAAGAAGTTGCGTGGGTGGAAGTTGATGAACTCGATGGATCAGATCGCGGCGGCGGGTTTGGGCACAGCGGCCGCTGATCTTGGCCCCTGCCGTTTGCTGTAGCCGATGAAGGCAACTAGCACAGGTATCAGGTAAGCAAAGTATGTAAACACCCGGATCTTCTCTGGATCAGCAGACCATCCAAAGAGTCCCTTCAAAAAGTCATAAGTTGTGCCGTCGTGCAATGGACCCGAATTGATCGTCCAAGTCGGATCAATCAAGAAGCCGTCTTCAAATCCAAAAAGTTCGCGGAATTCATGCACCGCTTTGCCGGCCAGCCCCGCGGCAAAAAGAATCAACATGATTCCAGTTGCCGTGAAAAAGCTCTTCAGGTTCACTCGATTGCCGATGCGGTACAGGTAGACCCCACCCATCGCTGCAATAGCCAGGCCCGCGAGTCCGCCGATTACAACTTGAAATCCTGATGCACTGCTTGATTCTGCACTCAGAAGAAACAGGGCAGTTTCAAAACCTTCACGAGCAACCGCCACAAAAGCAATAGTTGTTAGTGCGCGCACGGTTGTTGACTGGTCGATTTGTGATCGGAGTTCACCGCCAAGGGTGCGCGCGTTCTTACGCATCCAAAAAATCATGTAAGTGAGAACGATGCATGCGACCAGTGCGATCACGCCTTCAACGGCTTGTTCCGATTTCCCGTGAAGCCCCTCGACTGTCAGGTGGACGATGACGCCGAATACGAGACACAGTGTTGCGGCGATACCCGCGCCGAGCCACACGGAACGAGTTTCAGCGGTGCGGCCGGTCTTGACCATGTATGCGAGAAGGATTGAGAGTACGAGGGAAATTTCAAGGCCCTCGCGGAGCGTGATGAGAAGTGAAGCACCCATTAGCCTCGATGTTAGGTACCCCTAACATCCTTTCGCAACTCGGGTACTCGTGAGATGAGAATCCCTTTGTTTTGCAGAGATTTCAATGTTTCTTGGGGCATGTTGAGCCAGTCGTTAACGACCGCCGCGTTGTCCTCACCGCGATATCTAGGTTCACCGCGTACCCCAGTTGTGGCCGCTGAGAAATGCCACGGCGAGTTCGGGATCTTGATGTGGCCGTCGCCCCGATCGCTGACGCGGACGATCGCGCCACGTTCTCGTGCCCAATCAGTCGAGGCGATATCCGTGACGGTGCGCAGCCGACCCGCAGCAAGCCCTGCTTTACTCAAGTGTGCATCCGCTGTGTCGAAGTCAGGAATTGTCTTTGCCCAATCGTGAATGATCTCAAGCAATTCAGTTGTGTTCAAAAGTCTTGACTGGGCATCTGCAAAGCGTGGATCACTTGCGAGGTCGGGCCGCGCCAATGCTTTCACATACATGTCAAAGGTTCCGTTCTCTGCCGGATGTCCACTTATGACCACGTGTGTACCGTCAGCCAACTGAAGAATTGGATACTCACCGGTTCGGAATGAACGTATCCAGCTTGGGTCAACTGGTCCTTCATACAGATGGTTGTGCACGTGTTCGTTCACATAGAGCATGGTTTCGGCCATTGAAACGTTGATCCATTGTCCCTTTCCTGTGCTTTCACGCTGAAAGAGGGCTGCAACAATCGCATAAGCCGTTTCAATGCCAGTGTAAACATCAGCATGACTATGGGGGTCATTAACTGGTTGACGACCAAGTGGTTCAGCTTGAGCAGCGGTGAAACCTGATTCGCCACCAACTACGGATGCATAAGCACGACGGTTCACCCACGGGCCAGTGGACCCATACCCGTTAATTGATGCATAGACAAGTCGCGAATTCAGCTTCAGCATTTCTTTGGGCCCGAGGCCAAGGCGAGTCATTACATCGGGTCGAAAGTTCTCCACCAACACATCGGCTTTGCGCACAAGTTCGTGCACAAACTCAATCGCACCGTCAATTGCAAGGTCAACACTGATTGATCTCTTACCGGTGTTCTGCTGTGCAAAGTAGGTGGCAATGGAATTCACACGGGGAGCTGAATATCGGGTTAGGTCGCCTTCTGGGGATTCAAACTTCACAACATCGGCCCCAAGATCGCACAGCATGCGAGTGCAATGTGGACCCGACAGAACGCGGGTGAAATCAAGTACGCGAATTCCAGCCAGAGGACCGTTGGCTATTTGTGGATCGGGAGTCACATCCACATTCGACCACTTAACCCAGTGGTGCACCAAGATGACGCAGGGCAGCCGTTGCATATACGGCCATTCCGTTGATCATCGCCTCTTCGTCAAAGAACACTCGATTGGAGTGATTAGGTGCTGCTTTGGAGAAATCTCGATTACGGGGTGTCGCACCAAGGAACATCATTGCGCCAGGCAGTTTGTTCAGCACGAAACTGAAGTCTTCTGCGCCCATGACGGGATTGGGGAGTCGGAATACATTGTCGGCTCCCGTGATTGTTGTTGCAAGCTCAATCATGAATTCGGATTTGTCAGCATCATTCACGGTGACTGGGTAGTCGCGTCGCACAGTGACCTCGACGTCTGCACCGTGCGCGGCGGCCACTCCTTCGGCAACTTGCTTGATGAGATCATGAACTTTGCCCCGAGTCGCTTCACTGATTGCGCGGATAGTTCCATCAATTTCTGCGTATTCCGGAATCACATTCGATGCAGTCCCTGCCTTAATCGCACATACGGATACGACGGTTGGATCAAAAGGATTGATTTGTCGTGTCACCATCGTCTGAAAGGCTTGAACGATTTCACACGCGATCGGAATTGGGTCCAAGGCGCGGAATGGTTCCGATCCATGACCGCCGCGACCAATCACTTTGATGTGCATGTCATCCGCCGACGCCATTACAGGACCGGCTTTTGTAGCGAACCATCCGGTAGGCATAGACGAGGTGATGTGCAGGGCATAGGCACCAGTGATTGGCGAAGCGGATCCATCCTTGCGGGTGGTGTTACCCAGCATGCCCTCATCAATCATCAACTGTGCACCGCCGAAACCTTCTTCGCCTGGCTGGAACATAAACATCACACGGCCGTTGATATCCGATTTTCGCTCACACAACATGCGTGCTGCACCAACCAACATTGAGACATGTGTGTCATGACCACAGGCATGCATGGTTCCCATGTTTGAAGATTCAAAATCAAGACCCGTGTCCTCATGCAGGGGGAGTGCATCCATGTCACCACGAAGTAACACGGTGTCACCTGGCTTGTCACCTTCAAGGACCGCAACAACTCCACTCGTGGTCTTGTGAAGATTCAATTGCAGCGGAAGATCAGCCAGTGACTCCAGAAGAATTTCACGAGTGATTGGCAGTTCATTCCCGAGTTCCGGGTTGCGATGTAGATTGCGGCGCAGTGCGACTGTGTCGTCAAAAAAACCTTTTGCCTGGTCGATGACAGAAGCAGGCGAGCCATGCTTTTCAATGGCTTGAGCGGTAAGGGCACCGGGGTCGGTTGTGGTCATGAAGTCATGCTATTCCTAGG
>CAZXAX010000052.1:3096-11971 GCA_964638795.1 uncultured Bifidobacterium sp. | reverse complement strand
TTGGCGGTACGCCGGGTTAGCTCAGTTGGCAGAGCACCGCACTTGTAATGCGGTTGTCGTGGGTTCGATTCCCACACCCGGCTCTGCGAAGCGCCCGTTTGGGTATGCCCCAATCCTTTAGGATGGGTTTATGAGTTTGAGCGAACGCGAAATGGCAATTTTGTCCTTCGAACAAGGCTGGTGGTCGCTTGACGGACCCAAGGAATCTCTGATTCGCGAGCGCTTTCAGATCTCGCCCGAGGCTTATTACCAGGAGTTAAACGCCTTGATAGATAAGGCTGAGGCGCTGGAAGCCGATCCTCTCGTTGTTCGTCGCCTAAGGCGCGAGCGGGCGCGGCGCCGTAACGGTCGACTTGGAACTACCGTTGAAGCATCCGCAGCGGACTCAACTAATGGAGGATCCGACTCATGAGCACTCAAATGCCACGCCGTGCGCGCCCGTCTGGTGGCCAGAATTTCAACTCCACACTCAGCATCGTTGTTGCAGTGGTGGCCGTCCTGATTGGTTTCCTGATTCTGCAAGACCTAAGTGCTGACGACGGATCAAGCAACTCAAAACCAGAAGACACCACCACAACCACAACCGCTGAAAACACAACCACCACCACAGCGGTTGCTACGAACGGATTCAAGATCCAAGTTGCTAATGCGTCGGGCGTTGCCCAGAGCGCAGCGAAGTTGGGACAGCAATTGCTCGCACGAGGATTTTTGGTTCAGCCTGCGAAGAATGCATCAGATGCAACTGCAAAGCAGACGGTTACCAAAGTTCTCTTTGTTGCTGGCCACGAAGCAGAAGCGCAAGTTGTTTCAGCCGTGTTAGGTGGCAAGCCAGTTGAGGCTATGCCGGCTGTGATTCCTACAGAAGATGGAAGTGTTGGTGAAGCTTGGGTGCTGATCATGCTTGGTACTGATCTCGCTGGTCAGACCCTTCCAACCACAGTTAACACCAACGCTTAGCCGCCGAGTTGCTCGGCGATGGCTCGTTCGACACAAGTACGTGTCTGAGTCATTGCCTGCTCTACACCGAATAGACGTTTGATCGAAATCAACTCCGTGTGTTTCGGTAGTACAACATCGTCGTCATAATCCCCGCACACAATGAGAACTCGGCGTTGGTGTTGTGCTGCGAGTGTGCACACACCGCCAACCACCTTTCCATCAAATGAATTCACATCGACAAAACCTTCGCCGGTGATCACTAGATCAGAATTCTCCATCTGCTCGCTTACATTGAGTTCATCAGCAACCAGATCAAAACCTGAGACAAGCCGACCACCGAGTGCATAAAGCGCGCCGGCTAATCCACCAGCCGCCCCCGAGCCTGGAACCTTCGTGACATCTTTGCCGAACTGTTCCTTGTACATCGCGGCGGTGCCTTCGAGTTTTGTTGTCAAAAATCGAACCTGTGCAGGGGAGGCACCTTTTTGTGGACCAAACTCACGAGCAGCATCAGTGAAACGTGTGTTCACGTCACAAGCCACAATGAGCTCAACTTGTTTGAGTCGCGCAGGAGCATGAATTGCTCGGAGTGCTCCTAAGCCACCATCAGTTGTTGCCGAACCGCCAAGGCACACGATGATCTTGCGTGCTCCGAGATCCAATGCAGCGTCAATCAATTCACCTGTGCCTGTGGTGGAGGCACCGATTGGGTCGTTGTTTTGTGCGCCACCTATTAATGCCAACCCTGATGCGCGAGCCATTTCAATCACAGCCGTCTTCTCATGGAGTCGCCACTGTGCATGAATAGTGTCGCCAAGAGGGCCTGACACTTTGCTGGTTCGGTTTGCTCCACCCAAAACTTCCAAAGTGCCTTCACCGCCGTCGGCCATTGGTAGTTCCACGCAGTCGTGGCCGCACTCCCAAGCCGCGTGACCAATCGCTGCCGCAATGCCCGCTGCACTTGAGGTTCCGCGGAATTTGTCCGGGACGGCCAACACCTTCATAGCGACCACGATAAACGGCGTAGCGTGGTGAGCCATGGGGAACAAGCAACTCGCACAACAACTCGCCAATTTGGATGCCACAGCTCAGGCGGAATTGATCAGAAGTGGGCAAATAACTGCAACCGAAGCCGTTGATGCAGCTATCGCAGTGGCCGAAGAAATCAATCCGAAAATCAACGCGATTATCCATCCCCGTTACGAACGCGCTCGTGATGAGGCAAAAGTGGTTGATCCAGCGGCCCCTTTTGCTGGAGTGCCTCTGTTGGTCAAAGACCTAAATTGCGCAATTGCAGGCGAGCCGCACCACATGGGGTCGCGCGCACTGAAGAATGCGAAATTCACCGCTGATACCGATTCATTTCTTTACCGCCGTTTCAAACGCGCTGGTTTTGTCGCGCTTGGCAGAACCAACACTCCCGAGTTCGGATCAACGGTGACCACCGAACCACTTGCTTATGGTCCCGCACGAAATCCATGGAACCTGGACCATTCAACCGGGGGTTCATCAGGTGGATCCGCAGCGAGTGTTGCCGCACGGATTGTTGCTGTTGCGCACGCCAATGACGGTGGTGGCTCAATCAGAGTGCCAGCGGGCAACTGTGGTCTTGTTGGTCTGAAGCCGAGCCGTTCACGAGTGAGTCAAGGGCCCGATGTTGGTGAGTCGTGGATGGGTGGAACGATCGATGGTTGCGTTACTCGCAGTGTCCGTGACACCGCAGCAATTCTCGATGCGATCTCAGGATACGAAAATGGCGATCCACACATCACACCGTTTGCTTCACCTCTTGCAAATGAAGTTGGTAAAGACCCAGGCAAGTTGCGTATCGGTTTCCTTAACCATCCTTTGCTCGACATTGGCATTGATCATCCTGAATGTCGTGCAGCGGTTGATCACACAGTTCAACTGCTGCAGCAACTTGGGCACGAAGTTGAAGACTCATTCCCGGCGGCAATGACAGAAGCGCAGTTTTCTGATTTGTTCGTGGGCATCATCACGGCGTCTTTGCATGCGGATCTTTCGGCACTCGAGTTCCTGCTTGGCATTACCTTCGATGAAACCAATCTTGAACCCGACAATTTGTTCTTCCGAGAGATGGGCAAAGCTGTTTCTGCCGCGGACTACATCAACACCGTGAGATTGATGCACATGTGGTCGCGACGGATGACCAGTTGGTGGAAGACCCCGGCAATGGACTCAGGGGATTTTGACATCCTTGTGACACCTACGCTTTCGACCCCAGCACCCGAAATCGGCTGGTTGTCGGGCCCCGATGGCGGTTTTCATGTTCAGCAAATCTTGCAATACACCGCACAGTTCAATATCACGGGCCAACCCGCGGTGAGCTTGCCTCTTCACATGACACCTGAAGGGATTCCAGTTGGCGTGCAATTCGTAGCCGCACCTAATCGAGAGGACTTGTTGGTCAGACTCGCAAGCCAGATTGAATCAGCTGCACCGTGGGACCAACGACGGGCGCCAAACGCTGTTTGATTGGTAGGGTTTTTGTCATGACAGCAACAGTTCGAATTCCAACAACAATGCGCCCACTTTCTGGAGGCGCGTCATCGGTGCAGGTAGAAGGCGCAACTTTGCGTGAATTGATTGCCAACCTTGAAAAGGCACATGCTGGTTTTGCGGAGCGTCTACTTGATGATTCAGGTGAACTGCGCAAGTTTGTCAATGTGTTTGTTGATGATGACGACGTGCGTTACTTACAAGGTTTAGATACGCCAGTCGCAGCGGGCCTGACTGTTTCAATCATCCCTGCAGTTGCGGGCGGGGCGTCCTAGAACGACCTCGCACTGTTATCTCAATGCAGCAATGCTCATGTTGAGCTGAACGAACATCACAGTTAGCGCCAATCCCACGGTGATCATGAAACCGGTGAGCACCCTGATCCGATTTTCCAATCGATCAATAGCCAAATCAACGCGATCAATTCTCTGGTCCAACAGATCCAATCGTTGATCGATTTGTTCGAACCTCCGGTCAATCTGTTCGAATCTTCGCTCAATGAGGTCAAACTTTTGGTCAACTAACCGAAATCGCCCTTCCATGTCATCAAATCGGGCAAGCATGTCGGATTGTCGGGCAAAGTCACTCCACTTGCTTGGCGGAAGGTGGTTGATCAACTTGTCAGCCATGTCATCACCCAAAGCTTTCTTCAACCCGAGGTACAGGTCGAATCGTTCGGCCTCGATTTCTGCCATGGTATGCCCCCTTTGGCTTGGTGTCATTAGATGAGTGCACCCCTAGCGGTCCGGGGAGGCAAAACGCTGAATTCCTTGGCCGGCAAGGTGGTTGCCGCCCGGGGTGGTGGGATTAGCACTCTGGTCGCTAGAGTGCTAACCGCCCGATTTTCCCTATTTGGAGGTAAACCATGGCCAAGTTGATTGCGTTTGATGAAGAGGCCCGCCGCGGTCTCGAAGCGGGAATGAATAAGCTCGCCGACGCCGTACGCGTAACCCTCGGACCCAAGGGTCGCAACGTAGTACTCGACAAAAAGTGGGGCGCACCCACAATTACCAATGACGGTGTGTCGATTGCTAAAGAAATTGAACTCGAAGATCCATACGAGCGCATTGGCGCTGAGTTGGTGAAGGAAGTTGCCAAGAAGACTGATGACGTCGCAGGTGACGGAACCACCACTGCAACCGTGCTCGCATGGGCAATGGTTCGTGAGGGTCTCCGTAACGTCGCCGCCGGCGCAAACCCGATGAGCCTGAAGAAGGGCATCGAAGCAGCAGTCGCCGCCGCTGTTGGCAGCATCAAGGCTCTTGCTAAGGAAGTGGATTCAAAAGAGCAGATCGCTCAAGTTGCATCCATCTCGGCAGCCGATCCAGAAATTGGCAACACGATCTCTGATGCAATCGACAAGGTTGGCAAAGACGGCGTTATCACCGTTGAAGAAAGCCAAACCTTTGGCATGGAGATGGATCTTGTTGAAGGAATGCGTTTCGATAAGGGCTACATCTCGCCCTATTTCGTGACCGATACCGATCGCATGGAAGCCGTCCTCGATGATGCTTACCTGCTTTTCGTCGCTAACAAGATCACCAACGTGCGCGACATGCTCCCAGTGCTGGAAAAAGTCATGCAGAGTGGTCGCCCACTCGTGATCATCGCCGAAGACATTGAAGGCGAAGCACTCGCAACTCTCGTAGTGAACAAGATCCGCGGCACTTTCAAGAGCGCCGCAGTGAAGGCACCAGGATTCGGCGAGCGTCGCAAGGCGATGCTGCAAGACATGGCAATCCTCACAGGTGGTCAAGTGATCAGCGAAGAAGTGGGTCTGAAGTTGGATAATGCCACCCTCGATCTTCTCGGCCGCGCCAAGAAGGTTCTCATCACCAAGGATGAGACCACAATCATCGAAGGTGCTGGCGATGAAAACGACATCAAAGGACGGATCAGCCAGATCAAGACCGAAATCGACAACACCGACTCCGATTACGACCGCGAGAAGCTACAAGAGCGCCTCGCCAAGTTGTCAGGTGGCGTTGCTGTCCTTAAGGTCGGTGCGGCAACCGAGGTCGAGCTCAAGGAAAAGAAGCACCGCATCGAAGATGCAGTGAGCACAACCAAGGCTGCGATTGAAGAAGGCGTTGTTCCTGGCGGTGGAGTTGCACTCCTTCGCGCTCAGGTCGCAGTCCTTGAAGCAGCCGAGAAGCTCACTGGTGACGAAGCAACCGGTGCCCGCATGGTTGCTCGCGCACTCGAAGCCCCAATCAAGCAGATTGCCGAAAACGCGGGCCTTGAAGGCGGCGTAGTTGTCGAGAAGGTGAAGAGCCTGAAGGGCAACGAGGGCTTGAATGCTGCAACCGGCGAATACGAAGACCTCGTGAAGCTTGGTGTCATTGACGCTGCAAAAGTTACCCGGTCTGCTCTGCAGAACGCGTCATCAATTGCGGCATTGTTCCTCACAACTGAGGCAGTGATTGCAGACAAACCAGAGGATTCAGCGCCGGCAATGCCCGGTGGCATGGACGACTTCTAAGTCGGCAAGATAAATCCATGATCGCCTTTGTCACTTCAGACAAGGCGCTCGAACTGGACGATGACATGGCACCGCTTTGCGGTGCCATGTTGCGTTTAGGGGTGGCGCATCAGGTCGTGTGTTGGGATGACCCCGATGTCGATTGGTCGGCTTACTCAGCAGTGATCGTGCGCAGCACCTGGGATTACCACGCACGAATCGACGAGTTCCGAGCATGGATCGATCGCATAAGCGCTCATGGTCGTATTTACAATTCAGCTGATGTGCTGCATTGGAATATTGATAAGCACTATCTCGATGATCTTGCGTCTGCGGGGATCCCAATTGTGCCAACCACATTTGTTGACGATGCCCAAGTGCTCAAACGCATGTTGAGCGCCAGCACGAATTTGGAAAACGTAGTGGTCAAGCCAACGGTTTCCGCAGGCTCAAATGACACCGCCTTGCATGAGGAACACAACGACGCGGTTGTCCACATTCGTGAACTCCTCGCAAAGGGCAAGATCCCAATGGTGCAGCCTTACCAATCAGCGATAGATGAACACGGCGAAGTGGGACTCGTGTACATGGCGGGCGAGTTCAGTCATGCGTTCTTCAAAGGCCCATTGCTTGGTGGTGCTGTTAAAGATCGACGCAACGCACTCTTTCTTGAAGAGACAATTCGTCCGCATATTGCATCAGATGAACAGCGAGGTCTCGGCGAGCAAGTTCTCTCTTACATGGTTGGAAAATTTGGGGCACCACCGCTTTATTTGCGCGTGGACACTGTGCCTGGCCCGAAGGGCACACTCTTGTTAGAGCTTGAAGCAACGGAGCCATCTCTGTTTTTTGCAACGAGCGAAGGATCAGCTGACCGATTTGCAGCCAAATGCGCTGCGCTCACCTAGCAGCTACATCTACTTGGCGTATTCGCCACGCACTGCGCCATGCTTGTCTCGCTCGGCGAACATCACAATCTGTGCGTTGAGTTCCTGGCGCATTCCTTCGCGTGCAGCACCGATCCAACTCGAATCAATCATCTGCTTTGCCATTGCTAAGCCCACGGATGATTTAGTAGCCAGGTTTTCGGCAAATGATTGAACGTAGTTATCGAGTTCGTCTGCAGCAACAATTCGATCAACCAGGCCCCATGCAAGCGCCTCTTCGGCACCGATTACCTCGCCGCTCATAATCATGAGTTTGGCGCGTGATGGATTGGCAAGAGTTGAAATGAACTGTGTGCCACCCGTATCGGGCAACAATCCGTAGTTGATCTCTGGCATACGGAGTTTGATGTCGGGGGCGGCGATTCGAATGTCACATGCCAAGGCCATTTCAAGGCCGCCACCAATTGCCCAGCCACGCACTGCAGCGATTACTGGCTTTGGCGCATCCATAACCGCCAAACGATTGTTTTGTGCTCTACGGACGTATTCGAAGTCACTTTCACCGCGGGCACGTGTACCAAGTTGGGTTGTGTCACGTCCAGAACAAAAAGATTTACCGGCACCACGTAGCACTATGACTTTGACTTCGGGATTTTCAATCGCATCCGCCACAATCCGAGTAGCAAGCTCTCCCATTTCATCGCTTATTGCGTTATGGCGATCTGGGCGGTTGTAGGTGACAGTTCCGACACCATTGGTGAGGTCGAACAGGACCGGAGCATTGGACATGGCTTCCTCTCAACAGAAGATTCACAGTTGGTTTACAAACCCTAGTACCCGTCTCGAAAGGCTCCTCAGTAGGCTTGAGCCATGAGCGAAACCGTGATGTCCCCCTCAGTTGGAGTCGGTGTGCTGCACCTGTTCTGCAAGCCTTACGCCACGTGCGATCCAGAGGCTGTTGTCAATGCCGTCAAGTCGGCGCAGGCTGCAGATTGTCAGGTCGTATGCGTGTCAATGTTCGGGCATAAGTGTGATGCCGCGTTCATGGCCACCAGTAAAGACATGATTGCTCTTCGACGATTCCAAACTGATCTTCAGCGCGCGGGTCTTGAGGTGGTTGATAGTTACGTTTCCCTCACCGAGGTCAGTGAATATGCAAAGGGCATGCCGGAGCAGATGCTCAACGCTCGTCTTTATCCGGTTTTGCCGCCTGAGGGGAAGACCGCATGGTGCTTCTATCCGATGTCAAAAAAGCGCGAAGCCGATGCCAATTGGTTCACGCTTGAATATGAAAAGCGCAGCGAGCTTATGCAAGAGCATGGCAAGAGCGGTCGCAATTTTGCCGGACGTGTTGTTCAAGTGGTCACAGGTTCGGCCGGACTCGATGACTATGAGTGGGGCGTAACCCTGTTTGCCAACAATCCTGATGATCTGAAAGAAGTTGTATACACGATGCGTTTTGACGAGGCATCAGCGGTATACGCCGACTTTGGCGCTTTCTATGTTGGTGGCATAGTGCCTGTTGAGGAACTGGTTTCAACACTTGCCTGAGAATCTTCCGCGGTCCAGAGCTGAAGCCGCAGAACAACTCTTGGCGGCTGCCGATCGGGTTATTCCTCTTTGGCTTGAGCGCTGTGTGCGCAAGATTCTTTTGGAACAGCGAATCGAATCTGGTGAAGCTGATGCAAAGATCGCACTCATGGTTCGCCAAGCATCACCAATGGTGATGGGTGAACTCGGCGCGTCAGTAACCGGAGTGCGAGCAGACAACCCGTTACAAGTTTTTCGTCGAGCGGTGGTCTATCCAACACTTGTACTTGGTGAGCTCGGTGCAAAAGAAGTGCATCGCGATGACTTCTCGCGTCAGTCATTTCCTAACGACATATTTGGTCTCAGCCCCGCTACGTGGATTGACGTCGATGAATCCTTGCATGACCCCGGATTGATTTGGGGTGCTTGGACTGCGCGAGAGGCACTTGATCGTGAACTTTGATCGCGCCGCATTGCTTTCGCGTACAGATTTACAGGGACTTGAGTTCTGCCATGCTTTGGCAGCCCAAACTGACTC
>CAZXAX010000052.1:0-2996 GCA_964638795.1 uncultured Bifidobacterium sp. | reverse complement strand
GCTGGTTGCGACAACTACATGCTCGTGTTTTAGAGCGTCAGCAAAAAGCTGGAGAGGTCGCATTCCTGTTGGAGCCCGAACTCAAAGAAGGCATGGGAGGCCTTCGCGATATTCATGCCATCGGCTGGGCACTCAGTGCAGGTTTGGTGCTTTCTGCTGAAGACACGATTTCGCTAGCTCGCCACAACGAAACTCTCACACGCGCTCGAGTGGCTCTCCATCAAGTTACAAATCGTGCAAGTGATGTGTTGCGGCTTGAAGATCAAGATGCAGTTGCTGCCCATCTCGGCTACAAGGATGCGGACGCTTTGATGGCCGATATTGCAGCCGCTGGGCGCAGCGTGATGTGGATCACTGATGAGGCGTGGGCGCTGCTAGACCCACCAAAGGCTCGTGGCACACAACCGATTGCACCAGGAGTTGAATTGGTTGACGGGTTTGTCCAGTTAACCGAGGATGCCAATCCCGCCGAAGACCCCACACTGTTATTGCGCGTTGCCACCTCGGCGGCACGTCATGGGGTACGCATTTCTCGGAGCACACTTGCAAAACTCGCAGTTGAAACTCAGCCTTGGCCCGATCCATGGCCAGCGGGCGCGAGTGATGATCTAGTTGCACTTTTGCTTGAAGGTCGTGCTGCCATTCCAGTATTTGAAGCCCTTGACCACCATGACCTAATCACTCGTGTGTTACCTGAATGGTCACCAGTGAGGAGCCGCCCTCAGCGCAACGCTTATCACCGATTCACCGTTGACCGTCATCTGTGGGAAGCCGTGGCCAATGCCATGGAGTTGCGTGACTCTGTATCACGTCCTGATCTCTTGGCGCTTGGCGCAATGTTCCATGACATAGGCAAGGGTTATCCCGGTGATCACACTGATGTCGGAGTAGCGATGTTCAAAGTGATTGGCCACCGAATGGGACTGACCGATGAGGACACAGACACGGTCGTCTTGTTGATTCGTAACCATCTTTTGTTGGCTGACGTGGCGACTCGGCGCGATCTCTCCGACGACGCAACGATCACCGGTGTAGCCAAAGAACTCACAACACCAGGCAATGTTGACCTTCTTCGCGCGCTAACTATTGCTGACTCGCTTGCTACTGGGCCGTCTGCGTGGGGCACATGGAAAGCGGGTCTGGTTGACGAATTGGCGCGACGCGTGAAGCACTTCCTTGGCGGTGGCGATATCACGGATGTTCTTTGGCGTTTGTTCCCTGATGCAGAAGTGTTGGAAATGATGGCTAGTGGTCGGATAGTTGTGCGCACCACGGATGACTCAATCACTGTTGTTAATCCAAACGCTGTTGGTGTGTTGAGCAGTGTGGCCGGAGTTCTGTCTCTCGCCGGTTTGGATGTTCTTGGAGCTGATGTTCACGCAGATGAACAAGGTATGGCAGCATCAAAGTTTCGCGTTGCTGTGCCCGCTTACGGTCCAATTGACTGGGAACCCATTGTCAACAACATCCACAAAGCGATGGACAAGAAGTTCGCACTCCAAGCTCGTATTGCCGAACGCGAGCGCACCTACACCCGACCCAGAAGGCGGACTGCTGTAGTTCCAGCGGCTCCAACAGTGCGATTTGATGATTCTGCTTCTTCCAGATCCACTTTTATCGAAGTACGTGCCGCGGACCGCGTTGGAATTCTTTTCCGGATCACCGAAGCGATGGTGGATCTAGGACTCGACATTAGACATGCCCGAGTTCAGACAATCGGAGATGAAGCGGTTGACACTTTCTATGTCCGCAACAGGGATGGATCACTCGTGACAGATGTTGATCATCGCAAAGAGATTCAACGGGCGATTTTGCACGCAGTTACGCGTGCTGACTAGCGCTCGTCTTGATCGCGCAGAAATTGTTCGAGTTCTTCAATAAGCAACTCACCGGAATCATCATCCGTTAAAGCAATTGCATCTTCCTCTTCGTCTTCGATTTCGGCATCGGTCATCTGCTCGAGTCGTTCAACATAAGGCGCTAGGTCGTCATTTTCGTCAATGAGATCAGACACGCGCGCGTCGTAGTCACCGATCTCGTCCCAAAGCCCCCCGATTGGAGCAGGTGTGCCGATGATTTCACAAGCACGTGTTATCAGTGCGATCGCCGCACGAGGTGAAGGTATTTGGGATGCATACGCGGGCACTGCAGCCCATAGCGATGCCGCATTTAGACCGCTCTCAAATGACGCTTGCTGAAGTACGCCAACGATTCCCGTTGGGCCTTCGTATTGAGAACGCTGTAGCGAAAAGCGTTCAATCATGTCGTCATCGCTTGCCGTGCCAACGAGTTGGACGGGACGTGTGTGGGGTACGTCTGCCAGAAGGGCACCAAGAGTGATGAACATTGAGGAGTCAAACTTCTCTGCGATTGAAAGAACTTGGTCTGTGAACATTCTCCATCTGAGGCTTGGTTCTGGTCCAAGAATCAAGATCACATCACAACCAGGAGTAGATGCCCACCACGCTTTAACCATCGGCCAACGGATGCTGCGTGTACGGCCATCAAGAAGCTGCACATGCGGACGAATTGTTGCAAAGTCGGTGAACAACTCAGGATCAAGCTCGGCGAGTGGCTGCGCGTCCCATACTTCAACAAGACGCTGCAGTGCACCTGAAGCGGCGTCGCCAGCGTCATTCCAGCCACTGAAAGCAGCGATCACCGCAGGGTGACGAAGTGCCGGCTTTGAGAGCCATTTGATCTGGGACTGCGACGACATTCAAAGCCAACGATACATCTAAACGATGGTGTGGTCACATTGAAATCTGGTGCACATTAGGCTGGCTTTGCATGTCGGTAACGGTGGAAATGGCAACCCAAGCCTCAGATGAACTTGTGCAGGCAATGCAGAAGTTGATTCCACAATTGTCGTCATCTAATGCCCCGCCTTCAGCGAAGGAATTAAACGAGATAGTTTCCTCGGAGTCCTCGGTTCTGTTCATTGCACGAGTGGAAAATCAGATTGTTGGGTCGCTGACACTTGCGACTTTTCGCAT
>CAZXAX010000051.1:0-12234 GCA_964638795.1 uncultured Bifidobacterium sp. | reverse complement strand
TCAATAAATGCGTCTTCAAGTTCCTCAAGTTCCTCGTCGTCGAATTCATCGAAGTCAAAATCCTCAAGGTCGCCAAGATTGACACCTTTGGGCAGTTCGGAAAGCCTGATTTTGCCTCCTGATGCTGCAAGCCGTCGCAACTCATCGCGCTGAATGGTGAGCCGCTCATGGCGACGACGGAGCGATTGGAAAATCGCCTCTGGCGAAGATGCCAAACGCCGCTGCAGACCCGCCAATGCGAAGCCGACCATGAGACCACGTCGCTTGTCTCCAGCTTGCGAAAGTTGATCAGCACGATTCATTCCGTTCTGAACGTAGGTAGTTACTTCTTCGTAGAGCTGCTCCTCAAGTCCGGAGAGTTTGAAGCTAGGAGAGGATGAGCTTCGCGGCGGGAACAATGGTTTGCCCTCAAACGTCAGCAGATTTTCCTTGACTAGCCGACGCATGACATCGCTGACATCGGGCACTTTTCCGTCGCGTATGCGACCGGCAAACCTCTCGGGATCGAGTAGTGACATGAAGGCGAGGAAATCTTCGTTCTTGCCATTGTGTGGAGTGGCCGTCAACAGCAGAAAATGGCGTGTCTGTTCACGAAGAAGCTGCCCGAGATCAAACCGTAGGCTTGTCTTGAGCTCGTTTCCGTATAGATGTGCCGACATCTTGTGGGCTTCATCAACGATGATGAGATCCCAATCTGAAATTCTCAATTTGGCCTTAAGATCTTCGGCTCGAGCCAACTGATCCACGCGTGCAATGAGAAGATTCTTCTCAAGAAATGGATTGCCTGTTCTAGAGGCTTCAACCTGCGATCGAGACATGAGATCAAAGTTGAGTTGGAATTTCTCCCAGAGCTCGTCCTGCCACTGCTCAACCAAACTTCCAGGCGCGACAATCAGACATCTTGCAAGGTCGCCCCGAATTATTAGCTCGCGGATCAGCAAACCCGACATGATGGTCTTGCCCGCTCCCGGATCGTCAGCCAACAAGAAGCGAATCGGCCGCTGGTCGAGGAATCGGTTGTACACAGCATCTATCTGATGCGGATAAGGCTCAATCGCCGAAGTGTCCACTGCCGCAAAAGGATCAGCCAGGTGGGCGTAGCGCATACGTCTTGCCTCAGATGCAAGGCGGAAATGATCACCATCTGCATTGAATGTCCAACGCTTGTCCGCGACGGTCGAAAGACGGACCAGATCGTCTGTCGTGATCAGCACATCGTCGGGCTTCCCATTTTTGGGACGGAATGTGAGTGTCACTGATGACGCCCCATGATGCTCAATAGCAACCACCAAGACCGACTCGCCAGCCACCAAACCATCCAACCGAAGGCCTGGCTTGAGATCGTCTAATGAACTAAGCATGGTCAGAACTCCTGGATGGTGCCACCAACGCAGATTTCAAAATGCCGCATGCAAGTGTTTCTGGGGAAATTGGACCATGACATCGGTAAAACCTACACCAGGGGCGTTACACCATTTAACGTGACGCATTTCCAGATAGTCGATTGTCTCTTTCTTTCTCAAATTACGGTGCTACAGCTCTCAGCTATCGTCACTATATCCCTATTTCAATGGAGGCTCTTTATGAAGTGGATGGTTTCTGTCAACGATCTCGATGCCGTTCAGGCACGTGCTATTGAGAATATTCTTGACAACCGAGATGAAAATCACTGGGTAAAAGGTTTTGCTGGATCAGGTAAAACCATCGTGCTTACTCATGTTTTGGAACGCCTGGCTCATACGAAGCCTCCGGTAAAAGTGTGCTTTGCAACTTACACGCATGCGCTCAAAGATCTTGTTGAGTCCGGTCTTACTGAAAATGCCAAGCACAAAGTTGATATTTCAACGTTCAATGGCCTAGGAAAACTGCGCAATAACTACGATCTTGTAGTCGCGGACGAAATGCAAGATATCCCTAAAAAACTTCTGCCAACGTTGGCTCGGAAATCTGATGTTCTAGTTATCGCTGCAGATTTGGATCAATCTATTTATCGTTCTGCTTGCTCGGTCGCTGAGCTAAATGCAGTTCTTAAACGACCCAAAGATCACCAACTTCGCGAGATCCATCGTATCAATGAGAACATTTTTGAAATTGCTACGTCTGTCTACACAGATGCCAAAGTTGTAAGTCAGACCACAGTGCGTCAAGACAATGAACGGGCACGTGTGTACCGCGGTTCATCAATGAATGAAGAATTCATAACAATGTTTGAGGAATCATTGCGCTTGTCTGCCAAAGAGAGTCCGAGTGCAATCTTGCTACCTAGCAAGGATTTGATGGATAAGTTCATCACAGCAATCGCTAATTCCAATGGCTATACCGGCATAGCGCCGAGTGTTAAGGAGCGCGAGCGTCCAGAGCCCGGGGAACAGGCTGATCCTTTCAAGGATGTAAATGCTTACCTGAAACGCAACAAGTCACCATTGCAAGTTTTTGGTAGTGGTAGCGGATCACTTTATGACAGTGATACGAAGAAGATGGTGTATTTGATGACGTATCACAGTGCGAAAGGTTTGGACTTCGCCAATGTGTTTCTGCCACACCTCACTGAGGGCGTATCGCTTGAACCTATGAAAGGCGCTTCGGACGACCAGGAGCGGCGCCTGTTTTTTGTGGCAACGACGAGAGCACGGGAGCGCCTATACCTTTCATACCACGGTGAGCCACATAGATTTATTGAAGAGATTCCCGATCACCTTCTCGAGCCCTTCAACAAGCAGAAACGTACCTACTAATAATGACCCAAGCTGATTCACGTCAAACATTGCTCGCAATTAACTCAACTGAATGGTTGAACCTATGTGCACGTGGATCAATTCGGATGAGCAAGCGCCGCCCAGTTGTAGTATCAGTTCCCGCATCAGAGCGCGAGATGGAAAAAGTTTTTGCTTCGGCTCCATTCACCAAGTTGGGGTCATCGGTCGACCTTTTTGTGTTAGTGATCAATGAGGGCTGGACAAAACTCAAGCGTGGACACCGTTCAAATCCCTCAGAGATTCTTCATCTGTCACTTGCAGATGTTTTGAAACATCATCCAGTTGCACTTGAGCACTTTGAGTACTACCGCAATATCGGTGAAAAGTGTGGGGTAAGGCTCGCGGAGCCAATCTTTGAAAAGTCGTGGGTCTATTGGATCACTAATGAGACCGTCCACGCATCGTGTGATGCCGCAGATCGTTTGCAGCGGGCATTTCATATCGGCCTGTCTTCAGAGACGAAGAGGGTAGATAAATACAAATGGGACGACATTGCGCGACTCGTATTGCGCCCAAACGAACAAATCAAGGCAAAGCCAGCCCACATTGAAACTCTGCTCAGTAACGTTCGGCGGATCGCAGACGCAGTTTCCTCAACGCGCGACTCGGAGCAGTTCTATATTGCGTGTGCAATCGAGTGGATAGATTCGCGACTGAAAAAAGATCCCCTCAAGAAAAAGGTGCACCGAGAGATTCTTCTCACTGCATTGGAAAGCGCGAAAGAAAAGCCGCTTAGCGAGCCAAGTGAACAGACCACCACAGCCCTGCAACTTCTGGCCGACACCTATCCCAAGGCCTTTACCAGCGAGCTTCCACCAATCGCCATTGCTCACATTCTGCAATTGCTAACTGAATCAAGGACGAGAAAGCTCAAGCCAGAGACAGTAATTAGAATTTTCAACTCCATAGATCGAAATTCGCCTTCGGCCACATTGATCAGCTTTTTGCTGGCGACTTCCCTGGGTATCGAGTTAACTAACCAGCTCATTCACATTTCCGGCCAGGATCAAATCACGGACTGGGACTGGGACACCCCAAACTGAACACTTGAAGTAAGTGGTGCGAATTTAGCCAACTAAATCAGAAGCTCAGCTAGGCCGCTTAGCCGAATGGCTGGGGTGTTAATCGCCTGGGTGAGAGCAGCGTCGCTCGCTACCACCGTCACCGCGCGCTTGGCTCGAGTGAATCCGGTGTAGAGCAGTTCACGCGTAAGTAGTGGGGAGCCTTCATGCGGAAGGATGATCACAACGTCGCGATACTCAGAGCCCTGGGATTTGTGAATCGTCATCGCATACGAGATCTCATGCTCGGGTAGCTCTGCCACCGACAAGTACTGAGGGAACGCCGAGCCTTCAGGGCGGGAGAAAAATACGCGCAGACCTTCAGAGGTATTCACCACCACACCAAGATCACCATTCACCAAACCAACACGTGGGGTGTTACGCGTGATCAATACCGGTGTGCCAGGCACAAGTGCAGTTTCTGATGGTGCACCAAGAATCTCTGCAAGGCGTTTGTTCCAAGTGCTCACACCGAGCTCGCCTTGGCGCGGGCCACACAGCAACTTTGCCGACCCAACTGCGGTGAGAGCATCCGCATGTTGCTTGGCGTCCACGCCTTGTGCCAACTTGCGCGCACTGCGTAATGCGTCAACCACGCCCGAAAGCACTACTGGCACTTGCGCTGTATCGGCCAACGCCTGCGAATCGAAATAGTTCACGCCATGCAGACTGCTCGCCAACAACGCCTTGGCCCCATCTGCATCACCGTCACGAATCGCACGCGCCACCACAGCAATACCGTTGGCATCACCGCCATCCTGCTCAGTGCGGAAGTCATGCCACAGCTTGAACACCGGGCTATCGGCACGGCCAGACCATGCCTGCACAACGTCACCAAGAATTGAGCCCGACTCCACAGATTGCAACTGGGCGTGATCTCCGACCAGCAAGATGCGGGCATCATCACGAACTGCTTCAAGCAACCGCGCCATCATCTGCAACGACACCATCGAGGTTTCGTCCACGATCACAAGATCATGTGGCAACCGCAGCTCGTGGTTGTACTTAAACCGTGTGCGTTGGCCACGTGAATTGCCAAGCAAGCTGTGAATGGTGGACGGCTTGATCCTGCGCACCGCTTGCAACACATGATCGGGCAATGCACCTGCTGCGTTTTCAATTGCTTGATTCAATAGCTCGGTTACCCGATCGGCGGCCTTACCAGTAGGCGCGCACACTGCAATCGTGAGCTCCTCCCCCACACGCGCATGTAACGCTTCGGTGAGGGCGAACAATGAACGCGTCAACGTGTGGGTTTTGCCGGTGCCTGGGCCACCAGTGAGCACGGCGAACGGCTTAACCAGCAGGGCCCGCGCGGCATCCCCTTGCACCGTATAAAGCGAACCATCGGCGAGCTGCTTGGGCTGAATCTGTGAATCAATGAGTGCGAGTGCCGCAGCAGTGGACACATCATCTACGCGCGCGGCACGGGTGCGCAATTGCTCTGCGACTGAAATCTCATCGATGAACTGGCGTTGTGTGTACACACGGTTACCTACGCACACGAGTTGTTCGCGAATAGCCAGTGCTTCCGCGAGCGAGACCGCCGTGTCAATACCAATGTTGCGCACCAATTCGGGGTGCGCGGCGAGGCTCTTGGCGAGCACATCAGCCGCAGGGGCATCAGCACGATCAGTTACCTCGCCGATGCGATCAAGGTGCACACACACATGGCCATTACGGTGCGCCCACACCGCCATCGCAATCATGAACAGCACGTGCTCGTCATTCACCTTCGCGCGCCGCGCCACCATCTCGACCGCAGCGGTTTCAGCAGCGGTGAATACTGCAGGTGTGTCACCACTTGGGAGCGACCATTGGAACACCTTCGCCGGCAGATTACGCATTGCCGCCTCCGAGCACCTGATCGGCACCGACCACGAGATCAACACTGGGGCGCCACACAAACACGCCATCGGTAACCCCATCGCGCACAGGAGTGTTCGCGCCGATCATTCCGCGCATGAACAAATACCCACAACCACCAAGATGCACTGCGGGGTCATACCCAGGCATCCGCGCACTCAGATAGCGATGTGTTGCCACTGAATAGATGAGTGCCTGCAACGGATAGCCCGATGAGATCATTGCCGCACGCATTGATTCATACCCGTAAGGCTGCGCGGTATTGAACCGAGCGAGATTGTTGGACTTGTAATCCACCACTACGAACTTCTGCTGGCCATCAATATCAAGACGGAACAACGCATCAATGCTGCCAGTGAGAAAACCCGCCACCCGGCGATCATCCCAATCAACGGCCTGGGTGTGGAAATAGTCTGCAAATGGCGAGCCTGGATCAGACGCCGCTTGCTCGGCAAGTGTCGCCAACTTCGTGCGGGCATCACGCCCAAGGCTCATGTCAAAGCGCAGCTCAGCCAAGCGATCCTTGCGCGCAATGTGTGACAGCGCGTTACCACCGAGCCCACCAAGAGGAGTGACGATCGCATCCACGATGCCTTGCACAAATGATTCTTCGCCGCCTTCGATAAATGAAGGTGTGCCGAGTGCTTTGACCACACTTGCGACTTCACCTTGCAGATCTGCAACCGTGAAATCAACCCGCTCCATCACCTCGTGCAAGTAAGTGCCGAAATCCGCGCTGCCGGCAAAGCCACCAAGGGCACCCACTGGTGCTGCGACTATTTGCAACTCTTCATCGTGTTCTTCATCTGAGCCACCCTTGGGCGATTCTTCGCGCGCCGAATGCTGATCCTTGGTGATTGATGAGAACGACCACCGCGCCCAATCAAAATCATTGGGCTTCACGGCAGCGATGTTCGCTGCAGCAATTGGAGTCTGCACTACTGGATTCTGAGTGGTCACATCCACGAGCTGCGCATCAAAGTTCAGCTTTGTGAGACCGATGTTGCCTTTGCCGGCTTCAACCCAACCGTTAAGTGCTGACTGCACTACCTCATCAGTGAAGTTCTTATCCGTGAGATTGGACGATTCTTTGAATAACACCGTGCCAAGCGCACCTTGCTGTGCGCGACCCGTGCTCGCCCACCAGACCGTGAGCTGGTGCCGCGCGCGAGTGAGCGCCACATAAATAAGGCGGCGCAAATCATCAAGATCTTCTGCTTTTGCTAGATCACGGCGGGCATCACGATCACCGTGTTGGTCGCGGCTCCACGGGACCTTGTTCGCGCCATCCACATAGCGCACTCCATCGAGTGTGTATACATACGGTGTTTCGGTGGAGATGCCCTTGGGCACTGGTAGCAGCACAATCGGATATTCGAGGCCTTTGGAAGCGTGCATGGACGTGATCTGCACGGCATCGGCATCAGTTTCAGTGCGGCGCAACAGAGTGTCTGATTGAGAATCTTCGTCACGGATTTGTTCCAAATAATGAAGCGCAACCGCGGGCGCCACAGGGCGGCCGTTGGTGGCCGCGCTCAACAATTCGAACACGTGTTCAATATCAGTGAGATGGCGAGTTGGTGCTTCACTGCCAGCGATCTGACGCATCAATGAGCTCTCTGCACGCACCTGCTCATACATGTATGAAACGCCTTTGCGCGCGAGGTCATCGGACCATTTCGCGCACTGCAATTGCAAAGCTTCGATCTTGGCGCCATCGACCAAATCCTTCAGCTCCAGATCGCTGAACCATGTGAACACGAGCGAGCGCACGCGGCGCGCATCGCTGACTGCGTTCAGCACGTTCATGAATACCTGCACCTGATCAAACGCATCAGATTCATTCACGCCACCAACTCGTGACTCCACCGCAGGAATCCCGAGTGCGCGTAATTCATTGCGGAAGTAACGCGAATCGTTGTTGGCACGCAGCAGGATTGCGATATCACGGGCGCGCACTCTGCGACTGGTGCCGTCACTGCTCACGATCTCAGCGTTGCCGATCAGGCTGTGCACGTAGTTGGCAAGGTCAACTGCGATTGCTGCGCGCACACCGTCGGCATCGGCATCGCCAGCATCAGCCTTAGTGATGTAGCGCAGTTCGAGTGGCTTGGGATTGATGCCGTTGATTTGAAGCGCACGAGCAGGTGCGTTTGGGCGCGCCGATACCGGCACATAGGGGATCTTTTGCTGGCCAAAATCGGCGCCTTCGAACAACGTGTTCAATGCCGCGATCAGATCGCCATCGGAGCGCCAGTTCACAGTCATGTCATGGCGCGTGATGTCGGGCGCATTCACGGCATTCACATAAGCCGACACATCCGCTCCACGGAATCGATAGATCGCCTGCTTGGGATCCCCCACCATGATCAACACGCGATCGGAATCATCTGCTTGCGGGGTGAACACCTGGGAAAAGATCTCCCACTGGGACATATCGGTGTCCTGAAATTCGTCAATCAATACGAGCTTGTATTGGCCACGCAACTGATCCCGCACCGCATTGCCAGACTCACCCGAATCCAAAACCTCGCGCAAGATCTCAACCATGTCATCGAAGCTCAACGCTTTTGACTCGCGACGCGCTGTAACGATTCGCTTGCGCAGATCCATGGCGAGTTGGGCGAGCTTGTAGGCGTGATCGTCTTTGCCCGATTGATCGGTGGGTGCTGCAATAACTGAAGAGTTGTTGAACAGGGTCTTCAACACTTTCAACACTTCTTTTTCAATCGTGGACGGATCGAGATCGCCAAAGGCAAAGAGGTTCCGCGCGAGTTCGGCGAGGAGTTCGTCGCGCACAAACCGTGACACGAGAATGGGATTGCCGGCGTTCACTTCGTCGGCAAGTGCGGCATCACCAGCATGGGTGCCGAGGCGGCGCAATGCCTGGTGGCAGAAACCGTGGATTGTGGTGATCGTGGCGCGATCGAGATTGGCCACCGCATCTTTGGCGCGGGCGAGCCGCTCAGCGCGAGCGGCGGGTTCATCTATATATATAGGAGTGAGCCAAGCGTCGGTTGGCGGGGCGCTCCCCTCCAGCGCGCTGATCGCATCACGCAGGCGGGCCCGCAGGCGCTCGCGCATCTCGGCAGCCGCACCCTTGGCGAAGGTGACCATCAACACCTGGTCTGCGGTGTGACCCGATTCGACGATGTAGCGCGTGACAAGTGCGGTGATCGCAAAGGTTTTACCCGTGCCAGCACTCGCCTCTAGCACCGTGACGCCTGTGGGTAACGGCCCTGCGATATCGAACACCGTGCTCATTTCCCGCTGCTCATTTCTTGGCCCGCTTCACTTTGGCGGTGGGCTCAAGCGTGGTGGTCGACCACACGTTGAACAGCCACTTGGCATAACGCCGTGCGCGATACCCAACGCCTTCACCATCAAGCTGATCGGCGGTTAACACACCGTCGGCAATGGTGTCGTCAAAATCTTTGATGGGTGCTTCTCGACGCAACTGCCACAGATCCTCTACACCGCGCACGAGCTTGTAGACCTCGTTGTAATTGCACGCATACGTGAGTGCTTTACCAACGTTGGTCTTAGCGGCACCCGAACCAATCAGCCACGAAACATCCGTGCCTACTGGCAATACCGACTGCAATGAACGGCGACGCATGTCGACACCGAACTCCAGGATCTTGCGTGCGTTTTCGATGCGCTGCTCTGGCGTTTCGCCGGCGATCAGAATGCGGTCTTCGGTGGCGCCATCGCGATCATCGTTACTGCACAGCACCACAGCTTCCCATTCGGTATCTGGGTACTCAAGTGTGAGCGAGGCAACAGTGAACCACGGGGCAATCAAGCGGGAGCGCTTTTGCTTGGCATAGGTGGTAGTAATCACACGATTGCCGTGCACAACTGCATTGCCGATCACCACCACGCCAGGTGTGGCGATGTTGTTATTGAAGGCTTTTACTTCGGCTTGCTTGCCGTCGCGATAGTGCACACCCTTGGCGTTAATCGCTTCTACAAGACCCTGCACATCACCGAGCACACTCTCGCCCAGCTTGCCGGGCGGCAAAGTGCCTGACTTCTGTCGGAGCTGCTTCCATTCATCTAAACCCGCGACACCTGATTCAAGTGCGCGCAACATGGAATCACCAAGCTGGTGTTCGTGAAGACGACCAATCACAAGATCGATATCTTCTGATGCCGCTTCAGTTTCAGCTGGCAGACGAATATCAAAGCGCTGTTCGACAAGTACGCGATAGGGCTCATTCAGCGCCATCGCGAGATCATCAATCGTGAGCGCATGCTCAGACGGTGGGTTCGCATATATGTGAGCATCAAATAAATCGCTGATGGCGGTGCCACGATTGCGCTCGATCTCCTGCAGAACTTCCAGCCCCGGCACCGACGCGCTGAACGGGCCGCCGAACTTGTCGGTGAGCCGTGATAACCCACCAAAACTGCGCACATCGGCGAGTTGGCGCGGATGATCTGAGATCACACCGGTGGCAGCAGCAGAATCCACGGCACCAACTGCTTCCAACAATTCTTCCATTGCGATTGCTGGTGGCACTTTGGCGTTGTTCTTCACATCCCAGCCATCACAAGTGATGATCAGCGAATCTTTGGCTGCTGCGATTGCATTCAGAATGTGCAAACGCTGAGAAGCACGCGCATCAGGGTCGCCCGGCTGTGGTGCTAGCGCAAGGAGATCGTCACCGTCGTAACCAGCGGAGGTGAGGCTCTCGGCATCAAAGCCAAGCAGACACATCACCTTTGCCGGTAATGACTTGAAATTGACGAGTGTGCCCACGCGAATTGCATGCCACCAATATGCGGAACGGCTGCGGACATTACCGATGGAATCCTGCACGTAATCAACAATGTCATTTGCTGCGAAAGTGGCATCTCCAGCCTGCGGGGCGATCTCGCGCAGATCAGAGAGTGACTCCTTTGCGTCGTCAAGCTGGAATTGCTCCTCGGGCCCAACATGAATGAAATCGGCGAGCATGTGTTCCAAGATCACATGCCATTCGGCAAGCGTGTGCTCGGATTGCAACGACTGCTGCAGATCATCCAACGCTTTCAACAATGCGGCCAAGCAGCCGATGATCTCGATGCTCGTGCCGCCAAGGTCGTCATAAACAACGACGTTGTCCAGCCCTTCGACCAGATCGGTGGACTGCATCAGCACGCCGAGCAACAAGCGATCCAAGGCTTCGCGCCATGTGCCAGTTGTGATTGTGTTGCCGCTGGCCCAATGTGCGCCGCGATGCTCGGTGTCGAGACCCCATCGCACATCGAGATCATTCACCCAACGCGTGATCAGATTTACACCATCGGCGTCAAGACCAAAACGAGTGCGAATCATTGGATGTGCAAGCAGGCTGAGCACATCTGCTGAAGACACTCGCCCGCTAGCCACAGTGAGTAGATCGCTGAATGCCAAACCAAGCGCATTACGAGTAGTTATCGAACGATCAGCAATCACTACCGGGAGCGATTTGCCACCAACATCTGCACCGAGCACGGGCTCAATCAGCGCGGCGAAACGATCAAGATCTGGGCACACCACCACGATGTCCCGAGGATTAAGCGAGGGATCGCGCGCCATCATCTGGAAGATTGCATCGCGCAGCACTTCCACTTGGCGCGTGGCTCCATGGCATCGATGTACCTGCAGCGAAAGATCGGTGATTGCCGGATCAAGATTTTCAAGATCTATGCGCGGCACCGATCCCGCGGCTGAATCAGACGCGATGTGTGACTGCAGTTTTGTCAATATTGAGGTGCCATTCGTTGAGGGCTTTACTTCGAATGAATTGGCAGCATCGCGCAACATCTGCACCGAAGAAAACGACGGGCTCGCCCATTGCTGCACGAGTGCAAAATTGGCTGGAGTGGATGATTCAGGCGATGGCGCTATCGCATAAACCACGACATCGGTTTGGGTTGCCAGTTGCGCAAATGCATCCACGAGGGTTGGCGATACTTCTCCGAATCCAAATGCAAGCAGTGGCTTGGCAAATTGTGCGATCTCTTCGGCATTGAGTGTGGAGAGCTCTGCCGGCGTGAGCGCGAGTTTGCGCCACAGCTCCCACTGCCATACGTGTTGCGACGGCAACATTGGCTTGGTGGATTTGGTCCAGCCTGCCAACATCTCGGGCCGATACGACACGTACCGATCAAATAAACGCGCCACTCGCTGAGCAAGACGAAATGGGCGTTTGCTGTTTTCGAAATTGGGGATCAACCCAGGGTGTGCTTTGGCGACTCGATAGATCCGCACCGCAAGCGCAACATTGGAATCGTCTGCGCCCGCTTGTGTGGTGAGGCGCTGGCCAGTGATCGCACTCGGATACAGGAACTGAATGTTCGAGGCGATGTTTGCTTTGCCAACCGAAGCGGACCGGGTTGCGATCTGCTCGGTAATCCAGTTGCGAGTGGCGCTGTTGGGCACCACCACCGCCGTGGGCGCAAAGACATCACCCTCGGCAGCCCAATAGGCGGCAAGGAAATCGTCGATCAAGCCCTCGGCAGTGGAGGAAGCAACAACCCGCAAAGACATCAGCTAGTTATTGTCCCACAGGGGTGCGTGA
>CAZXAX010000050.1:0-12288 GCA_964638795.1 uncultured Bifidobacterium sp. | reverse complement strand
CAGTCGAACGCTCAAGCGATATCGCAATCGGTCACGACACCTACCGCACCGCCACCAACCGCTGGCACACCGACACCCCCGGTACCTGTCACAACGGTTCCCACCAAGAATGCACCCGCGGACAACAACACCCAAACTCAAGTTGTTGTAACTGTGCCCGTGCCGGTGCCGCCAAGTAACGGCAACAACACCAGCACACCGACACAATCCAACGGGTCATAAATTCATGGCGTCAGCTATCACCAATGATCAGTTTTGGTGGCACCTGAGTCGCGCCACCGGCATCGTTGCCTGGGTCTTAGTTTCAGCAGCAACCGCATGGGGCATTCTGCTCTCAACTCGACTGCTGAAGCCGTATGACCGTCCCGCTTGGTTATTAGATCTGCATCGCTGGCTCGGATGGCTTTCTGTAAGCATGATCGCTCTCCACATCGCTTCACTTGTTGCAGACACTTTTGAACCACAGTGGGGTTGGGCCGAGGTCATGATTCCGATGAATACAAGTTGGAAGCCGGGTCCCGTTGCGTGGGGCATTGTGGCGATGTACATCTTTGGCGCTGTCCAATTGTCTTCACTCTTCATGAAGAAATTGCCCAAGAGTGTCTGGCGTTCAATGCACATGACCAGTTATGCAGGCTGTGCCGCAACCACAGTGCATGCAGTAACCGCAGGCACTGATCGTTCAAATCCGATTTATAGCGCCTTGGCCGTAGCACTGTCGGTGCTGCTCTTGGCCCTAACTGGTATTCGAATTCTCTATGCAGGCAAGCCGCGCACCCGCGAAGTAATTCGTCGCACGCCGACACCGCAGGACTCAGAAGTCTGAATCATTTCTGAGGAAATGGTTGATCCGCCAATCGCGGCACCAAAGAAGTGACTGCGTTGTAGAGAAATTTGTGAACCCTTGCAGGGCTGGCATTGCGCCGCCAGTTTTCCTGGTTCATTGGTGCCACTGAGCGCATTTCGGCCATCCGCACGGGATCATTGCTGAGTTCTAAAACATGGTCCACCAAGGTCTCAAAAGATTCAAATGAATTTCCGTTAACGAACGACCCTGGGTTGAAGTCATGCTCAATGGTCAGATCACCCCAGTAGATGGGGATTGCGCCGGCTTTAAATGCATCTGTGATTTTCTCGGTGATGTATCCACGATGCCTGCTGTTTTCAGCGGCGATTACAAATTGGAATTGTTTCAGATACTCGACTTTGCTATCTCGCCAATCCTTAGTTCGCCTGCCCGACAAATCAGCCGTTGTGTTGTTGAACAATTTTCCAGGCGCTTCGACAAACCTGCGGGCATGCATGGCCTGAAACAGTTCATTGCGTGGCACACATCGCGGATTGGTGTATACGAAGGCGCAGAACTTGTCGCCAGCTACAGGCACCCGATCAATTGATGGCTTCATCAGCCACCGCGCAGGTGCATGCCAAGCCCAGAATGGATATCGAAGGTAGTTGGGGTTCTTGATTCGGTCGGGCCCGATTGCGTAATCAGCCTCATCGAAATTCGGGCGCACATTTTCCCCAATAATGTGAATTTTGGGGCCGTCGAATTCGCGGTGTGATTCGCCAAAGCACGAGTAGATGCAGATCTCGCCAGGAGAGGCGATTGTGACATCACACCATTGCGAGATTGAACGAATTGCAAAGTGTTTCAGTGGATCTCGAAATTGTGGGCTCGTGTCCCGAAATTCAACAGTCAACTTCGGGCGAGATTTCACACCGTGAAACTAACTGACGTTTAGTTCAAATACTTGTCAAACCAGCTGAGCATGCGTTGCCATGCGTCACTCGCCGACTCGGCATCAAAGCTTGCGCGCGCATCACAGTTAAAACCGTGGTCGGCATCTTTGTACCGAATTATCTCCACGGCGCACGGACTCGACTTGCTTGCAGTACGCAACTCCTCAACATCTTCCACTGGGATGCTCTGGTCTTTGTCCCCAAAGAGACCCAGCCAGGGCGCATTCAGATGTTGCACGGCCTCAATCTGAGACGGGAAAAACCATCGGCCTTTAATGCCCCCACCGTAGAAGCCAACACCTGCTCCGATTTTGCGGTTTGCGGCGACATGCATGGAAATGCTTCCACCCATGCAAAAGCCCACGATTCCAGTGTTCGCCGTTGCGATTCCGGCACTGTTGATTGCGTCAATGGCGGCATCAATGTCTTCCATCACACCTTCCATTGACATCGCCTCTATATGGGTGAAGATGCTGGAGAAGTCGTCGTAGGCAAAAACAGGATCGCCTGTGCGGTGAAACATATGGGGTGCTACTGCCATGTATCCATCACGCGCAAGACGGTCACAGAGGTCAACAATGTGCTCGTTCACACCAAATGCCTCCTGAACCACGATCACAGCACGCCTCGGCGCGCCCTCCGGCATTCGAATGGTCAACGGTGTATTCACAACATAATTCTAAGTGGATTCAAAGTGACCTAACATCAGAGCCGTGAGTACACAGGGGGATGTGACTGTTGGTATCGACATTGGTACCACTTCGGTAAAAGCTGTTGCCGTTAATGGTGAAGGTGATGTACTTGCAAGGGCAAGAGTGCCTCACTTAATGCTGAGTCCCGTCGCAGGTGCATTTGAACACCAGATCGAAACTGCATGGCAAGCAAATGTTCATGAAGCACTGTCGCAAGTGGGGACAGGTCTAGATATTGCTGCTGTAAATGTTTCAGCAATGGTGCCGTCTCTGGGTGCCCTAACCTCCAACGGTAAAGCTTGCTCGCCTGGTCTCCTATATGGCGACTACCGCGGTATCACTGAGACCAACAAGCCAAACGATCCCGGTGATGCAGGTGAACTGCTCGCGTTCTTATCATGGCTGACCAAGAATGCACCCGAAGCGGATCGCTTCTGGCCCGCCCAAGCGGTTGCTAACCATGCATTATGTGGCACGGGCGCGATTGAATCAATCACAGCCATGTCGGCATTTCCTTTATACAACGGCCGAAATTGGGATGAAGAAAAGTTGAGTGAAGTCGGCATACCGCCCGAGTCACTAGCAACTGTCGTGCGCGGCACACAACCAATTGGTGTTGTGCACGGTGATGGTGTCGCATCTGGTGCCCTCGTAGGTGGAGGCACAATCGACGCCTTCGGTGAACAAATTGTGGCAGGAGCCGACAATGATGGTGATGTCTTAGTGATCTGTGGCGCAACACTAATCACGTGGGCAGTTGCAAGTTCAGATAACGCATCACCCGACGGGTCAGGTATCTGGAGCATTCCCCACACAGCCACAGGAAAACTCCTCCTTGGTGGCCCAAGTAATGCTGGTGGAATTTTTGTTGATCGTGCACATCAATGGCTCGGTGTTTCACCAACAGAACCAGTGGACGACATGAAACTCGATGACATTCCAATTTGGCTTCCCTACGTGCGCGGTGAACGCAGCCCAATTCATCGTCGGAATCTGCGGGCCGAACTTCGTGACCTTGCGATTCACCACCAAACTCCCCACCTACGGCGTGCCATCTATGAAGCGTCTGGCTTCGTAGTGCGGCACCATTTGGATCTTGCAACGCGACGCGGGGCTGAGCCAAAGCGACTCGTCGTAACTGGCGGTGGTAGCCGATCACAAGCTTGGCTTCAGGCACTTGCCGATTGCACTGGACTCCCCGTTGATGTCGTAAATACACCTGAAGGTGCCGCACTTGGTTCAGCTTTTATCGCTCGTTGTGTAGCTGGTCTTGAAGAAAACATTCTCGAAGCACGACGGTGGGCCAAAGCGCCACGGCGTGTTGATCCAGATTCTCAGTGGCAAGAGCAGGTCGAAGGGCGATACCTGCGATTCATGCAGCTGACCAATGAGGCGGTCAAAGGCTCGATTATCTAGCTTGACGAAGCTTCCGACCCCGAAGAGAGGAATTCAAAGTACTGAATTTCCAACATCAGGGGGAGTCCGTATTTCACATAAAAAGAGTGCAAGCGGATGACGCCAGCGAATTCTTCAAAATAAGGCTCTATGAGCTCAACTTCTTTGGGCAGGCGTGCCTTCCAGGTTGTGGCTCGCCTGGCAACCTCTTCAAAATCCTCAAGAGTTGAGACCGAAAGCCCAAAATGATCCGCAGCGGGTGCTTTCATCGGGTTAGAACTACCGGTCACATAAATGAACTGCTCATGTGTGTGAAGACCAAGAACCAGCTGTTCACCCTCTTTGGTCATCTCGGCGTATTCAACCGCACCAATTAAGTCGGCATAGAAGTCAATTATCTTTTTGCGACCCACGGCATCAAGTTGATCCACACCAACGGAGACTGCCACATGGTTAAACCGTGGTGGACGAGAAAAATTGGGCCCACTCACGGTTGCACCAGAACCTTTCCTGCAATCTGACCCGATGCCAGATCACGCATTACCTCAATCAAACTTTCCAGCGGAACCGTTCCGGGTTCAAGCAGTTGCTCAACGGGTAAGCATCCTGAATGTAGCAATTCAAGGGCCTTCACGAATCCCCCCTCATCGTGGTTATAGGCGCCTGTGATAACGAGTTCATTAAGCAGAATTCTGTTGGGATTCAATTTCGGAGTCTCAATGCCAGCACCCACAAGAACCAAAGTTCCACCTCGAACTAACTGTGCAAGCCCCGCCTCCATTGCAGTTGCCTTGCCCGAGCACTCAAGCACCACATCAACAGCATCTTCAACGACACGGTCAGGCTCTGCAAAAGATGGCACCACTAGTTGACTGGGATCAATAACCCTGTGTGCACCCACCGCTAATGCCAGTTTGCGTCGAATCTCATTTGGCTCGGCACATACGATGCTCTTCACACCCATGTAAGCCATCGCAGCAATTGCCAGCGCACCAATGGGTCCACCTCCGAGAACCAGAACTCGTGAATCTCTGGTTACACGGCCCTGACTTAATGCGTGCAGTGCAACCGCAAGTGGTTCAGTTAATGCTGCGGCTCGTTCATCAACTCCAGCTGGAAGTGGCAAAAGATGTTGGCTCTTGGTCAATTTGTACGTGGCAAAGGCACCACGCATTGAATCCATGTCGGCTGCTCCACGCTTATCGCATAAAGAAGGTCGGGCACTCTTGCAGTGAGTGCATAGCCCACAACTCGCAACGGGTCCCCCGACAACCCGATCACCAGGCAAAAATTCTGTGACTCCCGACCCCACTTCTACGACTGTGCCTACCCATTCGTGTCCCTGCCATGAGCCCGGAGCCGCCCAACCTTCAAGAATCAGATGAAGGTCGCTTCCACAAATTCCACAAAGGTCCACTTCCACCCAGACATCAGACTCACTCAGCTTGGGCTTTGGCATTGTTTCGAGATTGACCCGACCAGGCCCTGCTAACACTGCTGCTGTCATCTCATTTGGAGACTTCTGTATTGTCACTTTCCACCCCCTGCTAGAAGTGTTGCCGCACGGTGTGCAAGCGCAACAAGTGTGAGTGTCGGGTTGTAGCCCGCAGAGGTTACAAACACCGACGAATCGCAGACTAGGACATTTTCGACATCCCAAAGTCGCTGTTCAGGAGACACAACAGAATGCGATGGATCAGTGCCCATCCTTGTTGTACCCATCACATGTCGTGATGCTGGGGCGATTGCTGACAAATGACTGGGGCTAAGAGTCTTTGGATCAACCTGAGCGGGAGATGTGGCCGAGAATGCGCTAGTGGCGCCCGCATCAAGCATCACCTGCTCGTGCACCGACACCGAATACGCAGACGCCACCAACTCATGGCGGTGCGGTACATAAGTAGCGCGGCCAGCCGGTCGCCCCCAGATATCCCTCACCTTTGGGTCGAGATCAATCCGATTAGAGAACTGCGGCAGATCTTCCCCTTGCATGGTGAACGCCCACATTTGACGTCGCAGAGAGCTGCTTTTCATTGCCTTCTGATGATGTGCTCCAGGACCGTAGCTGATCGCCTCCTCAATGGGTAAAGGGCCCGAGCCGTGCTCAACCACCCCACCGCGAACCCAGGGCAAACCAGAATCTTTGGCAACACCACGTAGTTCAGGAGAATCAACCATGAAATCATCATGGAGATGCGTGACACTACGGCCACGCTCACCTCCCGTTCCATCTGGGAACATTGTTTCGGGGAATACTCCGATGGTGAAGGTTTGAAAGTGGTAGGTGAGATAGCGACCGACAAGATCCCCACCGATACCTTGTGACAAGAGCAAGCGTGGAGTTTCAAAAGCTCCTGCAGCGAGAATCACTGCTTGACCCGCGCGTAGCTCACTTACCTTTGGTTCTGGGTATGACCGAAGGTCTAGGTAACGCACACCAGTCGCACGACGACGCGAGGAATCAAGAACAAGCTCGGTCACCAAAGACTCCGGTTTGATGACACATCGCCCACTTCTCAGCGCCCGTTGCAATGCAGAAATTGGATCACTCTTGGCTTGAACTGGACAGCCGTAGCCAGCACAAAATCCACAATCAGTGCAAGCTGCACGACCATCAAAGGGGACACTGTTGATCCCAGTCGGTGCACGATACGGGTGAAGTCCCGCACGTGATGCTGCAGCAGTGGTGAGCAGCGATGTATTCATATCTCTGCCGGGTGGTAGTGGGTACGCTGAACTCCTCCAAGCAGCAAATGGATTCACTCCATCCTCACCGGCCACACCAAACAATTTCTCTACTGCGGAATAATGGGGTTCCAGCTCGGCGTAGTTAATCGGCCAGTCATCGATACCAGCTCCATCCATAGGGCCACGGGCGGTAAGTAATTGAAAGTCCTCTTCCCTAAAGCGCGGAAGTTTGGCGTCAGCGTGCACGCCACCGCCACCAACTGTGGATGGCAGATTGTTCACTTCACCCACAAAGATGTGATCCCCATCTTGCTCACCACGACGAAAAGTTCGAGGCTCAAGCAGTGGGTCGGGTCCAAACATATTTCGGCGACGTGCAGCAATTTCGTCATTGGCAAAATGATCCAGGGCACGATAAGGGGCATCAAGAGAGACGAGATGATTGCGCCCCTTTTCGAGGATTATCACAGACATTCCAGCGGCAGTTAACACTTCTGCAGCCGTTGCACCGCCGGGCCCAGAGCCAACGATGATCACATCACAGTCGGCAGTGGAATTAATGATTGGTGTCATCGCCGATCCGTCTCTATTCGACTTGGTGGATAATCAGGGTCTGGGAACTTAATACGCTTCCATCCTTGACCACCTTGGTTGCCCCCGTAAGCAGGATCGCCATATGCGCCCTCACACGCGTGCTCATGAACCATTGCCAAATCAGCTTTTGTGGCATTGCCAGCCACAACTCGGTCATAGCCCTCGCGCCACTGTTCAATGCGTAGTTTCCACGCATGCTTTTCCCATGGCCCGAGCTCCAGCCAGTCGGCTCCTGAACTTGCCGGTGCGCGCCAAATCTTTGGTGGTTCAGCATCAAGGGCGGTAAGCAATCTCTCGACATACTCAAGTGCGCCAAGCTCCGATGCACCTTCAACGGCAGCATCCAATGCTTGCCCTACCTTCTCGCGCCACAGATCAGAGAACTGAGTCAATCCGATTGGTCCTAGCTCAATTCTGATTTCTTAAGAAGGTGTAGACGCCTGCCATCTTGGCGTTCACTTCATCTGGAAGCGGGTGGACTGTAGCTCCCATCGCACGTGTGCCCCAGATAATCTTTGCTGTGCGCTCGACCAGAGCCGCGTTGTGCAAGGCCTTCTCGGGCGTCGAAGCACAAGTGACAAGGCCATGGTTTGCTAGCAATGCAGCTCCACGATCACCGAGGCGACTCGCAACTTCTTCACCGAGTTTCTTGGTGCCAGTTCCTTTGTAATCGCAACACGGCACATCTCCACCGATGTAAACCACAACTTCTTCAATCACCGCCGGAATTGATTCGTGGCCGAGTGCGAACATCGTTGCATAAACCGCATGCGTGTGGATCACCGCACCCAACTCTGGATAACGACGTAACACAGATAGATGGAGGTCCTTCTCAGTTGTTGGTGACCTCGTACCCGACACCACATTGCCTTCAAGATCAACGATCACCAAGTCGTCAAGAGTCATGGTGTCGTAGGCAACTGATGAAGGAGTAACACACACAAGACCGCCTTCCAGACGACCAGAGATGTTGCCCGATGTTCCCTCAACAAGACCGTCTTCCAGCATCTTCTTCGCTGCTGCAAGCACGGCTTCAGGTGTGGTTGTTGGCGACTTTTTTTCAGCGCCGGTGTTGTCATCAGCCATTTTTCAGGACCTCCGGATTGACGAGATTATTAGGTGCTTCTCCACGAAGCAGAGCTTCGAGCCCAGAAGCCATAAGCGAGGTGTGGTTCGCTTCGGTATCAAAAGTTGCACCACCGATGTGGGGCGTTAGAACCACGTTGTCCATCCCAACAAGTGGATGGGTGACAGGGAGATGCTCCCCGTTGAAGTGATCAAGGCCCATTGCGGACAACTGACCCGATGCAAGCGCCTCGGTGAGTGCTTCCAAGTCATGCAGGGCTGCACGTGCTGTGTTCACATACACCGCACCCTTTTTGATCTGCTTGATTTTTTCTGCAGAGATCAACCCAAACGTGTCGGGTGTAACTGCTGCATGCATTGAGATCACATCGGCTTCGGCGAGTAACGAATCCAGATCATGTGTGGCTTCTGGAGCGAATGGGTCTGCGATGATCACCTTCATGCCGAGTCCTGCAAACCGCCACGCGGCTGCGCGACCAACCGCTCCATACCCAACAATGCCAACAGTAAGACCCGCAAGCTGCCAGCCCCTGTATAGGAGATACGGATTGGTTCCGCCGGCATAAACGGTGCCCTCACGGATGCTGCGATCGGCAGGCACGAGACCACGGGTGGCGGCAAACACCAATGCGACTGCAAGCTCTGCGACCGCGTCAGCATTACGCCCAGGTGCACGCAGAATTGGAACTCCAGCTGCGGTTGCTGTCGGAACGTCGACGTTGGTCGGGTCACCACGGGTGGATCCAATTGCAACTAACGGCAGGTCGAGCACCGGACCTTTGCACGAATCAACTTCGCAGATCAGTACGTTGGCATTCTCCGCGATTATCCGCTCAGCCAACTTCTCACTGTTATAAATCCGCAACGGACGCTGCTCAAGCCAAGGCTCAAGAATTACATCACCCAACGCACGGAGCCGATCAAGGCCTTCCCCTCGAAGCGGTGCCGTTGCAAAAATCCGTAACTTTTCTTTCTTTGCACTCATCGCACAGTCCCTAAATCTTGGCCATCACGGAACGCTCCAGACGCAAACTGATCTCGGCTGGGCAGAAGAACCTCCACCGACGCCTTCGCTGCCGTGGCACCTTCTTGGGTGGTCATGGTGACGGTGATTTGTACGAGATGACGACCACGGCGATCAACGTTTTTGCCAGTTACTTCACCAGCGAAGATTGATGCGTCACCCGTCAATGCGGGATTGCGGAAGTTTGCACTTGAGTGTGTGATCATGCCCCACTCGCCCGCCCAGCCACTCACGTAGTCAATTAGCCATGCACCCATTGACGCGCCGTAGCCGTAACCGCGCGGCATTCCAACATGCTCTGCCCACCGAGGCTGCAGGTGGCCACGTGATGGCCCGTGATAGGCGCCATCGGTGAGCTCAGGATTGATTCGCTCCATCTGGCGATCACCTTCGAGGCCAGCCATTTCCTTTGTGTAGCCAAGCTCTTCAGCAGAGAGTGAGGTGGGGCCTTTACGTGTGGCTCCCCAAATTGTCATTGGATAGGCACGCCATTCGGTAGCGAAACTTGCCAAGCTGTGTGGACCCATTGCGTTCATCGCCAACAAATCCCCGACAGAAACAGATTCCCAGTAGCGCGGCGAGTGACCAAGGCTCTGAATCTGATCGATGAACTTCAACTTGTCGACTTCGAGATTGTCCAACTGCTCGTCAGTCCAAGTGGGCTCACCGGCATCGGAGAATCGCTTTTTCTCTTTTGCTTTGCGTGGCTTGTATCGAATCGAAGTAGAGCGTTGCAACGCCACACGCTCACCGCGCTGATTGATATAGAGCGTGTCACCGCGTTGGAAACAAGTTGGACCAGCAAAGCTCGTCTCAGTGACGCGATAGTCATATGGCATGCGATGACAGATGAGCAGATCACCAGGCCGCACTCGGGGGCCAAAGAACCACCAGTCATCGCCACCAAAGATCAGATGGGAGTCAGGAATCTTTCCTACTTGCGCTGGTGCACATCCGTGACTGGTATCGCAGGTGACTGTAAACGACTGCGGTGCTACGAGTTCACCGAAACGACTCTCAGTGAACCAGCGGTCGTCGTAATGAAGAGGGTTTGGATAGTGCATTGCTTGCACCCAGCGTCGAATGTCATTGGTTGCCACAGGCTCTTTGAGAAGGCCTGGCTCCATTGGCACACCCATATGGCGATCGAGATCGGAAACGTCGAGTCCCATCTCATTATCTGCTGAATCTTTTGTCACTGCTCTCCCCCATTGCGACCGAGTCGTTCGAGAATTTTTTCCACCAAACCTTCGTCGCGCACTTTTGTTCCACCTGCAGTCATTGGTACTTCTGCCTCGTCAAAGAACAAAACGTGCTTTGGAACTTTATAGGAGGCCACGCGCTCTTTCAGAAACGCCTTGATCTCTTCTTCAGTCGCCGAAAATCCCTCTTTGCACACAATGCATGCAACCACAATTTGGTCGAGCCGCTTGTCCGCGATACCCAAAATTCGGCTCAACTTAACTGGGGCACAAGCTCGGAGTGCCACCTCAAGCTCAGCGGGTGAAACATTTGCGCCACCTGTCTTGATCATTTCGGTTCGACGTCCTGAATAGTGAACGATGCCGTCGGCATCGACATGACCCGCATCACCAGTATGGAAATAGCCATCTTCATCGAACGTCTGCTCAGCAGGCCGGCCCAGATAACCGTGCATCAGCGTTGCGCCAGCAATGACTAGTTCACCTTCATCGTCAACACCAAGTACCCGACCGGTATCAGGATCCACCACTCGCATGTGCACACCAGGCAACACGCGACCACTTCCGATGCGCACTTGTTCACGCGTGTCACTGCTGCGATAGCTCGTAGCAAACGCACATGTTTCAGAAAGGCCGTATCCAACTGGCATCACCCAATTCGGATCCGGGGTCACGCTGGAATGGCGAGCGAATGCGCCTTTTCCGTAGGCGCACTTAACTGAAGACAGATCCGTCGTGTTCCAATCAGGGTGTTCAGCCAGCGCAGCCGTTTGGTGGGCCAAGGTATATGGCTCCGTCACGCGTTCGCGCGAAATAAGGCGAAGCGCCTCACCGGGCTCAAAAACTTCCTGAGCAACCCAGCAACCACCACTGGCGAGAGTTGATCCAACCGCAGTGTTCAAACCCGCCGTCCAGAAAATGGGGAGCGCACTAAATGTGCGCGTATCGGGATGTCGCGCAAACAATTGTGACTGCACCCAGAACTGTAACGAGGGAGAACGATGGCCATGCAAGATTCCCTTCGGTTCACTTGTAGTGCCCGAAGAGAAGATCACAAGAGCAGGATCGTCTGGTGTAATCGATGCAGCAATCGAGTCGACGTCAGAATCAGTCACTGCATCAGCCACATCCAAAAAGGTGTTCCATGACTCCTCACCAAGAACTGCAACTTCGCGCAAACTCGGAAGGTCTTCACGAATTGAGTCAATATCGCTAGCGAATTGTCGATCCAACAATTTTCGCTGTGTCAGGACAATTGGCGCTGCTGACTTACGCAACATGTGCGCAAGTTCGGGCGCAGGAGCAAAAGTTGACATTGGCACCGCGACTGCCCCAACCATTGATGAAGCGAATATGGCGGCCACAGCTTCGGGGCGGTTGCCCATAATGATCGCCACTGAATCCCCGCGCTTAATACCTTTTGCGAGCAATGCGCGAGCGATCATTCGTGAATGAGCCGCCAGATCTGAATACGACCAACGCACGGTTTCGCCATTGCGTAAGGAATCGTCAAATACGATCGCTTCCCGGTCGCCAAATTTTTGGGTCACCTCAACTAAGAATCCTGAGAGAGTAAGTGCACCGATTCCGGGAGTTGACTCAAGGGACGGGCCAGAGAATGCGCCTTCCAAGTTCGGCTTGACTGCACTCATACCCTGCCGCCCAGCGGAAATAGGCCAACAAAGCCATCCATGGTCACAGCTTCGGCAAGAAGCTCAGCCGTCTGTTCAATACCTGCGGGCAACCGTAATGCAGGTTGCATCATTCGAGTTAGCACTGAAATGTCATATTCATCACAAACTCCCGCTGCGCCATGCAACTGTTGACACGTTCTGAACACCGCTCTTGCCGATTCAAGTGCATG
>CAZXAX010000049.1:0-12588 GCA_964638795.1 uncultured Bifidobacterium sp. | reverse complement strand
AGCCGGTGTCACAACGCGGCCGTCATGAATGATGCAACGCCGTCCATCGCGGTCGGCGGCCACCACAAGACAATCATCGGCTGTGAAAGCTGGACTGCCGGGAACGAGTTCTACCCACGCATCGTCAACATCAAACCAGATTTCGGTTAGATGCTCGTTCTCAAACTGTGAGAGCCGATATTCGCGCTGGTCTCGTGAGAGTGTTCCGACAACAAGACGCGATGAGTCTCGCCACTGCACTGATGCCACGTATTCGAATTGTTCACCTGTCTTCAAGCCAGTTGAAGTGATAGCAGCGGTGTTGGGATTGAGAACAAAAACTTCAACGATTGAGTTGGGCGTACCAGCAAACGGGTAACGGTGCTCATGCGGCTTCGCTTGCGGTGTGGCTGGATCTCCAATCCATGCAGAGTGCAGCAGTGAGTTATCGGCGCGGCAAATCGCGATTGTGCCGCCATCAGGGGTCCACCAGTATCCCCGTTGGCGATGCATCTCCTCGGCGGCGGCAAACTCAGCCATACCCCAAGTGATGGACTCGCCTTCATCCGGCGTGAGCCTTTGGGTGTTGCCAGCGAAATCGGTCAACCAAAGACCGTTATCAAAGATGTATGAGATTTGGTCATGGCCGGGGCGTTGACGCGCATCAAAGACTGCGTGGGGGAGTTTGATCTCCCGCACATCTGCAGTACCTTTGCCGTCCACCTGTGCGATGTGAAGCCGACCCGAGAGGCTAAAAACCACAGTGGAGAAATTCGCATCACACGAATACGAAGTGATGCCACCTGCGCCTTCACGTAAACGTTCCCGACGCGCTCGCTCCTCGGGAGGAAGCTCGGTGTCAAGATCTGCACCTACCGTGCGTGGGTCAACAAGAAGTGTCTCCACTCCATCTTCTTGGTCAAGCATCCATAGTGAATTGACGCTGTCGGAGCCACTACTGCTGCGCAGAAAAAAGATGCGGCGACCATCGCCGGAGACCGTGATGTTGCGTGGCTCGCCCAACGTGAGCCGTTGGGTGCGCGCATACTGGCGTGGGAACGTGTCGCTAGGGGTCATATAAACGAGATTGTGCCATCCACGGCAAGTCTTGCCATCCGGCCAACCCATTCTCCCTCGCACATTGCCTTGGTGATGAATGTGTCCGTTGACGTTCCCCAAGCACGTTTCCCATTGGGAAGTATGCAGGAGACGATTGCAAACTCTGGACTTCCTGCGCGGTCATGCATCACCGAGTAAGCCTCTACGATCGCTTCGCCCTCTGCCTCGCGTTCATGAGCGACTTCACGCATCGGCAATTTGTCGATTTCATCCTGGGGATCTGCATACTTGAACACATCACGCGAAGGTTTCGCTGCGTAGACGCCGAAGGCGTGTTTTGTAGTGAAACCACCGTTGGCCCAGATCAGACCGCGCTCATCGGGATGTTCGCGCAAAACGTTTGTCATCGTTGATATGGCGTGCATCACGTAGTTATTCCATGGACCACCTGCAAAGGGCAAGCCACCTGTCAATGTGAGTTCGCGATCAAGATTTAGGCCAAGTGATTGCGCACCGAGTTGTACTGCAACAGGAAAGCACGAGTAGAGATCAATAAACGCGATGTCGTCAATGTTTGAGTGTGCAAGATCAAGGGCGATCTTCCCTCCGATTTCAACTGCTGGGGTGCGATCAAACGACCAGCGGTTGGAGACAAATTTGTGCTCATGGCAGTCCGTCCCCGAATGGACAAAAATCATGTGATCTTTTGGCACCCCTAGGAGCTCAGCTTTTTCAAGACTGCACATGATCACGGCCGCTGCCATGTCCACATCGTTATTGGAGTTCATGTACTTGGGGTAGGGAAGCCCGATCATTCGGTTGTTTGGCCCCACAGTTCGCACATCCTCTGGTGACAATGCCTGTTGTGACCATGCGAATGGATTGCGTGCGGCAACTTCGCTGAAGCGCGACCATAGCTCGCTTGAAATCTGCATCTGTTGTTCGGGAGTGCGATTGTTCGCAGCACGGAGGGCAGTTTCAAATAGTGGATATATCTGCACCGGCATCGTGATCCCGCGACTCACCTCGTATGGACTCACCATGTCCAATTCCTCGGTCACCTGCACGGGTTGTGGAGTTGCGTCGGTCGGCTTGCGCCAATCCGGAGTGATGCCCGCGGCGCGCGCCTTGGAGCGACTGCGACTTGCTTCAGCTCCAGTGAGAATGATGACATCAAATTGATTGGCGAGAATTTCACGTGCGGCGGCATTCACGAGAGTCTGTGGGGTGTTTCCGCCGGTTCCGCTATATCCGAGGTGTTGTGGCTCTTGTTTGAGCAATTGTGCAACGAACCATGCAGGGTTCACGTACTTCCACGACAGAAGCGAAACAACATTGATTGCATCGGCTTTGGGTACCGACTTAAGAGAGGCGTCAGCGGCGGCGGCTTCGATTGCTTTAACCATCATCTCCACTGGCTCAATCGCCTCATCGAAGGATTTGGTGCGATTTACAAACTGTCCAGTGCCGATGATTACGGGGGTGCGAGGGTCCAGTGCCACGAGTGCACGATAGGGGGTGAAGCGGTCGCCCTAGAAACATCTTCGGGGGCCTCTTGATTTTGCGTAATGTCACACCTTCGGCGGGGTCGTGCGCCCATACACTCAATTAATGGCCCGCATCGCTATCGGCTCTGATCATGCCGGATATGACCTCAAACAGCACTTGATTGCGATTCTTGAATCGCATGGTCACAAAGTTGACGATCACGGCACACACTCAACTGAGAGCTGTGACTATCCACCGATTTGTGCGGCTGTCGGGCGCTCCGTTCGGGACGGTAAAGCCGACTTTGGAATTGTTATGGGCGGAAGCGGCCAAGGAGAGCAACTCGCAGCGAACAAGGTGCGAGGTGTGCGTGCTGCTCTTTGCAACGACCTGTACACCGCACGCATGGCGCGGTCGCATAACAACGCGAATGTGCTTTCAATCGGGGCCCGTGTTGTTGGTCTTGGACTCGCTGAGGAAATCATGTCCACATTCCTCACAACGGAATTTGAGGGCGGCAGACACGAACGACGTGTACAGCAACTCACCGATATCGAGAACGAAGAGCAAGCAAGAGGAGACAAGTAATGCCTTGGCCGAGTGACACTGAACCCGAAGATGAGGTATTTGCGCTAATTGAGCGCGAACGTGTGCGCCAGAACTCTGGTTTGCAATTAATCGCGAGCGAGAACTTCACGTCACCTGCGGTTATGCGGGCAACCGGGTCGATTCTCACCAATAAATATTCAGAGGGTTATCCGGGCAAGCGGTATTACGGCGGCAACTCGATTGTCGACGACATTGAAGCGCTCGCAATTGAGCGCATTAAAAAACTCTTTGGAGCTGATCATGCAAATGTGCAGCCGCACTCTGGTGCAAGTGCGAACATGTCGGTCTATCTCGGTCTCTTGAATCCAGGAGACACGGTTCTTGGTTTGAGTCTCGACCACGGTGGTCACTTAACTCACGGCTCGCCTGTGAATGCTTCGGGCATTCTGTACAACTTTGTGAACTACAAGGTTGATCCAAGTGATGAGCGGATCGATATGGAAGGTGTGCGACAAATGGCGCTTGAGCAGCGCCCGAAAATGATTGTTGCTGGAACCACTTCATATCCACGCCGACTCGACCCCGAGCCTTTCAAGAAAATTGCTGATGAGGTTGGTGCATTGTTGATGTTTGACATTGCGCACATAGCCGGGCTCGTTGCGGGTGGCGCTCAGCCCAATCCGGTTCCGTATGCAGACGTCGTAACTTTCACCACGCACAAGACACTTCGTGGTCCGCGCGGTGGATGCATTCTTTGCAAAGCGGAGCACGCGCAAAAAATCGACAAAGCTGTTTTCCCTGGTAGTCAGGGTGGACCACTCGAACACGCTGTTGCAGCAAAGGCGGTGGCATTCAAAGAGGCCATGCACCCGACCTTCACGGCCTATGCACACCAGATCGTGAAGAACGCTTCAGCGCTCGCTGAGGCTTTGGCTAAACACGGATTCAGGCTCGTTTCAGGCGGTACCGACAATCACTTGATGGTTGTTGACCTCACACCATTTGACGCTGACCTAACTGGCAAAGAAGCGCAGGCAGTGCTGGATGACGCGGGCATCACGCTCAACAAGAACACCATCCCGAATGACCCACGGAGCCCATTCGTCACCTCCGGCGTCCGTATCGGCACTCCTGCGGTCACTACACAAGGCATGAAAGAGGCTGAAATGCCTGAAATTGCCCGGTTGATTGCAGAGGCACTGCGCAAACGCAAAGATCCAGCAGCAGTAGCGGCGGTTAAGGCCGAAGTTGCCGCATTGTGTTCACGCTTTCCGGTGTACGCATAGAGTCTTCACCCAATGGGTGACATCACGGGATACTTAATAGTCGGCGGTGTTGCCGCCGTGGTCACTTTTGTTCTCACGCCTTTCGTTGCGCGCTTTGCCACGCGTATCGGGTGGGTAGTTGAACCCGATGCGCGTCGCGTTCACACAGTTACAACTCCTGACGTTGGTGGCATCGCAATGATGGGCGGCGTTCTTGCCGCGATTCTCGTGGCGTGGCCGATGGGTCAGTTTGATGCGTTGTTCTCAAACAACTCAGAGACCGGCGGTTTGGTGCTTGCAGCTTTGATGATCTTCGGAGTCGGTTTAGTTGATGATGTTCGCGACATTTCAGCACCCGCGAAAGTTGCTGGCACCGTTGTGGCGGGCATGATCCTTGTGTGGGCCGGCGTGACGATGTTCTATTTCCGCGTTCCATTCCTTGATGTTTTTGTGTTGTCCAACGATTGGGCGCCACTGGTCACAGTCCTCTGGTTGCTTGGTATGACAAACGCAATCAATTTGATCGACGGTCTCGATGGACTCGCAGCAGGCATCGTCGCCATTGCTTCTGGTGCGTTTTTCGTTTACTCAACGCATCTTTCCGATATCGGCAAACTCCCAGAACCAAATCTTGGCCCGATGCTGTCGATCATCACGCTCGGTATTTGTCTTGGATTTCTCCCACATAATTTCAATCCCGCAAAAATATTCATGGGGGATAGCGGATCGTTCTTGCTGGGGTTGTTGATGGCAACTTCCACGAGTGTGGTTGGTGGTCGCATGGACCCAAGCACACAGAGTTACAGCGGACAGTCGTACTTCTTCTACGCCCCACTCGTCATCCCGTTGGTGATTCTTGGAGTTCCGATCTTCGATGTCATTTTTGCGATCGTGCGCAGGGCATCAAAACGCCAAAGTTTTGCTGAGGCCGATAAAGGCCATTTGCATCACCGATTGATCAACCTCGGGCACGGGCAACGCCGAAGCGTGCTGATCCTTTGGGCTTGGACCGCACTGCTGTCAGGACTCGTTCTGTACTTCGTATTTGCCGAGGCGGGTAGGCGGCTCGTTGTGTTCGTGCTGGCAGCCGTGGGTCTTGCCCTGTACACGGCACTGCACCCCGAGGTGCGACGCCGGCGCCCCTGAGGCGTTTTGCCCTCGGACCCTTTTGGCATCTAGATTGTGCGTGCGTTCACAAGGTGTGAACGCGCTCGTTGAGCGGAAAACCCGAGGACCCGAGTTGCCACTGGTACCCGTACCGAAGTCGAAGGTTCGTCCTGATGACAACCTCTCGCGTGGAGCTGAATTTGCCGGCGTCATAACCGTTTTTTTCCTCATAGGTTTGGCCCTCGATTTGTGGCTGGAAACCACCCCTTGGTTCATGATCGGGATGTTCACGTTCTCGGTGGTCGGACAATTCGTCAAGATTTGGTACACCTACGACGCGAACATGAAAGTGCTTGAAGCTGAGCGCAATGCGATGTCAGCTTCGTCGCACAAGGCCAACGACTCATGAGCGACAGCTTTGTCACTCGCGTTGAAGGCCCAGCGCCCGAGATGGAAGTTGGCCGCGACATTGTTCGCCGTGGACTCATTTTCACGCCCCTGTATCTGGCGGTTTGCGGGGTTATCTGGGGCCTAAACGGTGTCTGGTCAGCCGGATACGCAATTGCGATCGTGCTTCTCAATTTCATGTTGGCAGCGCTCACAATCTCACTAACTGTGAGAATCTCGCTCGCTCTCATGATGGGTGCGGTGCTTTTTGGTTACCTGGGTCGGCTTGGACTCATTTTCTTGGCTGTAATTCTCGTTAAGGACGCCGGGTGGGTGTCACTTGTCGCACTTGGGATAACGCTGATCGTCACCCATCTTGGATTACTTTTTTGGGAAATGCGGCACGTGGCAGCGTCGCTAGCGTTTCCTGGGTTGAAGCCTGAATCTGCCAACATAGAGTCCGCTAAGCCCCTCGATTCGATCTAACCAACTACGAAGGATCACACCACCGTGTTCGCACTTGAGTTTCCACCGATTAACGAAATCCTGCGCTGGCGTGAAGTTGCACCGAGCCTCAACAAAGTTGGTCTCATTGCAGTTGCAGCAGCGCTGATCGCAATAGTGGTCTTTATCCTCGCAACGCGACAGGATCACCGCAAAGCTCCAACCGGTGTTCGTAACTTTGCTGAGACCACAGTTGAGTTTGTTGAAAACGGAATCGTGATGCAGACCATGGGCCGTGATGGTCTTGGTTGGACACCGTTTCTTCTTTCGCTTTTCGTTTTCATTTATTTGTGTAACGCGCCGGGCATTATTCCGATCTTGCAAATGCCTGCTACTGCACGTATGGCGATTCCTGCTTTCTTGTCGATACTCGTATGGGTCATCTACAACGGTGCTGGAATCAAACATCAAGGTTTCGGTGGCTACTTCAAATCCGTTCTCTTCCCTCCTGGTGTGCCGAAAGCGTTGTACGCACTGGTGACTCCAATTGAGTTCATCTCAACGATCATCGTGCGTCCGTTCTCGTTGATGGTGCGACTCTTTGCAAACATGCTCGCTGGCCACATTCTTCTGGTCACCTTCGCACTTTTGTCTGAGGCGCTTTTCCAAGCGCGCGACAAAGTTCTCGTACCCTTCGGCGTATTGCCGATGTTCATGTTGATCTTCCTCACCGGATTCGAAGTGTTGGTTGCATTCCTGCAGGCCTACATCTTCACGATCCTCACCGCCGTGTACATCGGTGGTGCGGTACACCCGGAGCACTGAGAAGAAAACAAGTAAGAGATCTCCCTAAACCAACGACACATAGGAGAAAGAAAAAATGGAAGCACTTGCACGACTTGCCGCGGAGACCGTTGACACGGTTGCCAAAACTGCTGCAGATGAGAAGAACATCGCAGCTGCGGCGTCAGCCGGTTTCGCGTATGGCCTTGCAGCCATCGGACCCGGCATTGGCATCGGTTACCTCGTAGGTCAGGCCGTTTCGGCAATGGCCCGCCAGCCTGAAGCAGCTGGAATGGTTCGTACCACGATGTTCCTCGGTATCGCATTTACCGAAGCGCTTGCGCTTATTGGATTCGTGGTGTTCATTCTTCTCAAGTTCGCCTGAGATTCGAAGAACGCTCAAGGAAAGTCATTACCCGTCTAATGCAGCGCAGGAGCTGACATGCTGACAGCAGTCATCACCCATAGAGGTGAGAACTCGGTGCAGGTGAAACTCGTGGGTCAATCCACGGGCCTCGTCACACCGAAAATTGAGGCAGAAGAAGGTCAGGACATGGGTCCCAACCCGATCGCACCTGAAGGAAAGGAGCTCCTCTGGGGCGGTCTTTCCTTTGTGGTGATGGCGGTTGCGATTCGTTACTTCCTGTTCCCCAAATTGAAAAAAGGGATGGATGACCGTTACGCCGGTATTCGTGCCGACCATGAAAGCGCCGAGGCCACAACAGCGGCTGCGCGCGGTGACGTGGCCGAGTACGAAAAGGCGTTGGCGGCAGTTCGGGCCGAAGCTGCAGCAAAGGTTGACGCCGCACGTCAGACGCTTGACTCTGAGCGCCAGGCGGCAATCAGTGAGTTGAACTCAAGGATTGCAGCGCGTCGAAGTGAGGCGGACGCAGCACTCAGTGCGGCGCGTGAAGCAAACCGTTCCCAGATCACTGCTGCGGTGTCGGCAGTGGTGACTCGGGCGACGGAATTGTCAGTGGGCCGTGCACCTGATGCAGCAGTTGTGGAACGCGCAATTGCCGATGCCATGGCGGGAGGTTCGCGATGATCGGTTCAATTCTCAGTTCAGTTTTGGCCTCGGATCCAAGCCAATCAATTCACTGGCTCTGGCCAGAGAAAGCCGAAATCATTTACGGCGGTATCTCGTCGATCTTGGTTTTTGCTGCGCTTGGAAAATTTGCTTTGCCGATGGCGAAGAAATCTTTTGGTGCACGCACCGAAAGAATTCAAAAAGAACTCGATGCCGCAAGCTCGGCAAAGTCAAAGGCTGAAAGCGACGCTGCCGGCATCCGCTCAGCACTCGGTGACATCGCTGCTGAGCGCTCGAAAATTCTTGCCGAAGCAGATGCACAAGCAGCGGCGGTTCTTGCCGATGGTCGTGCTCGCCTCCAAGCAGAGCTCGCCGATCTCGAAGCCAAAGCAAGCGCCGAAATTGGCAACATGCAAGGCCGCGGTAACGATGAACTTCGCAGCGAGATCGCACGCCTCAGTAGTGCGGTTCTTGAACGCGTTACTCGCGAGACCCTTGATGCAAAGACTCAGCAAGACCTCATTGAGGGATTCATCTCAAAGGTAGGTGCATAGCCATGAGCCAAGCACGTATCGAAGGTTATGCACGCGCGTTATTTGAGATTGCGCGCGCTGAGGAAAGCGTCGAGCAAGTCGCTGCAGAACTCTCGCAGGCAAAGAATGCTTTCGAAAGCAGCGATGCATTGCGCACAGCTCTGGGTGACTCGTTCATCCCCGCCCAGAAGCGTCAAGCCATCGTGGAGGATCTCCTCGGCGGCAAGGCGAGTGTTACCACCACTCAGATCGTCTCGATGATCGTGGGCGCTGGTCGAGTGAGCGAGCTGTCGGCGATTGTTGATGCATTCGCTAAACGCGCTGCGCATTCGGGAAACAAAGAAGTCGCCGTTGTACGCACTGCGGTAGCGCTGTCTGACGATCAGAAAGCACGTATCGCTTCGGCATTGACCAAGAAAGCCGGCACACAGATTGCTCCGCAATTTGTTGTCGATACTTCGGTTGTTGGTGGCGTAGTTGCCACCGTCGGTGACGATGTCATTGACGTAAGTGTTCGCAAGAGCATCGAAGACTTGAAGTCCAGGATCTGAGAAAAGGAAACCAAGACATGGCAGATCTACAAATCTCCGCAACAGACATCGCGGCGTCGATTGCAAAAGGTCTCGAGGGCTACAAGCCTGACTATGACAAGCAGACAGTCGGCCGCGTCTCCGAAGTGGGTGACGGTATTGCTCGCGTGAGCGGTCTTCCCGGCTGCGCGGTGAATGAGTTGCTTGAATTCGAAGACGGCACAATCGGTCTCGCACTGAACCTTGACGAGCACGCAATTGGTGCGGTTGTTCTCGGCGATGCCGACCACATCGAAGAGGGTCAGACCGTGAAGGCAACTGGTCGCATTCTTTCGGTTCCCGTCGGCGATGCGTTGCTTGGCCGCGTTGTGAACGCACTCGGTGAGCCAATCGACGGCAAGGGCGACATCGTTGGAGGCATCAGCCGTCGCGTTGAGGTTCAAGCTCCCGGCATCATGGGCCGTAAGCCCGTACACGAACCGTTGCAGACTGGCATCAAGGCCATTGACGCAATGACCCCAATTGGTCGTGGACAGCGCGAACTCATCATTGGTGACCGCAAGACCGGCAAGACCACCATTGCAATTGACACGATCCTCAACCAAAAAGGTCTCGGCGTTAAGTGCATCTATGTTGCGATTGGTCAGAAGGGTTCAACCGTTGCCCAGACCGTTGAGACTCTGCGTCAATACGGTGCGCTTGAGTACACCGTTGTTGTTGCGGCTCCTGCATCCGATCCGGCGCCGTTCAAATATCTCGCACCATACGGTGGTTGCGCGATGGGTCAGCACTGGATGGAAAACGGCGAGCATGCTCTCGTTGTTTACGACGACCTCTCCAAGCAAGCAGAGGCATACCGCCAACTCGCACTTTTGCTGCGTCGCCCACCAGGTCGTGAGGCGTACCCGGGCGACGTCTTCTACCTACACAGCCGTTTGCTTGAACGTGCAGCGAAGTTGAGCGACGCCAATGGTGCAGGATCGCTTACCGCTCTGCCGGTAATTGAGACCAAAGCCGGTGACGTGTCGGCGTACATTCCGACCAACGTGATTTCAATCACCGACGGCCAGGTGTACCTGCAGGACTCACTGTTCAAGTCGGGTGTACGCCCTGCTGTTGACGTGGGCATTTCGGTGTCGCGCGTAGGTGGTGCGGCACAAATCAAGTCGATGAAGAGCGTGTCAGGCACATTGAAACTTGACCTCGCGCAGTTCCGCGAGCTTGAAGCTTTTGCAACCTTCGGTTCGGAACTGGACGCCATCTCGAAAGCCCAGCTTGAGCGCGGATATCGCTTGGTTGAGTTGCTCAAGCAGCCACTCAACAGCCCGATGCCCGTTGAAGAGCAGGTCGTTTCGATTTTTGCTGGCACCAAGGGCTATCTAGACGATTTGCCGGTGGTTGATGTGCGTCGCTTTGAGTCCGAGTTGCTTGATCACATGCGTACTCGTCATGGTGCGTTGTTGGCCGGTATTCGTCAAGATCCAAAGTCTGACGTTCCATCCGATCTGGCTGGAATCATCGAAGCATTCAAGAAGACATTCAAGACATCGGCCCCTGCTGCTGGTGCCGCCGATCCGACCGCAACTGACGCGGAAGAGCTCGGCGCCGCCGCAAGCAACAAGACCCTCGCCACGGAGTGATCTAGATGGCAGGAGGTCAGGAACGAATTCTGCGTGGCCGTATTCGGTCGGTGCAGGCGACAAAGAAGATCACTCGCGCAATGGAGTTGATCGCAGCGTCCCGCATCGTCAAGGCCCAGCAGCGAGTACAAGCGGCTGTTCCGTATTCGGAACAGATCACCGCTGTAGTTCGTGACCTCGCAGCCGCTGGCGCATCACGTGACACACCATTCCTGGCGGGCCGCTCCGAAGTTAAGACCACCTGTTATGTGGCAGTAACTGCAGACCGCGGTCTTTGTGGTGGTTACAACACCGGTGTTCTGCGTGCGGTTGAAGGTGAAGTCAAAGCCGATGTGCTTGCGGGCAAGAACTACATCGTGGTTCCAGTTGGTCGCAAGGCGGAGTCGTACCTGCGCTTCCGCGACTACAAACTCGGCGAAGGTTTTGCTGGTTTCTCAGACAGCCCAGCACATGCAGACGCGATCGCAATCGGCCAGTACGTGGTTGACCTGTTTGTGTCTGGTGCGGTTGACAAAGTGGAGCTCGTTTACACGCGCTTCATTTCTGCGGGTTCGCAAGAAGTTGTTCTGCGTCCGCTCGTTCCGCTTGACACCGAAGCCGTTGCTGCGGGTGGTCAAGAGGGAGCGTCTGCTGATTACGAATACGAACCAGATCCGACCACGATCCTGAACCATCTCTTGCCGCGCTATGTCGAAGCACGTATTTATGCCGCGCTTTTGAATGCAGCGGCATCCGAACACGCGTTCCGTCAGCGCGCAATGAAGTCCGCAACTGACAACGCAGAAGAGTTGATCAAGAACTTGTCGCGCATCATGAACCGCGCGCGTCAGGACTCGATCACGACAGAAATTATGGAAATCGTCGGCGGTGCGGAAGCACTGTCGTCAGGCGACAAAGACGAGACCGCGCGTCTCATTGAACTCGCTCTTGAAGACAATCTCACCAGCGGAAGAATCTGAGCAGGAGAAATCAAAATGAGTATGACTGCATCCAATGAAGACCTAAAGGACGGCCGAGTTGTCGCCATTGCAGGTCCAGTTATCGACGTGGAGTTTCCACGTGGTGCGCTGCCCGAGCTGAACACCGAGCTTGAGTTCACCGTGATGGTGGATGGAAAGCCGAATGTGATTTTGGCTGAGGTCGCACAGCAGCTCGGTGACAGCCGAGTACGCGCTGTTTGTCTGAAGCCAACCGACGGTCTCACCCGTGGTACCGCGGTGCGCAACACCGGTCACGGCATCCAGGTGCCAGTTGGCTCATCGACCCTTGGTCATGTGTGGAACGTGTGGGGCGACGTGCTTGACGACGACCCAGCAAAGTTTGCCAACACAGAGCGGTGGGAGATTCACCGTCCAGCACCTGCATTTGACACCCTTGAGCCTTCAAAGCGCATGTTCGAAACCGGCATTAAGGTCATCGACCTTCTCACCCCATATCTCGCGGGTGGAAAGATTGGTTTGTTCGGTGGTGCAGGAGTGGGCAAGACCGTTCTCATCACCGAGATGATCAACCGCGTGGCTTCCAAGCACGGTGGTGTGTCGGTGTTCGCCGGCGTGGGTGAGCGCACCCGCGAAGGCACCGACTTGCGTCTCGAAATGGAAGAGTCGGGCGTGTTCGAGAAGGCCGCCCTCGTCTTCGGCCAGATGGACGAACCGCCGGGAGTCCGCCTGCGCGTGGCCTTGTCGGCGCTCACCATGGCCGAGTACTTCCGCGATGTTCAGAACCAGGACGTGCTGCTGTTCGTCGACAACATCTTCCGCTTCGTGCAGGCGGGCTCGGAAGTGTCCACGCTGC
>CAZXAX010000048.1:11403-12619 GCA_964638795.1 uncultured Bifidobacterium sp. | reverse complement strand
GCAATCACCAACACCAAGGCTCTTTATTGCTGGGGAAATAATTGGTATGGCCAACTGGGAACGGGAGATGCCGACCCTGTTGAAGGAAAACATCTCGTCCAGGGAGAACTCGCTGGCAAAGAAGTAGTGGATATTTCGCTTGGTCACTATCAGACATGTGCCGTGACCTCAGAAGGCATTGTTTATTGCTGGGGCTTGGGCGGTAGTGGTGTTCTTGGCAGTGGCTCAACTGACAACTTCAATGAACCCCATGGCGTGATCGGCGGCTCTCTGGATAGCACATTCGTAACAGATGTTGATGCGGGTGATTGGAATACCTGCGCTCACACCTACAGCGGCTTCTCATGTTGGGGAGATAACAGTTATCGTCAAGTGAAATTGACAAATCCAAATGATGATGTTTTATCTCCAGTGACAATGGATCATGGCGTTCTGTCAGGAGCAGAGATAACAGACTTCAGTGTGGGTGAATACCTTGTTTGTGCAGTGGTGCTGGCAAAAGCTGCATGTTGGGGGCGTGATCTGACTGATCGACTGGCACCTCATTACGTGACTCGTGGGTATCTGCGTTCAAAGCAAGTGACAAGTGTTGCTGCCGGTATACATATGTGTGCCCTTACGACTCTGGGAACCGTGGCGTGCTGGGGGCGCAACACCTATAGCCAACTAGGTGATGGGACAGTCGCCGATCGGGCAATTCCCAAGCGTGTTATGACCGGAGCTCTAGCGAATGCACTCGTAGAAAAGATAGAAGCGTCGGAAGAGGGAATGTGTGCAGTCACTACAAGAATGAAACTTGCGTGTTGGGGCAAGAACTTTGACGGCCAAGTAGGAAATGGATCAACTGACACTCAGCCAACTCCAGCACGCGTTAACACCGGAGCTCTTAGACGCAAAAATGTGATCAGCGTGGGAATGGGTGAAAACCATACATGTGCTATCACCCAAGCTGGCCGAATTGCATGCTGGGGCGATAATGCTCAAGGTCAACTGGGTGACGGGACCACAAATGACTCAAGTCGTCCGAAGTTCATTGTTTGGGAGTGAACTAATTCAACCCAGCGTGAGCGAGTGCTTCACTAAGGGTGCCCACTCGCATCACTGACAAACCTTCGGTTTTAGCTGGTGCGGAAGCCGGCACGATTGCGCGTGCAAATCCCAGGCGAGCGGCCTCAGTGAGCCGCCGCTGAATTTGTGAGACTTGGCGAACTTCACC
>CAZXAX010000048.1:0-11303 GCA_964638795.1 uncultured Bifidobacterium sp. | reverse complement strand
AGATATTCGTGAGCGACATTTCTGAGAGCAACCAGAGATCAGGGGAGTTCACACCAAGGCGATCAGCACGCAACTTCACCTGTTGTGCGCTCTCTTCTGCTGTGACATAGAGACATTTCCGATTAGCAGATGCAAGAAGCTGCAATAGCAGCGTGCTCTTGCCGATACCAGGCTCACCACCAAGCAAGGTGACCGAACCTGGCACTAAACCACCTCCAAGCACTCGATCAAGTTCCGCAATATGGGTGCTCACTGGCCCACCTAAATGTGTGCTGATGTCGTTGATGGGCTTTGCTTCACCTGGTGGCACCAGCGCTAGGCCAGCCGCGAGCGAAACCTTTTCATCTGGCCCTTCAACATCTTCAACCAGAGAGTTCCAAGCCCCACATGTGACGCAGCGGCCAGACCATTTGGGATGCGCCGAGCCACAATCGGTGCAACGATGAATCAACTTGAGCTTGGCCATGCGGTCAGGCTAACTGTTGGGTGTCTGACGGCTAGCACGCCGGCGCTGAGCGCGCCGCACGAGGAACGCAAGTACGGCAGCACCGATCAACCACAAGCCAGCAAGCACGATCAGTACCGTGCGCGCGATCCCAGCAGTTGTGGCGGCCACATCGTTGTTCACCGATGTGTACTGCAATTTGGTTGCGTTGCCATCAAATGTGACGTGCCAAGACTGCGAACCAGTTTCAGTTGCAACACCAGTTGAGTTCTCAAGATCACCGGGTAACGAAGCGATCAGATTGATATCGATCGCATCGCCGACATCGACACCAGCGAACTCGAGTGATGCTGAGAACGGTGGGTCACCAATTATTTCCATCACCTTCGCATCTGCGAATGCAGAAAGCCCCCCATTGACTTCAACGGTGCCAGTGAGGTCAAACGTTGATTTGTTTGCCTTGCCAGTGCGTGTGAGCTTTAGATCCTTGAATGGACCTTTGGGTCCGTTCAACAAAGCCAGCAGCTTGTTTGCTTCGGCTGGGTTCGCAAACTCATGTGACAATGAGACGGTCAAACCACCGTCACTGGTCTTTTCGGGGCCACTGATGACCCAGCCATCATCGAGGTCGGAGAAGTTGAGATCTTCAGCGAGATCAGGAACTTCTTTCATGATGTCTGCATCAGCAGATGCAACGATGTTGATCGAACCCGAGCCGTCAGGTTCAACACTCACAGTGATGTCAGCTTCAACTTTGCAAGCGCCAAGGAGTACCCCAAGCGCAAGAGCAACTAGCCCAAATCTGAGCAGGGGAGACTTACGCGGCACGCTCTATTGATAGCAGAGTGTCACTCGGTTGGTGAGCCGCCGTCACCGGCAAGCTCGACACCCGAGGGCGGGACAAATCCCTCAACCGCACGGAACGACAGGCGTTGCTTGCCTGGGTTCTCTGGGTCGTCCTCGGTGTCAATCACAATGATCTCGCCTGCGTGGAACTGCTTGTAGAGAATCTTCTCTGACAACTCGTCCTCCACGAGGCGCTGAATTGCGCGACGCAACGGGCGTGCACCGAGAGTGGGGTCGTAACCGCGTTCTGCCAAGAGCTGCTTTGCCGCTTGGGTGAGCTCGATTCCAAGACCCTGGCTTTCAAGTTGCGTGGCAAGACGCTTGGTCATGAGATCGACCATCTGCACCACTTCATCGCGCGAGAGTTCGTGGAACACGATCGTTTCATCGATACGGTTCAAGAATTCCGGACGGAAGTGATTCTTCAGCGCGTCGTTGACCTTGTCTTTCATTCGCTCGTAGGAAACCGCTTCATCACCCTTAGAGAAACCAACGTTTGCCTTGCGCAGATCTTGTGTGCCGAGGTTTGAGGTCATGATCACAACTGTGTTGCGGAAGTCAACGCTGCGACCCTGGCTGTCGGTCAGACGACCTTCTTCCAAAATCTGCAACAGAGTGTTGAACACATCAGGGTGCGCTTTTTCGATTTCGTCGAACAACACCACGCTGAATGGCTTGCGGCGCACAGCCTCGGTGAGTTGACCACCTTCGTCGTATCCCACATATCCAGGGGGCGAACCAACAAGTCGGCTCACCGTGTGCTTTTCCATGTATTCAGACATGTCAAGAGTGATCAACGAGCTTTCATCACCGAACAAGAATTCGGCAAGAGTTTTTGCGAGCTCGGTCTTGCCGACGCCGGTTGGGCCAAGGAAGATGAACGATCCACTCGGGCGCTTTGGATCTTTCAAGCCTGCGCGTGTGCGGCGGATGCTCTGGCTTACTGCCTTGATCGCATTGTGCTGACCAATGATGCGCTTGTGGAGTTCAGCCTCCATGTTGAGCAACTTCTGAGTTTCCTCTTCGGTCAGTTTGTAAACCGGAATACCAGTCCAGATTGACAGCACCTCGGCGACAGCTTCTTCGTCCACTTCGTCAAACAGGTCAATGCCCTGTGCCTTGACTTCGGCTTCCTTTGCAGCTTTTTCCTCGAGCAATTGGCGCTCTTGGTCACGCAAACGACCGGCCTCTTCAAAGCGCTGGTCTTCCACAGCCTTCTTTTTGGCTTCTTGCACGTCGTTGATCTTGGTTTCGATTTCCTTCAGATCTGGTGGCGTTTGCATGCGCTTGATGCGCAGGCGTGAGCCCGCCTCGTCAATGAGGTCAATCGCCTTGTCCGGCAAGAAACGGTCCGAGATGTAACGATCTGCAAGGTTCGCTGCAGCAACCAGTGCCTGATCAGTGATGGTGACGCGGTGATGCGCTTCGTACTTGTCGCGAATTCCCTTCAGAATTTCAATCGTGTGCGCAAGGGTTGGCTCGTCAACCTTCACCGGCTGGAATCGACGCTCAAGTGCGGCATCTTTTTCGAGGTGCTTGCGGTACTCATCAAGCGTGGTGGCTCCGATGGTCTGGAGTTCACCGCGTGCGAGCATCGGCTTCAAGATTGATGCAGCATCAATGGCACCTTCTGCGGCACCTGCACCTACGAGAGTGTGAATCTCATCAATGAAAAGAATGATGTCGCCACGGCTCTTGATTTCCTTCAGCACCTTCTTCAAGCGCTCTTCAAAATCACCGCGGTAACGGCTACCAGCTACAAGTGATCCAAGATCAAGTGTGTAGAGCTGCTTGTTCTTCAAAGTGTCAGGTACATCGTTGCTCACGATGCGTTGTGCAAGGCCTTCAACAACTGCGGTCTTACCCACACCGGGCTCGCCGATCAGAACAGGGTTGTTCTTGGTGCGACGCGAAAGAATTTGCATAACGCGTTCGAGTTCGCGCTGACGACCGATGACAGGATCAAGTTTCTTGTCACGTGCAGCCTGCGTGAGGTTGCGACCGAATTGATCAAGAATCTGGCTGCCACCTTTTTCGCCGGATTCTTCACGAGCACCGGCACCAGTTGGAGCACCACCGCTTGAGCTTGGCGCGTCACCCTTTTGCCCACCGGGGCCCTGGTAACCAGAGAGCAACTGAATAACTTGCTGGCGCACACGGCTTAGATCTGCGCCGAGTTTCACGAGCACCTGTGCAGCAACTCCTTCACCCTCGCGGATGAGCCCGAGCAAAATGTGCTCGGTGCCGATGTAGTTGTGGCCAAGCTGAAGAGCTTCACGCAAGCTGAGCTCGAGAACTTTCTTCGCACGCGGAGTGAAAGGAATGTGTCCTGAAGGCGATGATCCGCCTTGACCGATGATCTCTTCAACTTGAGCGCGAACAGCCTCAAGTGAAATTCCAAGTGCCTCAAGTGCTTTGGCGGCAACGCCCTCACCTTCATGTATGAGCCCAAGCAGGATGTGCTCGGTACCTATATATGAATGGTTGAGTAGCCGCGCCTCTTCTTGAGCGAGCACTACGACCCTGCGGGCCCTATCGGTAAAGCGTTCGAACAATGGAACCGACCTTTGGAGCGGTGAATACTTGGTTATGAGTGTATAGGTGAGGTGAGCAGATGTTGCGCCCGGTTCTGGGCGAATGGGTGTGGTTTGGAAATCCTCGCCTAGCCTTATTTTGTGAGCGCAAACTCCCCGCTTCTTACCCTCCCAGCCATGCAGGACGATCGCCAACGGGTGGAATCTGCGTTGCTTGAAGCCGTGCGCACGCCCGATGCTTACCTGACGGAAATCGCCAGCCACCTCATCACCGCCGGTGGGAAAAGACTGCGCCCAGTCATGTCCATTGCAGCGGCCCAAGTTGGTGGTTCGGCACGAGTGTCAGAGCAAGTGGTGCAGGGTGGAATTTCATGCGAACTCGTACACCTTGGATCTTTGTATCACGACGACGTGATGGATGAGTCAACGCTGCGCCGCGGCGTCGAAACTGTAAATGCAAAGTGGGGAAATCTACAAGCGATCCTCGCTGGTGATTTTCTTCTTGCGCGGGCATCTGAGATCGCAGCATCACTGGGCACCGAAGTTGCGGGCCTTCTTGCTCGCACAATCGGTCGGTTATGCGAGGGCCAGATCGAAGAACTCCAGCACACTTATGACACCAACCGTACCGTTGAGTCGTATCTTGCATCAATTGATGGAAAAACCGCGTCACTGTTTTCCGCCGCAGCACGTATCGGCGGGATTGTGGCCGGACACGATCGTGATGTCATCGAAGCACTCACTTCTTATGGAACCTCGTACGGAATCGTGTTCCAGATTGTTGATGACATTCTCGACATTGTTTCTACCGATGACGAGCTCGGCAAGCCGGCTGGACACGACATGGAAGAGGGTGTCTACACACTTCCCGTGTTGTTGACCATGCAGGCTGGGGGTGCTGCTGCTGAGAAACTGCGCACCACTCTTGGCGAGCCACTCAGCGCGCAAACCCGCACTGAGTTACTGCAGCTTGTGCGTAGCGGTGATGGGGTAGAGCGAGCTGTGAATGTTGCCAAAGAATACGTCGCGATGGCAGAAGCAACCTGCGCTTTGATGCCTGCGAGCAGTGCCACCACCGCGCTGCGTGATGCAGCGGGCGCACTGCTTTCAACAATTAATAAATGATTACTGCGGCAGATTGTTGGCGCTGAGAATTACTTCACGCGCCCACGGATCGAGTTGGTGTTTCGCGATCTTTTCCGTGATCTGAACGCATTCCTGACCATCTTTGATCAGACCGCTCCAGCGGATGTAGCCACCCATCACACCCATAAGTCGATCGCTGACTTCTTCAGCGTGCACGATGATCTTCACATCCTTAGCGAGAAGGTCCCGCAGTTCACGGTAGAACGAGGTCAGCCAATCATCGAGATTGTCGAGGCCAATTAGCGGGCGATGCCTATATGTAAGGTTCAACTCTTCATATGCATGAAGGTTGTGTGGGGCTGCATTGATTGAAAAAAGGCAACCAAAGCCGCTTTCGCGAATCCAGATGATCTCTTCCTGGCGCCGAACCCGACGGTGGGAATCTCCGTAGCCGCCTGGCCGTTCACATACGGCGATTTTGTCTTTGATGATCCAAGTGAAGTTTCGGGGGGTGATCCCGAGAGCCCATTTGCCACGCAGTTTCGGGGGCATTACTTACCGCCTTTGGGGCTAACCGATTTCATCGCAGTCTTACGATACTCAATCGTCGTGGTTCGTGCTTTCGGTTCGGGAAATTTTGAGAACTTGTTGATGACGGCTGAGATGACGTCCACCGCCGAGGTCTGTGCCCAAGATCTCGCCTCGGGCAACAGCCATTGCGCGGTCGATTGCGGCACTGTCTGGCGGGTAGGGGTCGGCCATCCACGCCCTAAGGGCACGTTTTGCCAATGCCGGATCGGCTTGTGTGAGGGCACGTGCATCAGTTGGGTCAATCTGATGTGCGAGTGATTGAAGCAAGGCGTCGTCCGCACGCAAAATCTCGGCTTGTCGTGCGAGCACGGGGACAATGTCGCGGCGACTTACCTCATTTAATAGAGGAATCACTTCAGACCTAATGCGATTGCGTTGATACTTCGGATCCGCATTGGTCTCGTCGTTTACGTAGTTGACTCCCAACTCTCTGCAAAGCCCTTCGGTTTCGAAGCGCCGCAGCTCAAGCAGCGGGTGGTTGGTGTCACTGTTCATGGCCGCTAGGCCTGCGGTTCCTGATCCACGTAAGAGGTTGATGATTACTGTTTCCGCTTGGTCATCTTGGGTGTGCCCGGTCATCACAACTGATGGCAACACCGAGTATCGCGCTTCACGGGCTCGAGCTTCAAGATTCGTACCAGAGCCGACTTCAATCCGCACAGCCCTAACTTTGATTCCAAGTTGCGATGCAACTGAGTTGATTATTTCGACATCTTGATGCGATTGGGGACGCAATCCGTGGTCCACGTGCACAACTTCGGAAAGGCATCCGTGCTTATGCGCCAACAGCATGAGCGCCATTGAATCAGCTCCACCAGACACCGCAGCGGGAGTTGGTTCGCTGGGAAAGTTACAACGCGCGATTAACTGCGACGCTTGCTGACTATTGGATAGAGAGTGGGCGAGATCACCCACTTGCATCTACTTCCGACGCTGGCGACGGTTGGGGTACTTCATCGCGGTCACCTTTGAGAGGTAACCCGCTCCAACGCTGAGAACTGCTCCAAGTGCTGCGAACAGGAGAACTACGCCGATCCACCAGTGCCAGATGTTTGCTGCGATCATGATTCCGAGGTTAGTTCCGAACCATCATCTTCGGCTAATACATCACCGAAGCATTCAAAAATTTTGATCTTTAGTGATTCGGGAATTGTGTCATCCCGAACGGATTGTGCGACCACGCTCTTCAGTTCGGCGTAAAAGTCAAAAGCCTGAAGGCAGTCGGTGCATTCACTGAGATGGCTTTCAATATCTGCACGAGCAGCCTCAGAGAGCTGGTCGTCAAAAAAGCGCCAGATCTCCAGAAGGGTCTCGTTGCAATCAGCCATCAGGTTGTCTCCAAATTGTCCGAGGACTCACGGACGATCCCGCGAGCCTTCGCATGGTCATACAACGCCAATTGGAGCCGAGTTCTTCCCCGATGGAGCCTGGACATGACCGTTCCAATCTTTATATCCAGCATTTCGGCGATTTCCTTGTAGGAAAAGCCCTGAACATCGGCCAAAAGGACCGGAACTCGGTACTCTTCGGGCAATTCGTCGAGGGCATGGCGAACAGCGTCCTCGGGGAACAGGGCCATCATCTCGCTTTCGGCGCTCTCAGCAACTGCATCGGTATCGAACCAACGAAGGCGCCGATACAGGAACAGATCCTCAATCTCGCCGTAATCCTCTTCCTTAACCTGGCGCTGTTTCTTGCGATACATATTTATATAGGTATTGGTCATGATTCGGAACAGCCACGCACGTAGGTTCGTGCCTTCCTCGAAACTTGCGAAGGCTCGGTATGCGCGAAGGTAGGTCTCCTGCACGAGGTCCTCGGCATCTTGTGCGTTGTGGGTCATGCGTAATGCAGTTGAGTACAACTGCGGTGCGTATTGCATCGCTTCACGTGCAAAAGCGTTTTGGTCAGCCATTTGTTGGCTCATCCTGCAGGTTGGTAACCGCAACGTCAATGCCGGCAACAAGTTTTTCAAGCGCTGAAGCAATTGCATCAGCTTCAGCTGGTGTCCATTGATCAATCAGATCACCAAAAAATTTGAGTCGCACTTTCATCACAGCGTCGTAGCGTGCACGCCCTGCTGCAGTGGCACACACCAGCACAACACGTCGATCTTGTTCAGATGCTGTGCGCTCAGCGAGCCCCGATTGCACTAAGCGCCTGATTGCTCGTGTTGCAGTTGAGGGTTCAACATGAAGTGCTTCAGCTAAATCCGACATGCGCCATTGATCACGCTTAACGAGAAGGTCGAGAGTGTCCATCTGGCCAGGGTCTAGGGCGTCGGCTCCGGTACCAAATAACTGATCTCGCAACACATTGATTGATGTGCCCCTTCGTAGTTGACGCCAAGCGAGCCCGATCCGCTCAACCACGATTGGGTTATCTGAAACAGTGGTGTCGACCGGGGGGACCATCGATCCGAGGCTAGTCGTGACCCCATATGGGTTTTCCGTCGGGGTCCGGTGATTGCAGGCACCGCGAAACCCAGTGCTCCTTCGCCGCCCGCAAAGTGGAATGAAACTCCCAAAATAGGAAAAGATGGTCGTTCGACTAGTTGATGGGGGTCTAAATGTCGAACACCCAAGTGCATCCGTTGCCCAATCTCTCGCCCGAGAACGAGTTCTTCTGGAAGTCGGGCGAAGACGGCAAACTGAGGTTCCAAAAGGACAACGCCTGTGGCGCATTGATCCACCCACCTCAGCCTGTTTGCCCATATTGCCGGTCCTCAGATCTATCGGTCACCGAGGTATCGGGGAATGCCACGGTGGCGGCATTCACGATCAATGTTCAGCAGTGGCTGCCAAATATGGCACCGCCTTATGTCGTGGCAGTGGTGACAATTGACGAGGACCCCCGGGTGCGCCTCACAACCAACATCATCAACTGTGGTGTTCAGGATGTGAAGATCGGACAGAAGGTTAAAGTCGCATTCCATCATCAAGACGACGTTTGGCTGCCCTTGTTTGAGCCGACTGGATCAAACGAGCTCGGCGCCATTCCTGAAGTCGACAAGACCATATATAAGGCACGCCCAATGGTGTCAGCCGACAAGTTCGAGTCGAAGGTTGTGCTTTCGGGCATCGGACAATCAGAGGTGGGCCGACGATTGATGGGGAATCCCCTCAAGCTCACGATTGATGCATGCATGCAAGCCATTGAGGATGCGGGCTTGAAGCCAGAGGACATCGATGGGCTCGCCACATATCCAGGCGGAATGATGGCCGGAATGGGCATGAGCGAAGGTGGCATCACGGCAGTTGAGAACGTATTGCGATTGCGACCCACATGGCACAGCGGAAGCTCCGAAACACCTGGGCAAGGTGGCGCAATCATCAACGCGATGTTGGCTGTTGCATCTGGACTCTGTAAACACGTTCTTTGTTTCCGTACAGTTTGGGAAGCCCGTCATGCTGAACTCATGAAACAGGGTTATGGCCGTCCGAGTATGGGTCGCATTGACGGGGATATGCAGTGGCGGATGCCCTTTGGTGCTTCATCTGCATCTAACTGGATTGCAATGGCCGCCACTCAGTACATGCATAAATACGGTGCAACTCGAGAGACGCTTGGATGGATCGCACTTAATGCCCGCAAGAACGCGATGATCAACCCAGCGGCGATTTATCGCGATCCGCTCACGATGGACGATTACTTGAACGCCCGAATGATCACGACCCCGTTTGGTTTGTACGACTGTGATGTCCCATGTGACGGTGCGGTTGCAGTAATCGTGTCTGCTGCAGATACCGTTGGCGATCTCAAGTGCAAGCCAATTCGCGTAGAAGCAGTTGGCACACAGATCACAGAGATTGTGTCTTGGGACCAAGGCATTCTCGATCACGAGCCGATGCTCGCTGGTCCATCTGCGCATTTATGGAGCCGGACCGATCTCAAACAAAAGGACATTGATGTCGCTTTGCTTTATGACGGTTTTTCGTTCAATTGTTTGTCATGGCTTGAGTCACTTGGGTTCTGTGGCCACGGCGAAGCAAAGGATTTTCTTGATGGTGGTCACAACATCGCTCGTGATGGTCTCTTGCCTTTGAATCCACATGGTGGACAAATCTCGGCTGGCCGTACGCACGGTTTTGGCTTTGTGCGGGAAGCCGTGATCCAACTTCGTGGTGACGCTGGTGAACGTCAAATTAAAGATGCAAAGACTGCAGTAATCTCAACCGGTGGTGGAGTACCTGCGAGCACGATGATTCTTCGGAAGGATTGAAATGACCAAGGAACAAAAGCGCGGCAAGCGCATTGCGATGACACCTGAGGAACTAAACACCTACCTGGAGACCGAACGAATTTGTCGGGTTGGTACCGTTTCGCATGATGGTCCTCATGTCACTCCACTTTGGTTTGCCTGGGATGGATCAACCATGTGGCTCACATCAATTGTGAACAGCCAGCGCTGGACCGACTTAATGCGTGATCCACGTGTTGCGATCGTGGTTGATGGCGGTGTCGACTTTTTGGAACTCCACGGAGTGGAGATCAAGGGTCACGTAGAAGTGGTGGGTGAGGTTCCACGAACTGGTGAGCCAAATCCTGAGCTTGAGACACCAGAGAAGATCTTTGCGCGCAAGTACACCGGTTCGGACCAAATGCACCACGATGGGCGCCATGCTTGGCTGAAAGTTGTTGCCGAAAAAACTTCTAGTTGGGATTTCCGCAAGATCGGCAAAAACTGAGCTTTGCTACTTCACCTGATTCACGGTGAGAATTACCGACGGTACCGCTGGTCTCAAAGGTGTGTTACGTGGTGGATCGGAGATAAGCGCAGTGTTATCGCTATCTGACGACCAAACAAGTTGGTAGTAATCACAGGTTCCATTGCAGGTGACTGGTGCAAAAAAGTTCCACGCTGCTACGAGCCTTGAACCGTTTGAAAAAAGCGAAACATCGGTAGCACTTTCTGGAACGTCCTCTCCATTTTTGCGTAGCCAGATGCTGACTTCGTTTTCGCTGCCACCTTGGCTACGAGAGATTTGTGCCGAGAATGCAATGTTGTAGACGCCTGGCGAAGTGAAGGTAATGCGGGAGCCCGATGTCATTGTGATGCCGACATTGTTGGCGCTGTCCGCCGAATTGAAGAGCATCGGGTAAGCCACATTTGCGAGATATCCACCTGGCCCATCATCGCCTTGCTGCGTCGTGTCCCAGAATGACGCTGATGCACCTAACCCACTGGTGCCAGCAGGACCCTGTGGTCCTGGCTCGCCCTGGATTCCTTGAGGCCCGATCAGCGAATCGATGAAGTCTTGCATCGTTCCCGTGTTGCCTAATGATTGCCAAACTTCATATGCGCTCAATCCATTGATGCCATTTTCGCCGTCGCTGCCCGATGGTCCACGCAGGGATTCAATGAAGTCGATCGGTGTTCCCTCGTTGCCGAGATCAAGCCATATTTGGTACGCGCTCAATCCAGCTGCACCAGTTACACCCGATGGTCCGACAAGTGAAAGCAAAAAATCCCCAATTGTCCCGGTGTTGCCCGCTACCAACCAGACCTCGTACGCACTGAGTCCGTCGCTGCCATCAACTCCATCCACACCATCGACGCCATCAACACCTGAGCCACCTGTTGGTCCGCGAAGTGACTCGATGAAATCTTCCTCGGTGCCCGTGTTTCCCAGCGAGAGCCACAGTTCATACGCACTTAATTGGTCAACTCCATCGGCGCCAACCGAACCTGTTGGTCCGCGAAGTGATTCGATGAAGACCGCTTCGCTGCCTGAATTTCCAAGCAGCAACCAAGTTTCATACGCACTGCTGCCAGCTGCACCCTTGGGGCCAGTTAGTGA
>CAZXAX010000047.1:0-12894 GCA_964638795.1 uncultured Bifidobacterium sp. | reverse complement strand
TCACGCAAGAGATTGATTCCCACCAACACATCGAACTCCCCAAGGCGCAAGGCTCTAAGAATCTCAATGCGCTCAATGGTGTCAATGTTGGAGTGCATGTATCGCACCCGAAGACCCTGTTCCAAAAGATATTCGGTTAGGTCTTCGGCCATCTTTTTGGTCAGCGTTGTGACGAGAACACGATCGCCTCGTTCGGTGCGCCCATTGATCTCCGAGATCAGGTCATCGATTTGCCCTTTGGTGGGACGAACTATGACTTCAGGATCAACGAGTCCAGTCGGCCTAACTATCTGCTCAATCACTCGGTGCGAATGCTGCTGCTCGAATTTGCCAGGCGTTGCAGACATAAAGACGCACTGATTGATTCGCTCCATCACTTCTTCAAAACGCAACGGCCTGTTGTCGCGTGCAGATGGAAGCCTAAATCCGTGATCAACAAGGGTGTTTTTCCTACTCCGGTCACCCTCGTATTGGCCATGTAGCTGCGGCACCGTCACATGACTCTCATCGACTACAAGCAAAAAATCCTTCGGAAAATAATCAAGCAAGGTGAACGGTGGCTCACCCGGGTTGCGACCATCGATATGCATCGAATAGTTCTCGATCCCATTGCAATAGCCCATCTCCTCGATCATTTCGAGGTCGTACTGCGTGCGCATCCGCAGACGCTGTGCCTCAAGCAGCTTCCCTTGGCTTTCAAACCATGCGAGCCGCTCCTGCAGCTCTGCTTCTATTCCTGCGATCGCGCGGCGCAACCGCTCATCGCCAGCGACGTAGTGCGTGGCAGGAAATACCACCGCGGTTGAGAGCTCGTTCAAATTCTCACCCGTGAGAGGATCAATCATGGTTAATCGCTCAACAGTGTCGCCGAACATCTCGATGCGCAGGACCGCTTCTTCGTAGGCGGGATGCACTTCAACCGTGTCGCCCCTTACGCGAAAATTTCCACGGCCAAGGGCTATGTCGTTGCGGTCATATTGGAGATCGACGAGTCGTCGGAGAATATTTCGCTGGTCATAATCAACTCCAACGTGCAACTCAAGAAGCTGACCCCGGTATTCCTCTGGATCACCCATACCGTAAATACAACTCACCGAAGCCACAACGATTGTGTCTCGACGTGTCAGTAGTGCGGCCGTCGCAGAGTGCCTCAATCGATCGATTTCGTCATTGATCGATGAGTCCTTCTCAATATACGTGTCACTAGAAGCGATATATGCCTCGGGCTGGTAGTAGTCGTAATACGAAACGAAATACTCGACCCGGTTGTTGGGAAAGAATTCGCGCATCTCTTGCGCTAACTGTGCAGCCAAACTTTTGTTGGGTGCCAGAATCAAGGTGGGGCGCTGCGTTTTCTCGATGGTCCACGCAATCGTGGCACTCTTGCCAGAGCCTGTAATGCCCAGCAATGTTTGGAATCGCTCTCCCGATTCAATCCCATAGGACAAATCGTCAATGGCTTTTGGCTGATCACCGGCAGGGGCGAAATCCGAAACAACTTTGAACTCAGCCATGGTTCAACCCTAATGGCGAAGTTTCAATCAGAGATGGGGTTGAGACTCTGCATCCATTCCCAAGCACGGTCAACTTGCTCTTCTAGGAATGCAAGATCTCCAGAGTTCTCAATCAAAAAATCTGCAGCAGCCCTGCGTTCTTCACGAGTGGCCTGTTTTGACATGCGCGCGCGTGCGTCATCGGCGTTCATGTTGCGTTGCTCAACCAGTCGCTCTACAGCTAGGTCTAGCGGACAATCAATTACGCAAACTCCGCTCAGGTCGGATCTTGGATTCTCTACCAGCAGTGGCACATCCAGAATCACGATGTTGTCTGTGCCCTTCTGGGCATCCATCCGGGCGAGCATTTCTTTTTGCACAGCGGGATGGACAATCTGATTCAGCTTTTGCAACGATTCAGTGTCGGCAAATGCCCGTTGGGCGAGCAAGGGGCGAATAAGTGCGCCGTCTGAGTCGAGTATGTCTGATCCAAAGGCCTCTGCCAGTTCAGACAGAACAGGCATACCCGGCCGCTGAACCTCATGAGTTATTGCATCCGCATCAATGATCACCGCACCACGAGCAGCGAGCATCTTGGATGCGGTTGATTTCCCGCTTCCGATACCACCGGTCAAGCCGACGAGAATCATCGGAGCCCGAAACTAACTCGGTCAGGCCGTTGCGTCGTCGGCTGGTGCTTCAGCTGGCGCCTCAGCAGGTGCGCCTTCGCCGTACTCCTTGTAGTACTCAGCCCAGGCTGCCTCACGCTCAGAATCATCTGCGGCCGCTGCGTAGTTACCGTGTTCGTCGACGGCGAAGTGCGAGCGATACTCCTCGGCGAGTTCTCCACCTTCTGCTGCTTGGCGAATCGAGATGCTGATACGGCGACGGGGAAGGTCAAGATCGATGATCTTCACCCAGAGTTCCTCACCTGGTGTGACCATCTCTTCTGGAGCTTCAATGTGGCGGCCAGAAATCTCTGAGATATGGACTAGGCCTTCGATGTTGTCGCCAACTTGTACGAATGCACCAAAAGGCACCAGTTTTGTGACGCGACCATAAACAAGCTGACCAACTTCGTGTGAAGATGCAAACTCTTCCCACGGATCGCGCTCGGTTGCCTTCTTCGACAAACTGATGCGCTCACGATCGAGGTCAACATCGAGAACCTTGACAGAAACTTCTTGACCCACCTGAACCACCGATGATGGGTGGTCCACATGCTTCCAGGAAAGTTCAGAAACGTGGATGAGGCCATCCATGCCGCCGAGGTCAACGAAGGCGCCGAACTGGACAACGCTGGAGACGATTCCCTTACGCACATCGCCTGGCTTCAAGTTGGCAAGGAATTCATCACGGGTCTCACGCTGAGTTTCCTCAAGGAAGGCGCGTCGCGACAAGACCACATTGTTGCGGTTCTTATCAAGTTCGATGATCTTTGCTTCGATTGGCTGATTCATGTAGGGCGAAAGATCGCGAACACGGCGCAATTCAACCAGTGAGGCCGGAAGAAATCCACGCAATCCAATGTCAACGATGAGGCCGCCCTTGACTACTTCAATCACTTGACCAGAAACGGTTCCGTTTTCTTCCTTAATCTTTTCGATGCGTCCCCAAGCCTTCTCATACTGAGCACGCTTCTTTGACAGGATCGTGCGGTCTTCACGATCTTCGAGGGTGAGAATGACTGCTTCGAGTTCGTCGCCAACTTTGACCAAGTCGGCAGGATTTACATCAGCACGAATCGAGAGCTCGCGAGCGGGGATCACACCTTCTTGCTTGTATCCAATGTCAAGCAACACTTCATCACGACTTACCTTCACAACCTTGCCACTTACCAGTTGGCCGTCTTTGTAATCAGGGAGTTCCTTGATTGCTTCGGAAAACGGAATGTCGAGGTCATTTTCGGTGACCTTGCGGTTCTGGTAGTTGCCATCGGCATCAAACACTCCAAGAGCGGCTGAGTCGGTGGGGTTGGTAATGGTGTCGGACAAGGGACAGTTCTTTCAATAGGTGGATAGGAATCTCTGCCTGCTGCTAAGGCGACAAACCGAGACGGAAAAGGCTACCACTGCCCCATTTGCAAGCACCAAAGCCAGACTTACGGTGATTTACGAGCCAAAAGGAGGATCTCGGGAAGGTCCACCGATGGGGGTTGCAGGCCGTAGGCGCCTGGCTCACCGCCATATATGCCAATTACTCGAAGCCCAGCCGATTCCGCCAGTAGGCGAAGTTCACGTGGCGTGTAACAACCAGTAACCAATTCGGTCGCCATGGACTCACCAGTTTCACTGAGCACCGATGTGGTCTCGGTGCTCACGCCCGCTGCGGCGTCAAATCGGGCATCCAGATGGTGGCGAATACTGAAATACGCGTTGAACGCTGTCAAAAGCAGAACGCCACCAGGTTTCAGACTGCGCGCTATGCCATTCAACACGGCACGATCATTCGCATCATCAACGTGCATTCCAAACGCGCCTTGACAAATACAAATAGCGGAATCGAACTCTGCATCGAAGTTGAGGTCTACAGCGTTCATTGCCGCGAAAGTTGCACTGAGATTTCCCGCGTCTTCTCGGGCGATCTGGATGAATCGCTCACTTACATCGATGCCATGCACGCGACAGCCGCGCGCTGCGAGTTCTATCGCATGCCTGCCAGGGCCGCAGCCGACATCCAACACTGAGCATCCACTGCGAACTACACCCGACGAAAACATGAAATCAACTTCTTGCAATGTTCCTTTCGTGAACGAATAACGCAGATAGGCGCGTCCCATGTGCTCTGCAAGATTCGCAAACGGGTGCGGATCCTGCGTCACTTTGCTTCAGCCCAAGTTGTGCCCCACGCAGCATTCACCTCGAGTGGAACTCTGAGCTCCGCTGCTGAACGCATGATGTCAAGCACGATTTTTTCAACGTCGTCATGCTCGTTCATCGGAGCTTCAACAAGAACTTCATCGTGCACCTGCAGCACGATTCGCGCCTGCAAGTTCTGTTGTGTCAACGCATTATCAATTCGCACCAAAGCAATCTTGAATATGTCTGCGGCGAGCCCCTGAATGGCGGCGTTCATCGCCATCCTCTCGCCTGCTTGTCTTATTCGGAAGTTGTCACTCGACAATTCAGGAATCGGGCGCCGTCGACCAAACAGGGTCTCGGTGTATTTCAATTTCTTGGCGTCGGCAACGGTGCGTTCCATGTAGGTCTTAATGGAAGGAAACGCACCAAAAAAGGAATCGAGTATTCCTGCGGCCTCTTCTACCGGGATCGACAGGCGCTGACTTAGGCCGTAAGCCTCCATTCCATAAGCGAGACCATACGCCACCATCTTCGCTCGGCTTCGTTGCTCAGAGGTCACAGCTTCTGGCTTCACACCGAACACGCGAGCGGCCGTTGCGGTGTGGACATCAACTCCCGCGGTGAATGCTTCGATCAGTCCCGGATCATCAGCGAGGTGGGCTATGCAGCGAAGTTCAATCTGGTTGTAATCGGCCACCAACAGCTCTGACCCACTTTTCGCAACGAAAGCAGTGCGGAAGATACGCCCCTCATCGGAACGGATCGGAATGTTGTGGAGATTCGGATGCTCCGACGACAGGCGACCAGTTCGGGCGACTGTCTGATTAAAAGTCGCATGGATTCGGCCGTCTACGGGATCAACAACAGCGATGAGTCCTTCACCATAGGTTGAGCGCAACTTTTCTAGCTCGCGGTAACGCAGAAGTGGCTCAATGAACTCCGGCCATTCGGGACGAAGCTTTTCTAGGGTTGCTGCATCAGTTGAATATCCGGTCTTGGTTTTCTTTCCCGGAGTTAAGCCACGCTCCTCATACAAAATTTCGCGCAGTTGAGTCGGCGAATTCAAGTTAAACGCCCGTCCTGCGAGTTTGTGTAGTTCCGCAGTGAAGGCCTCGGTTTCTTCCGTTAGGCGCTTGTTAATCGAAGTGAGTTGCTCTTTATTGACGGCAACTCCAAGCACTTCCATGCGGGCAAGCACTCGTACGAGAGGATTTTCTATCTCGGAATAGAGTTGCGAGCTCTTTTCCTCCGTGAGGCGACTCCGAATTGGCGCCGCAATTAAGCCACAGAGATATGCAGCCCACGCCACCGCTTTACGATCGGACGCACCCCAGTTGCCGGAGAAGTCCAGTGTTCCTTGTTCACCTTGCTGATGCTCATCTCGCTTCGGCACAGAATCAAGAAGATCTTCAGCAACGCTTTCAATGTCGTAGTCGCTTCGTGCTGGGTTAACGATGTATGAAGCAATTGCCGTGTCCAGCACCAAAGATTGCAAGTCGACGCCGTTACCTAAAGCCCAACGAAGTATCGGCTTCGCATTGTGAGCCACCAATGGCTTTTTGTTCAGCAGTTCCACCACTGAATTGCTGAAAAATACTTCCGAAGCTGTTACCGCCACTCGCCCGCTAGCTAAATCCTGCACGAGCGCGACATCCATCAAGGAAGATCTTCCTGGCTCACCTGACCAACTGGCCGCGAGAATCACCTCTTTCAGGTCTGTCAAAATTCCGATCAGTTCTTGCTCGCTAGAAATCTCCATGACTTGGATAGGAGCTATCTCTGCATCACTCGTTTGTTGCTGAGCATCATTGACGATGAATCGCTCGAATGCGCCTTTCACACGTGACTGCATATTCTTGAATTCAAGAGATTCAAACAAAGCTTTGGATCGAGTGAGATCTGGTCGCGGCACCAGGGCGGAAAATTCCAACTCAACTGGAACATCAGTACGCAACACCATCATCTTTGCGTTGCGAACAACGCGCTCGCCGTGCTCCTCAAGTGCCGCCCGCAATTTCGGTGTTTGCTCGCCAGCATGCGCCAGCACCGCAGCTAGATCCCCGTATTGGTTAAGCAGCTTCGCCGCAGTCTTTTCGCCAACCCCTGGAACGCCATCAAGGTTGTCACTCGGATCGCCGCGCATCGCTGCGTAATCCGCATACTTTGACGGATGCACTCCCGTGCGTTCGAGAATTCCTGCTTCGTCATACAGCGCGTAGTCCGAAACACCACGCTTGTTGTACATCACCTTGATATGCGGATCCTTAACCAACTGATACGCATCACGATCGCCCGTCACGATGATGACGTCATGTGATTCAGACACTGCACGGGCCACGACAGTGGCGATTATGTCATCACCTTCAAAACCAACCGCCTCGCGATGTGTAATTCCAAGCACATCTAGCAATTCTCTTGCTATCTGCAATTGCTCAAGGAGGATCTCAGGTGTTTTTTCACGTTGCGCTTTATATTCGGGAATGGCTTCGTGCCGAAACGTGGGCTCCTTGCGATCAAACACCACTAGAACACCATCGGGATTTTGGTCTTTCACCATTGTCACCAACATCGTTGCGAAGCCATAAACAGCGTTCGTAACTTGTCCTGAGGCGGTCGCCATGTCGGTTGGCAAGGCGAAGAATGCCCGATAGACGAGAGAGTTGCCGTCAATCAGCAGTAATTTCACGGGCGCAATTCTCCAGCAAGAACCCTGAGAGCCACATCACTCATGCGCTCACGGCCACTCATCGCAGTGCGTTGTATGAACGCAAAAGACTCAGCCTCGGTCATGCCGAAGTTGTCAATTAGAAATCCCTTTGCACGATCCACCAACTTTCGGGATTCAAGCTGATCCTCGAGAAGGTCGCGCTGGTCAACAACGTTTTTGAGGTCGGTGAAGCGACCAATAGCCATTTCGATATTCGGCACCAGATCACTCTTTTGAAATGGCTTCACTACATATGCGTGCACTCCGGCTGCACGAGCCTGCTCGACGACATCGCGACCACTGAACGCTGTAAGCAACAGAATTGCGCAGACGGGATTATCTTTCAATTCCTTCGCCACGGCCACGCCATCCATACCAGGCATCTTGATGTCCAGAATCGCGATGTCGGGTTCGAGTGAGCGAATCATCTCAAGTGCAGAATCTCCGCGACCGGTTTCACCTACGACTTCATAACCCTCTTCTTCGAGGATTTCCTTCAAGTCGAGACGGATGATTGCTTCATCCTCGGCAATGACAACTCGGGTCTTGGTCACGCGACCATTCTCTCAGTCGTTTACCGTGAATGCAGACAACCGATCCAAGAGTTCGTCCTGGCGAGCTTCGAGTTCTTGAATGTCAGACCGAATTTGATCCCTCGATTTCCCAAGGGCATCGGCATGTCTCTGCACATCTTGATATTCAAACGACGCGTACGGGGTTTCAGATACAAGGGCGCGCACCCCTTTTTCGTGTGCCTCGTCAGCAAATACCGAGAGTTGTTCCTCGGTGATAACCAATTCCTCACGGAGTTTGCGCAGGCGCGTAGAGACGTCCCTCAATTTGCGCTCTAACAATCTGCGTCCCACGTGCCCAAGGTGGGATTCGAACCCACACGCCCTCTCGGACAGCGGATTTTGAGTCCGCCGCGTCTGCCGTTCCGCCACTTGGGCTGGATTGACAACCCTACAGCACGAGCAACTTTTTACCCCTTTTCGTTACCAACGGGTACAACGTTTTGCCTGTTTCGAGGGGTCTAAGGTTTTTGCAATGCTCGCTTTCACCTTCCCAGGACAGGGCTCACAACGCCCCGGGATGGGTCGCCCATGGGTTGACCACGAAAGTTGGGAAGTCGTCACGGAGGCCTCTGACCTACTGGGTCGCGACGTGGGCGCTCTCCTTTTAGATGCCGATGCTGAGGAGTTACGCGATACCCGCAACGCCCAGCTCACCACCTATGTTTCCAGCCTCATGGTGCTCGATGCGGTCGAACGCATGGGTATCGAACCCGATGTTTGTGCCGGACACAGCTTGGGTGAATACACGGCACTGACAGCCAGTGGCGCACTTTCCCTCGAAGATGGAGTTCGACTCGTTGCCGAACGCTCTGCGGCAATGCATGAAGCGGGTCTCGCTTCGCCCGGCACCATGTCAGCGGTACTCGGACTCGACGATGACAAGGTTGAAGTTGCATGCCGTCGCGCAGATGCCGATGTTTGGGTCGCCAACTTCAATGCGCCGGGCCAAGTTGTCATCGCCGGTTCACCTGAAGGTGTCGAAAAAGCCGCGGTTATTGCAAAGGAACTCGGGGCCAAGAAATGCATGCCGCTTCAGGTTGCTGGCGCATTCCACACGCCTTACATGACTGCTGCACGCGATCGCCTGCGTGTTGCGATCAACACCGCATCTCCGCGTGATACCGAAGTACCGATCATTTCCAATGTCGACGCTCTTGCTCACGACAAGGGTGACGAATGGTCAAGTCTTTTAAGTGCACAACTATCAAGCCCCGTGCGATGGAAGCATTGCCTGTTGACCATGGGTGACATGGGTGTCACAGGCGTGCTTGAACTCGGACCTGGTGGTGTCTTAACTGGAATGACCAAGCGCACGCTGGACACTGCAAAGACGATCTCAATTTCCACGCCAGATGAACTGGACAAGTTGATTGACTGGCTGGCCGCAGGATCTGCAGCAACCATCGTTGCCCACGAAGGCGAACATCTTTTTGCCGTTGAACGCCTGGTGGTTAGCCCCGCGGCGGGAGTCTTTACACCGGTCAATGATCTTGCCGATGGCGCAGAGATTCGTGTTGGAACAATCCTTGGTGACGTGAATGGAACCGAAGTTCGTTCACCTTTCGCCGGAGTGCTGCAGTCGTTCATTGCAGTAGGTGGCGAACGCGTGACACTGCGCCAGCCAATCGCATGGTTGCGGGCCAGCTGATGACCAAGATTCCGCTTGGCATTAGTGGTGGTGTAATCACGGGTTATGGAACTGCCCTTCCGCCCACCGTTCTCACCAACGATGACCTTGCCGCACGGATGGACACATCTGATGAGTGGATCCGCGAGCGCACGGGAATTGTGTCGCGCCACGTGGGTGGCACCACGTCGGGCTTGTCGATTGAATCCGGTCGCCAGGCGTTGGAAATGGCTGGGCTGGATCCATCCGAGATTGACGCGCTTGTTCTTGCTACCACGACTCCCGATCGCACTGTTCCTGCAACATCAGCGACAGTTCAAAATGGTCTCGGTCTTAGGTGTGGTGCATTTGATGTGAATGCTGCCTGCAGCGGCTTTGTCTACTCACTCGTAGTGGCCCACGGACTCTTAGCCATGGGTGCTCGCAAGATTCTCGTGATTGGAACCGACACTCTCGCAAGAATCACAGATTGGGAGGATCGCAACACAGCGATTCTTTTCGCCGATGGATCCGCGGCGGTTGTTCTTGAAGCATCCGATAATGGTGGCCAGCTCCTCGCATGGAACTTGGATGCTGATGGATCGGCGGAAGATTTTTTGTTCGCTGAAATCGGTGGCTACATCAAGATGGATGGCAAAGAGGTATTTCGGCGTGCTGTCCGAATCATGTGTGACTCCGCCGAAAAATCGATGGCCGATGCTGGCCTAACGGCCGACGACATCGCCATGGTTGTCCCGCACCAAGCCAATATTCGGATCATTCAAGCTGCTTGCGATCGTCTGGGAATACCTGAGGAAAGGACAGCAACGGTCCTGCACTACACAGGGAATACATCATCGGCATCCATACCATTGGCCCTGGTAGATGCTTTGCGCTCGGATCGCATCAAGAAGGGTGACAACATCTTGTTAGTGGGATTTGGTGCTGGCATGACTGCTGCAAGTGCGATCATCAAGTGGGGTGGCCAATGAGTCGAGTCGTGCTCGTGACCGGCGGCAGCAAGGGAATCGGTCTGGCGTGCGCACAGATGTTCCGAGACAATGGCGACCGTGTGGCTGTCACTTACAACTCGTCCCCACCACCTGAGGGATTTCTCGCAGTTAAATGCGACGTAACGGTCACCGAAGACGTGGATGCCGCCTTCAAAGAGATTGAAGACAAACTTGGGCCAGTGGAGATACTCGTGTCCAATGCTGGAATCACGAATGACACACTGCTCTTACGCATGAGCGAGTCAGATTTCACCAGCGTGATTGATGCCAACCTGACAGGTGCTTTCCGAGTATCTAAGCGCGCTGCGCAAGGAATGCTTAAGGCACGCAAAGGACGCATCATCTTCATGTCATCGGTGGTCGGTCTCCTTGGACAAACCGGACAGGCCAACTACGCGGCTTCAAAGGCTGGGCTCGTGGGATTTGCCCGCTCTTTGGCGCGGGAACTCGGCTCACGGTCAATCACTGTAAATGTGGTGGCCCCGGGACCCGTTGCTACAGATATGACAGCCGTACTTGGTGAGGACGTTCTCAACAAGATGACCGAACAAGTTCCACTTGGACGCGTGGCAACTGTTGATGAGATTGCCGGAGTTGTGGTGTTTTTGGCATCTCCTGCTGCGGCTTACATCACTGGTGCTGTCATTCCAGTCGATGGTGGTCTCGGAATGGGCCATTGATCGTGTGCGAAACTAATAACAACCCCTTAATAAGTAACAGGAGAAACCAATGAGTGAAGATCTGCTTTCAAGGTTCACGCGATGCGCAGTGGAGACCCTCGGCGTTGAAGCATCAAAAGTCACCCGTGACGCGCGCTTTGCTGAGGACCTCGATGCCGACAGCCTCGATGTCGTGCAGTTGGTCATGGAACTCGAAGATGAATTCGGTATCGAAATTCCTGAAGAAGAACTCAAAGATGTCAAGACGGTTGGCGAGGCACTGGATCTCGTAGCTGCCAAGATCTGACCCTGTAGGGAATCAGATATGCAAGGTGCTGGACATCGTGTCGCGATAGTCGGCTATGGAGTTCTCGGAGCCTGTGGTGTCGGGAAGGATGCTTTTTGGGCCGGCCTAAACGGGCCCGGTCTCCAGGGAGGAATCGATGCCAAAATTCCAAACTGGGACCCATTGCCATGGTTCGATGGCCCAAAGGAGGCGCGTCGCGCCGATCGTGTTGAACAGTTCGCACTTGCCGCTGCCGCTGAAGCGTTTGAGCAAGCGGGATCGTTAGATGTTGACCCGACTCGCTTTGGAACGATTTTCGCAACGGGCATCGGTGGTCTAGGCACACTCGAAGAACAGGTTGAAACACGACTGAACAAAGGTGAACGTCGCGTATCACCTTTCTTGGTACCGATGATGATGGCGAATGCTTCAGGTGCCGCAATCTCAATGCGTTACGGGCTTCAAGGTCCCAATGAAACGATCTGCACGGCGTGTGCTGCGTCAACCCACGCACTCGGATATGCAGCCCGATTGATTGCCTGGGGACGCTGTGACGCAGTGGTGACGGGTGGAAGCGAATCAGCTGGCACGCCCACCGCTCTCGCTGGTTTTCAAAACATGACCGCACTTTCAACTAGTGGAAGATCAATGCCTTTTGATGCCGAGCGTGATGGCTTTGTGATGGGAGAAGGTGCTGGAGTGTTCATCCTTGAGCGATGGGATCGTGCTCTTGCGCGTGGAGCGAACATCATCGGTGAGATTCTTGGATCTGCAAGCAACGCCGACGCACATCACATCACCGCACCAGCACCTGGTGGAGTGGGCGCAATTGCATGCATGAAGATGGCACTTGAAGATTCGGGTCTTTCACCTTCTGAAATCAAACAAGTGAACGCCCATGGAACCTCTACTCCGCTAAATGACGCGGCAGAAGCCGCAGCAGTCACAGAAGTATTCGGAGCTAATGCTGTTCCGATTACTTCCACCAAGGGAGTGACTGGTCATGCACTTGGCGCAGCCGGTGCATTGGAGGCAGCCGCTGTGCTTCTTTCATTTGAAAAGCAGTTGATTCCACCAACTGCAAATACCGTGGCAGCGGATCCAACCATGTCAATTGATTTAGTAGTCGGCTCAGCTCGTCGATGGACACCTGGCCCGACCATCTCGAACAACTTCGGTTTCGGTGGCCACAATGGCTCAGTTGTGATTGCGCCAGTGAGCTGACTGCTTAAGCATCCACCAGAACAAAGAACAATTCACAACTGCAGGCGAGTTCGCCGTTCACTTTTGCAGTTCCTTTGCCTTTGCCCGCTCGTGCAGACATTTTCTCCATGACAACCGTCAATTCAAGGGTGTCTCCCGGGACAACTTGGCGTCGAAACTTTGCTGAGTCGAGACCGCCAAAAAGTGGGAGCTTGCCTGCATAACGCTCATCAGTGAGAACCGCAACGGCCCCAACCTGGGCTATTGCTTCGCACATAAGCACCCCTGGAAGAGTGGGACGACCGGGAAAATGGCCCGCAAAGAACCACTCTTCGCCAGACAGTTTCCAATTGCCAGCTGCCGAAACCCCCGGAGTCAATTGGGTCATCTCGTCAACGAATAGAAACGGAGGACGATGAGGAATGATGTCAGCCGGCGAAGGCAGATTGCTCATTTGCCGAGAGCCTCAAGGAGCTTCGTGGGTGTGTCCTTCGGTGAAATCTTGTACCACGCGTGAAGTATCACGCCTTTGGCATCAATGAGGAACGCGG
>CAZXAX010000046.1:2798-13187 GCA_964638795.1 uncultured Bifidobacterium sp. | reverse complement strand
CCAAACGGCTACGTGGTGGGCCGTGACGAGTCATCGGCGCGGTCGGGATCGGTTGAATTTGTCGTTGAGAACCTCACAGTGGTTCGTGGGCGCTACACCCTTCGGGCGTGGGTGGCCGACGCCGATGGTGAGACCATTGACGGCATTGAGCTGCGCAGTTTCAATGTTGTTGCAGCGCAGGGTATGAAGCGACCAACTCTTGATCTAAACGGTGAGTGGAAGTAACAATGCTTTCCGATCTGAAGAAAACTCTCAGCTCACTCGAGTTGCTTTCTCATCTTTCACTTCGAGAGCTCCGCACCCGATATCGCCGCTCGCTACTTGGCTGGGGTTGGTCGTTGTTGAATCCGATCGCGCAAGTAACTGTCTATACGTTTGTGTTTTCAGTTGTTCTGAAAGTAACGCCGAAACCGGGAGACCCGAGCGGAAATCACTACTACGCGTTCTATTTGTTTTCCGCGATTCTTCCTTGGCATTTTCTTGGACATTCACTAAACAACTCAACCGGTGCCATGAGGGCATCCAGGCAGTTGATTACAAAGGTTTATTTCCCTCGCGAACTTCTCATATTCTCAACAACGATCTCGATGTTGGTGACTCTTTTTGTGGAGTTATTCGTTCTTCAAATCGCGCTCGCCAGTTTTGGTTACCCTGGCTACAAGTATCTGCCAGTCGTAGTGATTTTGGTAGTGATTCAATACATATTCGTTACTGGACTGAGTCTTTGGGTGAGTGCGAGCAGCGTTTACAACAGGGACGTTCAATATCTGACTTCAATTCTCATCACCATCTGGTTCTACATCACGCCGATCTTGTATTCAGTTGATCGCCTCCCTGAACGCGGGAAGATCTTTGGCATTTCATTCCCGTTGCGTACGGTAATGATGGCGAACCCGATGGCCCGATTCACCGAGGCGTACCGAGACTGTTTCTACCATGTGCGAATGCCGAATTTTTCTAGCATTGGTTACCTCTTAGTGGTCTCACTGCTTGTATTTATCGGTGGATATAGATACTTCTTGAAAAAGTCTCCTTGGTTTGCGGAGTACATCTGATTGCCGTGAATCTTTTGCAGCACATCCCCACGCTTCCGCGAGGAGGGGATTCGGCACGTGAACTTTATGTGAGGTCAAGTTCTGGGATTGAGAGTTACGACACTTACTTTGGAGCATTCGCCGCCTCCTATTGGCGGTCATTGACCACAGTCCGCTCCGTCGTGCTTGAAGGCTCAATTCAAGGCAATGGGCAGATTGAGTTGGTTGCCTTACGCAACGGCAGTGAACACATTCTGCAAAAAATGAATGCTGGTGATGGTCGGTTCACGGCAGCGCCTGTGGACATCGTGGCTGCCGATGCGGATGCCCTGTTTATCCGTCTCTCTGGATGTTCGCTGCGTGAAGCACAGTGGAGAACCCCAGACACCCCCACGCGACCGGTTCGCATCGAGGGTGTAATCACCACGTTCAATCGTCCTGAATACGTAAAACGAAACCTTCACGCATTTAGTGAATTGACCGAAACGACACCCGAAATAGCTGATTCTTTCCGACTTTGCGTGGTTGATAATGCGCAGAATCTCACTATCGACACATCATTGCAAGTGCCGATACAGGTGATCCCCAATCCGAATCTTGGTGGTGCTGGCGGATTCACTAGGGGACTGATGGAAGCGCGGCGTGGACATTGGGCCACTCATGTGTTGTTCATGGATGATGACATAACAGTTGAGCCCGAATCACTGGTGCGCACCATTTCGTTTCTGCGTTATGCGAGTGACTCTATGACCTGCGTCCACGGCGCGATGATTAGTGAAGACCAGCCATGGCTATGTATTGAAGCCGGAGCGGACTATCTCTGGCGTTCGATCTATCCACCGCGGCCGCTTCACCATCTTGAAGATTTGCGCGACCGCTCAATGGCGCTTGCGGCAAAGCTTGACCGGCCCTATGCATATTCCGCATGGTGGTACACAGCCTTTCCAATTTCATTGACCAACGACAATCCGTTACCCGTGTTCATTCGTGGCGACGATGTTGCGTGGGGCTTGATGCATACCCGGGGTCACATTCAAACCCTGCCGGGAATTGCAGTGTGGCATGCTGACTTTGACATTAAGAATGTTCCTGCCGCGGTTTATTACGAGATTCGTAACATCACACTGGCCAGTCTGCTGACCGTCCCTAACTACCGCTGGTGGCATTTCTTGAAGAGATTCCTTGGCTATGCATTCTTGAATCTGTATTCAATGCGCTATCTGAGCACCGAGTACTTGCTGCGCGGTACGGATGACTTCTTCAAAGGGCCAGATGCTTGGTTGCAACTAGATCACGAGGCTTTACATCGCGATCTCTACAGTCGCGACGAGGAAAAGTCCACCGAATTGTCGGCTGACCTAGCGGCGGTAGAGATGGATTCGGCATCGGCGCAGGCAACTTCAATGCGTGACTTCTTGATCTCGCTGTTGACATTTGGGGGCAATTTGATTCCTGCCAAGATGCGATTCAAATCACCTACCGCTGTTCCCGTACAAAAGCGCGCGATCGGCGCCTCAATCCGTCATGATCTTGTGGTTCACCGCCACCCACGACTGGATGTGGGCTTCGTGTCTAAGCGTGATCAAAAGCGATTTTGGGTCTTGCTACTGAGGGTGGGCTTGGTGGCGATCAAGATCCCATTCCTATACGGACTCACCGCAAAGCGCTACCGAGCGGCCTACCCACGCATGACCAGTGATGCCGCTTGGGAGCGGTCGTTCACAAAGAGTTAATACGCACCGCGACTTGTTCGCCTGAAAATGCATAGGCGATGTATTCCCATTCAACGCGGTTAGCCGATGCCCATTCGGTGAAGGCTTTGTGCTCGTGGTGCTGCCATCCGGGGTAGTTGAAGTACTCATCAAACAACAAGATTGCGCCAGGAAGAATTCTGCTTGTGCAGGTATCAAGCACGTACTTGGTTGAAGAATAAAGGTCAGCATCAAGGTGCATGAAAGCGATTGGTTCGGGGTGCTTAGCAAGGAAAGGCTCGAGGGTTTCTTGGAAAAGACCGATTTCGAGTTCGGCACCTTCAACATGGGGGATCGACTCTTGGGCGAAAGTGCCGCGATCAAAACCAACCCGCCATACATCTGGGAGGCCTTGAAATGTGTCAAAGCCAAATACTTTGCCCTTTGGTGATGACTCGCAGATAGTGCGCAAAGACTTGCCCCCGGCGACACCGAATTCAAGATGCAGGCCAGATGGAGCCTGTGCCACAACAAATCGGATGGTGTCAAAGCGATCAGCGAGCGCTCTTGCTCCAGCGAGATTGGCGGTCATGAATTCAGCCGACTCTTGCGCTGCTGCCACGTCTGCCGCGAAACGTAAATTGCGTCGCATTCTGTTTTCAAGACCGGACATTTGCCGTGAAACAGCAGTGACTTTGTCGTCAAGAGCACTCAATGTTTGTTCCATCTGATCGAGTCGCGCTGCAGTGTTGCGCTGCGCATTGAGAATCATCTCTAGACGTTGGCGACTGGAAAATTTACGCAACATTGATGACCTCGTGTATTGGGATGTTTTTTCAAATTGTAGTGACGGAGCGTCGTTTTTTCAGGGACTACGAGGTGAGTATTGACCAAACTCGGTTGTCCACGACGCCATCAACGATCAGCTTGCGCTTTGTCTCAAACGCTTTTACAGCAGCAACTGTTTGGGGGCCGAATTTGCAGTCAACTGTCAGATTCGGGGCAACTCGCTGTTTGAGTTCAAGCTGTAGTCCACAGACGTTGAGCCAGTTGTTTGCTGGCCGGTTGATGTACATCGGTAAACCAGGAGCAAAATTTGTCGCAGCGGGTGAAAGTGGAATTTTGTTGTCTTGGCGCAGGATGTCCAACTGGTTTCGAATGAACTGAGAGAACTTTGTCCGCCCGGTTGATTTGAGGTGTACGCCATCATCGTCAAACCACCGCGAATGTACGGTTCCACTGCTGCGTGCATTCCAGTCAAAGATAACCACTCGTGGATTACCAGCAGCACGTTCCTGAAGCATCGCATTCATCTCGGCGTATTTTTCAGCACCACGAGTTGACATGTTGACAAAGATGATTCTTCGAACTCCTTTTTCGGTGAGAAGTCCAATTACCTGATCGACCTCGGCGCCGTAGGTTGTGGAACTGTCGTTATATCCAAGGGCCACCACGGCAGCTGCTGGCGCGGGTTCTTCTGCAATCACCTCAAGACCATCACGCTGGTCGGGATAGAACCATGGCTGGCAACTTCCGATCATGCATCGGTAAGTGAGCGCTTGAAAGTTCGAATCTGGATAAGCCGACTCCACAATGGTCTGGAATTCCTGGCCAAGATATGTGCTTGACAATACGGAGTCTCCAACAAAGAGAACTTCACCAACCTCCGGATCGGTGTAATCCTTGGGCAGGACCGCTGTAACTCCAAACCATGGTGCGTAAAGATCCAGATCGCCGCGAAATTGCCATGCACTTCGGGTGATCACGCCTTCAGTACCGGTGATTGTTACGTCAATTGTGTAACCGCCAATGTTGCTCAGCGCGTCAGGCGGGGACTCGTGGCGAGTATTGATTGATGTGATAGTTCCAACCGATGGGTAGAGGTCCTGGAGTTCATCTTGGGTGAATGTTCGAGCCCAGACGTAATACGGATTCTCCTCAATGTTGTCACCAGGATCATCACGTGTGCCGAAAGTTGGACCCGTTGTTCGACCACCATTTGATGATGTGAATTCGGTGCGCATAATTCCGCCGGCAGGATTTCGGACCACTACAGCGCCCACCTGTTTGCCCTTAATAGTTGTTGATCCTGTGTCGCGAACTGCTTGAGTACTTTCGGGATATTCAAGCGTGATCGAATAGGGATCGCTGGTACTAGAGCGCCGCGCGGCACCCATGTAGACCTGGCAGTTCTGAGTGTCGCAGGTCTTGGCATAGGAATACCGATTGTCTGCAATGGCGTAGCTGCGTGCTGCTACAGATTGGGCACGTAAAGCATGCATGCCCTTGCCGTCTCCGAGTCCTCCCCAGTAGGCGGGGGACTCGCGTGGTACGACCCCTTGAACGTAGAGGTCGATTGGCAGGGTGTTAACCGTGCGATTTTCGCCAGTCGTTCCATTCGCAGCTTCGATCATGCCTCGGTAATACACAACTTGTCCGGCGCCACCGTTGTCCCGCGGGTCGCATACACCGATGAGATCGCGTGGCACGCTCGCATTTGGATCTGTCCATTTAGGAGTCGTGATGCTGACTTTTGGGTATTTGCCATTGACCAGACCACCAGGTGCGAAATTGGCTGCTAGGAGTTGGAAGTCGGTGTCTCCGGCAAGGTTTGTGTAACTGGTGGTGCATTTTTTGATTTTGGAGCCCCAGATTTCCCAAACGTTTGTCTGTCCTGTTTTTTCGCGCACGACGATTGTGCTCCAGGTCTGCGAGTTGTTGAGTCCAGCCACACTCAATGTGCCGGTGTCAGAGACCACTGCTGTTTGCAACCGATCTTTGTCGGAAGCGTCGTAATCTTCGAACAACCGCACCGACATCAGACCAAATGGCAAAACAGGATCATCCGCTGATGACAACCGACTTAGGGTGTTCACTCCATTGCGGTAATAGAAATTGAGAATCTCACGCCAAGTCTTACCTTGGTACAGGGCCCAACCAAGCGCGCCGTACTGGCTCATTCCGCGCCCATGGCCGTTACCGCGTCCGTCAATTATGAAACCTGCGGGAGCAACACCATCGGCGTTCACGGGCGTGGAGGACGGCACGACGAACGCAGTTGCAAGAACTGCGATCAAAGCGACAATGCGACTCACGATGAGCGGCCGCACGCGCATCGGCGAGGGTGCAATGAACATGGGCAAATAGAGCCTAGAACGACTCATTCCTTGGTTATCGGCAGCTGCCAGGAAAACTTAAGTAATTACCCGAATCAGTCAAAGATCTCTGGATCTGTGGCACAAATCTCCTGCCACAGTGGTTGAAAACTGAACCAACCGGCCAGCGAATATCCAATGTTTTGACGCGTGTACTCGGCATATTCACGACGGATCAATTTCGGTGTTCCCGCAGCCTCGGCCATTAACTGTGCTTGGCAACTGCGCTCCATTGTGATGAACCAGAACGCCGCTTCATCGACTGATTCGCCGACAGTGAATAGGCCATGGTTTTGATGGATGGCGGCTTTGCCGGTGGTGAATTTTGATGCAAGTTCTTTGCCAGCATCCACATCGAGAACTACTGCACCACCCTGTTCGGAAATAACTGTGTGATCTTCGAAAAAGATGCAGGCATCTTGCGTGATGGGGTCAAGCGGTCTGCCGAGCGAACTCCACGCTTTGCCGTAAACAGAGTGTGCATGCGCCGCTGCCACAACTTCGGGGCGCGCTTGGTGCACTGCGGCGTGAATTACGAATGCTGCTTGATTCACTGGCGCATTGCCGTAGACAACTTCACCGGAATGGTTGACGAGAATTAGATCGCTTGAGCGAATATGACGAAAACTCTTTCCAAACGGGTTCACCCAAAAATGATCCGGATACTCGGGGTCGCGCACGGTGATGTGTCCTGCCACGCCCTCGCCGAAGCCGAGTCGACCAAAGATGCGCAATGCCCCAGCAAGTTTCACCTTGCGATGGGTGCGCTCCTCCTCAATGGTGGCCGCTGGGGCAGGTAGGTCAATACCAACCTGCTTCGGTGTCAACGGGACACCGTTGATGATTCGGTCCTGTGTATTCGTCATGGACTGATTCTAAGACGCATTTAGTGATGTGTGAGGCGGTGCTTTAGCCTTGATCCTTATGGCAGAAGAGATCATCCGCACCGACTCAGGCATTGAAGTGAAGCCCCTTTATGACCGCGATTCGCTCGCTGGCTGGGATGCTGCGGAGAAACTGGGTGCTCCTGGAAAACCGCCTTACACACGCGGCGTTTACCCAACTATGTACCGCGGCAAACTCTGGACGATGCGCCAGTACGCCGGCTTTGGCACAGCTGAGTCGACCAACGAGCGCTTCAAGTTTTTGCTCCAAGCTGGTCAAACCGGATTGTCATGTGCCTTTGATCTTCCCACTCAGATGGGCTACGACTCGGACCATCCTCGTGCCGAAGGCGAAGTCGGCAAAGTTGGAGTTGCCATTGACTCAATGGCGGACATGCGTCTGCTGTTGAAAGACCTTCCATTAGACAAGGTCTCAACCTCGATGACCATTAACTCAACTGCAGCGATCTTGTTGTTGATGTATGAGTTGGTTGCAGAAGAACAAGGTGTTCCTGCATCAGAGATCAGTGGGACCATTCAGAACGACCTCTTGAAGGAGTACATCGCCCGCGGCACCTATGTCTATCCGCCGCGACCCTCGATGCGCATCATCACCGATATTTTTGAATACTGCTCAAAGAACGTGCCTAAGTGGAACACGATTTCCATCTCCGGCTATCACATCCGTGAAGCGGGTTCTACCGCTGTGCAGGAAATCGCATTCACTCTCGCCAATGCGATTGCATATGTGCAAGCAGCAGTTGACTCAGGAATGGATGTCGATGATTTCGCGCCGCGTCTTTCTTTCTTTTGGAATGGCCACAACAACTTTTTTGAAGAAGTCGCGAAATTCCGCGCAAGTCGCCGCATGTGGCACAAGATCATGACCGAGCGCTTCGGTGCAAAGAAGGAAGCTTCAAAGCTTTTGCGCTTCCACACTCAAACTGGTGGTTCGACTCTGACGGCACAGCAGCCCCTCAACAATGTTGTGCGTGTTGCTGTTCAGTCCCTCGCTTCTGTCATGGGTGGCACTCAGAGTTTGCACACCAATGGTTTTGACGAAGCTCTCGGACTGCCAACTGAAGAAGCAGCACGGATTGCCCTGCGCACACAGCAGATCATTGGCTACGAAAGTGGTGTAGCCGACACCCCGGACCCCCTCGCGGGTTCTTACTTTGTAGAGGCGCTCACTGATGAAGTCGAGCGCCTCGCATGGGAATACATCAGCCGAATTGATGAAATGGGTGGAGCCGTTGCAGCGATTGAAACTGGCTTCCAGATGGATGAGATTGAACAAGCTGCTTACGAGTACACGAAGTCAATTGATGATGATGAACGCGTGATCATTGGCGTCAACAAGTTCACCGTTGACAACGAGCCCGAGCCGAACGTCTTCCCAATTGATCCAAGCCTGGGTATTAATCAGGTAAAGCGTTTGAAGGAATACAAGGCGAACCGTGATCAAGCCCGTGTGGCAGCACGTCTCCAAGATGTGCAGTCAGCGGCCCGCGGAACCGACAACCTTCTCATTCCAATGAAGGAAGCGCTTCGCGCTGACGCCACCCTCGGCGAGATCAGCGATGCGCTGCGCGAAGTGTTTGGAACTTTTGTTCCAGGTCGCTGAAATCTTCAGCCAATGTGATTGACCCGAAGTTCGGGTCGTGCGGGAGCGTCAGGGGCGCCAGTTGGCCAGCCGACGTAGATGTGTCCAATGATTGCGGTGTCGGAATCAAAGCCGCAGAATTCGGCGACTGCCTTCTGGGCTGGAGGTGGACACGATCCCCAATAGGTGGCAAGCCCACGGGCAGTTGCGGCTAGAAGAAGCGTCTGGATACCTGCTGCAACTGCATCACGATTTTCGTCTGTTCGTAGTTGATCATCGCCCTTTGCAGAGCCGACAACTATCAGCGAAGGGGAGCGCAGAAACTTGGTGCGTGCTGAAGCAACAGCGTCTTCATCTTTGCCAGCTGTTGCGAGTGCATCGGCAACGGTATTGCCGTATGCCGCACGACCTTCACCTTTAACGTGGGCGAATCTCCACGGCCAGGTCCGCTTGTGGTTCGGTGCCCACATGGCTAACTCGCAAATCTCTTCAATTAAAGAGTCAGGCACTGCGCGACTCTTGTCTACCAACAGCGATGTCCGACGCGACTTGATCAGACGATCAAACTCGAAGTGGTTTGCAGACATCAGTTCTTATGCAGGGCGGCGTTTAATCCACCCCAGTTGCCAGTGCGTTGGACGGCTTCTACTGTGCCTGACTTTGAGTTGCGACGGAAAAGAAGACCACTGACCCCGGAAAGTTCACGAGCTTTCACCCATGATCCGTCTGGCACCTGCAACATTGATCCCGCGGTGATGTATAAGCCTGCTTCAACGATGCATTCATCGCCGAGGCTGATTCCGATACCACTATTGGCGCCAAGCAGGCAACGCTCGCCGATGGTTATCATCTCTTTGCCGCCGCCCGAAAGAGTTCCCATGATTGATGCACCGCCACCGATGTCACTTCCATCGCCGACGATTACACCTGCGGAAATGCGACCTTCAACCATCGACGCACCGAGTGTGCCGGCGTTGAAGTTGCAGAACCCTTCATGCATCACCGTTGTGCCTGGGGCTAGATGAGCACCAAGACGCACGCGGTCAGCATCGGCAATACGAACACCACTTGGAACTACGTAATCGGTCATCCGTGGGAATTTGTCAACACCATGCACGGTGAGTGTGTCGCCGTGAACTTTTGCGTTCCATCGCACGTCCTCAAGTGAGTCGAGGGCAACTGGTCCGTAGTTTGTCCACGCAACATTGGCAAGCAAACCGAATGCACCTTCAAGATTCAAACTTCGTGGGCGGGCGTAGCGGTGGGAGAGCAAATGCAAGCGTAGGTACACGTCGCTTGCATCCTTTGGGGCAGCGCTGACATTGATCACCATGCGCACGGGCACAAGCTGTACGCCCCGACGACCGTCGAATCTGGCGCCAGCGTCAACACTTGGTGCGTCATCAGGCACGGTCTCGCCCCAACCAAGGGAGCGGAACCAGGTATCAAGTACCGTGCCGTCGGCGGCGATGCTGGCAAGCCCTTGACCCCAAGCCGACTCCGTTTTCTGGTCTTGGCTCATCGGTCGAAAACCTCCGGTCGCAGGGTGGGGAACAGGATTACATCTTTGATGGTTGAGACACCCGCAAGCAACATGGTCACACGATCCATGCCGATTCCAAGACCTCCCGTTGGCGGCATGCCGTACTCGAGTGCGCGCAGGTAATCCTCATCTACAGTTCCAGCTTCTAGTGACCCAGCTTCCTTTGCGCGCTGCTCATCTTCGAATCGTTCACGTTGTTCCACGGGATCGTTCAACTCGCTATAACCGTTGGCGAGTTCGCGGGCACCGACAAAGAGCTCAAAGCGCTCAGTCAAGTAAGGGTCGTCACGGTCTGTGCGTGCCAGTGGAGAAATTTCAACTGGGTGCCCCGTGACAAATGTGGGATGACGCAACGAAGCCTCAGCAGTTTCCTCAAACAGTGCCTCAATGATTTTCCCAGAGCCCCAATGTTTCTCCACTTTCACGCCGTGCTTTTCAGCCAACGCGGCAAGCTCTTCGCGTGGTTGTGACGGATGCAC
>CAZXAX010000046.1:0-2698 GCA_964638795.1 uncultured Bifidobacterium sp. | reverse complement strand
GTGTTGTGGTGGGTGAGAAATGGTCGCGCATGAGCCCCGCCAGCTTCGATGTGCAGTACTGGTGTTTCGACCTCTACGTAGTCATGGCGGGCAAGGGTTGAGCGAAAGCTGGAGATAATTGAATGGCGAATACGGAAGGCATCGCGTGCTTCGGCGTTAACAATCAGATCTGCATAGCGCTGGCGGTAGCGCGTGTCGGTGTCGGTGAGGCCGTGCCATTTGTCAGGCAATGGCCGCACAGCTTTGGCCAACAATTCGAGTCCATCCACCTTGACTGAGAGTTCACCCTTGCGAGTGGTCATCACTGTGCCGGTGACTCCAACCCAATCTCCAAGATCAAGCGAGTCAATGAAGTCGAAAAGTTCATCGCCGGTTACAGCTTTAGAAACGAACAACTGAATTTCAGTGTCGCGGTCTCGCATTGTGGCGAATATGAGTTTTCCTTGGATGCGCTTTAACAGAATGCGACCAGCGACTTGGACACGGGTGTCCGTTTCGGTACCCGCTTCAAGACCGCCGAATTCGGAGCGGATCTGGGTCAGCGTGTGGGAACGATCAAACCGGTACGGGTAGGGATTGCCCCCAGCACTGCGCATCGATTCAATCTGTGCGAGTCGTCGTGCTTGTTCGGCACCAAGACCGCTACCAGAACCCGTTTCGACCGCTTCATTCTCATCATTCATGACCTATGAACGGTAGCCTCAGACTCGGTGTCTAATCGTCTTGTAATCATCGGCGGTGGGCCCGCGGGTAATGCCGCGGCAACCTACGCCGCACGCCGTGGCGTTGAAGTAGTGCTCATTGAGCGCGATGTGATCGGTGGCGCTGCTCATCTCTGGGACTGTGTTCCGTCCAAGTCAATGATTGCAACGGGGGCAGCCATGAGCTTCACCCGATCGATGCAGGAAATGGGGTTGGAGAGCCGATCAGCCGAGGTCGATGTCGAGGCGTTGACCGCACGTGTCGACGGCATCACCGATCGTCTGCAGGGCAACATCACCAATCTGCTGGAGAGCCAGGGTGTACGGCTTATCAAGGGTTCGGCACGGATGAAAAGTGCGCACGAAGTTGAGGTTCAGAGCACCTCTGGCAGTGAAGTCATCCACGCTGATTTCGTCTTGGTATCTACAGGCTCCCGCCCGCGCATTCCAGAGTGGGTGCGACCTGATGGGGATCGGATTCTTACGACCCGTGATTGCTACCCGCCGAAGGTTTTTCCAGAGAGCATCACCGTCATTGGATCGGGAGTCACAGGTGTTGAGTTCGCCCACATGTTTGCTTCATTTGGTTCAAAGGTCACGCTCGTCGTCAGCCGCCAGCAGGTCTTGCCGAGCAAGGATCCAGAAGTGGCAGCAGTACTTGAAGAAGATTTCTTGCGTCGTGGTGTGCGCCTTTTGAAAGGTGCGCGTGCCCAATCAATTGAGAATGTTGGCGACAAAGTTGTTGTGAAGTGTGACGATGGACGTCAGGTTGAGACCACTCACGCCGTGCTTGCGATCGGCTCGGTGCCAAATACCGAGGGCCTCGGGCTCGAGGAAATCGGTGTTGTGATGAAAGACGGATACATCCAGATCAATCGCCACTGCCAAAGCAACATTGAGCACATCTATGCCGCCGGAGACGTGAGCGGCAAGCTCCCGCTGTCTTCGGTGGCGTCAATGCAGGGACGCAAGGTTGCCGAGCAGGTAATCGGCGGGCCAAAAGGTCCGCATCGTCATCTTGATTACGACAAAGCTGCTTCAGCGATATTCACCGAGCCGGAAATTGCCGACGTTGGGCTAGCCGAAGCAGAAGCGTTCGCGTCGGGGCGCAAGATTCGTGTTACCAAGGTTCCGTTTTCATCGACTGCTAAAGCGTTGATCAATAATGACCCGCGTGGTTTTGTGAAGATCATCAGCGATCCTGCAACGGGTGTGGTGCTTGGTGGTTCAATCGTCGGCCAGCACGCCGCGGAACTGATCAGCGTGATTGCACTTGCAGTTACCGCAAACTTGAAGGTGAGCGACCTCGAAGAGAGTTTGTTTGTTCACCCCGCGCTTGCTGAAGCGCTCGCTGAAGCCGCTGAATAGCCGTAGTCCAATCGGCAAACTGAACTTCAAAAGTGGTCTAAGTTCACTGTGCTCGTAACAAGCTTGAAAGGCATCAACTCATGGGTTCCACAATTGACAAAAAGAAGCGGTACGTAGTCAGCTCAGTTCTTGCTGCTGGGATTTTTGTTGCAGGTGGGTCCTTGGCCATTGCAACTGGTGTTGGTAGCTCCACTGGCACGACAGTGACTGTGTGCGCTGACAACACAACAGGCGCCCTTCACTATCTTGCTTCTGGCACCTGTGATGCCGGAGAAACATCCTTGGTGCTTGGAAAGGATGGTCCACGCGGCCCTCGCGGCCCACAGGGACTCACGGGACCTGCTGGCCCAACGGGTGACTCGGGTGCTACCGGTGCACCAGGGGCAACGGGTGCAACGGGCGCTACCGGAGCAACAGGCGCAACAGGTGCGCGCGGGCCCCGTGGTGCTACTGGTGCAACAGGTGCTGCTGGACCACGTGGCGCGAGAGGACCCGCCGGACCCGCCGGACCTGCTGGTGCTGACGGCGCTGACGGCGCAGATGGTGCTGATGGTGCAGATGGTGCAGACGGCGCTGACGGCGCGGATGGCGCACCGGGCTCCAACGCGACGATTGCTTGTGACGACAAC
>CAZXAX010000045.1:0-13345 GCA_964638795.1 uncultured Bifidobacterium sp. | reverse complement strand
GTCTAACACCGACATAGATACGGAGCCCTGACGTGAAAAAGGGTCGTCACAGGCGCTTTGAAGAAGCGCGAAAGTTGAAGCAATCAGGACCCAGCGCCGCCGATTTGGGCTTAGGTGCTGATTCTGATCGTCCTCGAAGCGAAGAGGACGAGTATGCCGCCATCGCAGAGCGCTACGGAGTGCGCTTTGATGATGACGAAGATGAAGACGAAGCCTAAGAGTTCCTTCCATGCCCCCCGAGTTAAGGAACATCGCAATCGTTGCGCACGTCGACCATGGTAAGACAACCCTTGTCGATGCACTGTTAAAGCAAACCGGCACGTTTGCCGCGCACCAAGAAGTTGTAGATCGAGTCATGGACTCCAACGACCAAGAACGCGAACGTGGCATCACGATTCTGTCCAAAGCCGCACAAATCGACTGGAACGGCTTCCGAATCAATTTGGTCGACACTCCTGGTCACGCAGATTTTGGTGGTGAGGTAGAGCGAGCATTGGCGTTGGTTGATGGCGTTCTTTTGTTGGTTGACGCAGCAGAAGGTCCATTGCCGCAAACTCGTTACGTTCTTTCCAAAGCTATTGCTCTGAATCTTCCTGCGGTTGTCGTGATTAACAAAGTTGATCGCCAGGATGCGCACCCTGAGGTGGTTCTCGGAGAAGTCGAGCAATTGTTCTTGGATCTAGCAACCAATGACGATCAGTTGGCGTTCCCCGTGGTTTCGGCCGTAGCCAGGGAAGGTCGTTCCATAAAGGGAATCGGAATGCCAGCAGCGGATGCAACTCTTGAGCCGCTGCTGCAGATGATCGTCGAGACGGTTCCCGCGCCAAAGTTTGATGCTTCAGGACCACTACAGGCAATCGTTACCAACCTCGACGCTTCCGATTATTTGGGGCGCCTTGCAATTGGTCGTGTGATGAGTGGTCAGCTCCGTAAAGGCGACTCCGTATCGGTGGTGCAGAGACCAGCCGAGGATGGCTCGCCACGAATATTGAAGCGGCGCCTCTCTCAGCTATTTCGCTACAGCGGAATTGAACGCGAAGAGGCCGAATCCATCGATGCCGGAGATTTGTTCATCGTGGCGGGAATTCCTGAGGTTGAAGTCGGTGACACAATTGCCGACGGTTTGAATCCAGTCGCCCTTGCGAGACTTGAAGTTGATGAACCAGTTATCAGAATGAGTTTTGCCGTTAATACTTCGCCCTTTGCTGGTCGTGAGGGTAAGTACTTAACGAGTCGACATCTTCGTGAACGGCTCGACCGCGAGATCTTGGGTAACGTTTCGATTCGTCTTCGGGACACAGATTCGCCTGAGGTGATTGAAGTAGCTGGTCGCGGTGAGTTGCAGCTTGCGGTTCTGATTGAGAATATGCGCCGCGAGGGCTACGAACTCCAGGTCTCGCGGCCCGAGGTGGTCACAAAAGAGATCAACGGCAAGAAGTCTGAACCTCTGGAGCATGGTATTTGTGACGTGCCTGACGAGTACGTGGGGGCTGTTACTCAAGCTCTGGCTCCACGAAAGGGTCGCGTAAGCGACATGCGCCCGGGTGATCCTGGTCGAACTCTGATTCACTTTGAGGCCCCGTCGCGCGGCCTTATTGGCTTTCGGTCGTTACTGCTCACGGTTACCCGTGGAACGGCTCTTCTTAATGGTCAACACGCAGGGTGGACACCTTGGGTTGGCGAGCTTCCGCATCGACTCGGTGGGGCAATGATCGCCGATCGTATGGGCTCGGTAACTGCTTACGCTTTAGACAATCTGCAGAACCGTGGCACTTTGTTCGTGTCGCCAGGTGACGAGGTTTATGAAGGCATGGTTGTAGGCGAGAATGCGCGCAACGACGAAATGGTGGTTAACGCTGTGCGTGCCAAAGAGAAGACAAATATACGAACCCACAGCCATGATGAGGGTGTGAAATTGGCTAGCCCCGTTATTCACACGCTTGAAACTGCGATTGAATGGATCGCCGATGATGAGATCGTTGAGGTAACACCTAAGACGATTCGGATTCGCAAAAAATATTTAGGTCTTGAAGACCGCCGACGCGCCTTTAAAAAGGCCAGCGTTTAACTAGCGCCTAACGGCAGGGTGGGGAAGCGTCACCGTGGTGGGTGCTGCGAGTAGTTCAACCAACATCGTGTAGACCTCTTCGCCACAGAGCTCGACTATCTCATCACGTAGATAGACATAAGTCGGATTAGTGCCAACAAACGCTTCTGGACTATCGGTGCACCACCAATGGAACTCTTCTCCGGCGTCTCCCCAGTCGCGACGTTTCCATTCGCGAACGAACGAAATTACGTGACCATCGTCGCCTTCGTGCTCTTCGAGGCGTACTGGAACCTGCCAGCAAACATCTGGCTTCCAGTCCATCGGGCGTTCGCCAGCCTCTAGAGCGGCTACATGAAGGGCACAACCTGCACCACCTTCAAAGCCTGGCCGATTAAGAAAGATACAAGCACCATCGACAACGCGAGTCTTTATGCTTCCATCTTTCTCTTTTACTGACCAGCCCTTTTTCTCTGCCACTTTTTTGTGTTGCCAGTGTTTAGATTTAAGGCGCTTAACAGCCTTAACTACGGTTTGCTGGTCTTCATCATCAATAAAGTGCGCTCCGAAACTGCAGCAGCCTTGTGATAATTCGGTCGCGTCGTTCTCGAGAATGCCTTTGCAGCCAGAGCCATAGATGCACATCCAATTGGATTTCAGGTAGGTGGCATCAAACATCCAAGTTCGTTTCTCCTTTGGATCCTCAAAACTGACCCATTCATGGAGATCTTCATGCCCTGACACAGTGTCTAAACCTAATTGAAATCGACCGTGACGCAAAGACGGGCACGTACGATGACGATATGAATCTCAATGAGTTGATTATCGATCTTGAGTCTGTGCGCGAGCGGCTCGACTCAATCATGTTCGAATCCTTGCGAGAAGCAGCGGCCACGAACTCTGGTCGGCCTGCCACAGATAAAGAATTGATGAAAGTTCAACGTGCTGTTGATAAGGCCATTAATACGCTTCGGGCGCTTGATGACTGAGGAATTAGAAGCGATTTACTGCTCGTATTAGGCGATGCAGGTCGCCAAAATCATGCCGTCCAAATGGAAAGGCGAGTCGAATCAGCTCAGTCTCTCCAGGGTCGCGCCGCGCTGATACGGCGGGATCAAGTACCCGTATTTGATCCTGATGAACTATTGAACTGAATTCCTCATTCAGAAGTTCGAGTTGGGCATCAGATGGTTTCCGCTGCAGACGAAGAATTATCAACTCGCCGACATAACGCATTGAATGGTAGTTACGGTAAAAATCGAGAATCGCGTTCGCCGCAACCGCCGAACTGTCTGTGCGAACAAAGAGGTCTAAATCGTTGGCGCTCACTAATTGACGGGATGCGAGTTGATCTCGGATGAAATCCTCAACCTCGCTCCAATAACGATCACCGGGTACATCAAGTAACACAATCGGAACTGGTACGCCCTTGCCAGTTTGGGTCAGTGTCAACAGTTCAAAAGTTTCATCTAGCGTTCCGTAGCCACCGGGCATGCAGATGAATCCGTGGGATTCTTTTACCAACATCAGCTTTCTCGTGAAGAAATACCTCATCGCCACGTGTTTCGGGTCATCCTGGATCACTGGATTCGCCTGTTGCTCGTTCGGTAAACGGATGGAGACCCCAATGGAAGCCTCACGGCCTGCGCCACGCATACCAGCTTCCATAATTCCTGGCCCAGCACCAGTGACAACCATCCAGCCTGCATCGCTTATTGCCTTGGCTACATCCTCGGTTTGGCGGTAAAGGGGATCGTGAGGAGCTGTTCGTGCCGAGCCAAAAACCGTCACTTTTCGTCGCTCGCGGTACGGGCGAAACATCTCATAGGCCTCGTGCATCTCTGCCAAGGCACCGGATGTGATTTTTAGATCAAGGGTGTCAGTATCAGCCGATGCCATGGCGCTGATGGTCGCAAACATCTCCCTGTAAAGATGACGGTTGCGACGTGGGGCAATCAACTCCAAAAGTCTGGCTATGGCTTCATCAATCTCATCAGCAGGATCAGAAGGAGTGGTACCACCGATGCTCATCGACATGGTCTCACTTTAAATGCGAATCATGAAGAAAATGTGACGGCCTTGTCCTCAAGCGTCTTCAGTAAATCATCGAATGAATTGATGAAGGCTGCCACGCCTTCATCCTCTAATTTCGCCGCAACAGCATCAATATCGATGCCATGGTTGGCCAATTCATTCCACTGCCGTGTTGCAAGGTCGGGATCAGCGTCTATCGTTCGGGCCAACTTTCCGTGATCTGCAAATGCCTCAAGAGTGTTTTCAGGAAGGGTATTTACGGTGTCTGGGCCGATCAGGGAATCCACATACAGAGTGTCTGGATAGGACGGATTCTTTGTGGATGTTGATGCCCACAGCGGACGCTGAGTCTTTGCGCCAAGAGCTTGTAAGCGCTCCCAACGCGGACCCGAGAACACACGTTTGTAAGCCTGATAGGCAAGCACGCCCTGATTTACTGCTGCGGTCCCAGCCAAATGCGAGTTGGTTCCGAGTTGTTTGTCAATCTCTGAATCCACGCGACTGATGAAGAACGAAGCCACAGACGAAACACCAGAGAGGTCAGTGGAACCCGAGGCGACTGCATCCTCGAGTCCCGATATGAATGCTTCCATTACTTCTTCGTAGCGCGGAATGGAAAAGATCAGAGTGACATTGACATTGCAGCCCTCGGCGATCATCTTGCGTATCACAGGTAGACCAGCAAGCGTTGCGGGTATCTTGATCATCACATTGGGTTGATTAATTCGGCTCCGCAACCAACGAGCTGCGCTTAAAGTTCCTGTGGTGTCGTGAGCAAGACGAGGATCAACTTCTACGCTGACGAAACCATCTGTGCCGCCGCTTGAATTGAATAGCGGAAGAAAAACATCAAGTGCATCCGAGATATCAGTCAGCACCATCTCCCAATAAGAGTCTTCGATGGATTTTCCTGATGTAATTAGCGATTTGAACTGGTCGTCATAGTCGGCGGAGCCTTGGATAGCTTTTTGAAAAATTGAGGGATTTGATGTCAGACCCCGTACGCCCCGATCACGCATCTTGGCCAGGTGACCCGTGGTGAGGTGACTGCGCTGAATGTTGTCAAGCCAGGGGCTTTGCCCATGGCTTGTAAAAAGGCTACGTAGCAGTTCAGACACGGGCTCTCAACTCCTGACTTCTTTTACTTTTGCCACCACCGCATCAACGCTGATGCCTAGTCGTTCAAGTGCCTCAGCTCCAGGTGCGCTGGCGCCGAATCTGTCAATACCAATTTGATGATCAGAAAACGCAGCCCAGCCAAACGTTGTTCCGGCTTCAACTGAAACTGTCTGGATAGTTGGGGGGAGAATCTCTCGACGGATCTCCGCCGATTGCGACAGGAAGAGGTCCCATGAAGGCATTGATACAACTCGCACAGGTATACCTTGAGCCTGGAGTGACTCGGCTGCCGTCAACGCGACACTTACTTCGCTGCCGGTGCCAACAAGCGTGACTGCAGCGCCATCTACTTCACGTAATACGCCTGCTCCACGTAGTACGGCAGTTCCATCTGAGACGACGGGCAAATTCTGGCGGCTCAATACAAGTGCAGTTGGGCCGTCGCTAGACACTGCAATTTTCCATGCCTCAATCGTTTCGTTTGCATCTGCAGGACGGATGACTCTGAGTCCGGGAATTGAGCGCAAAGAGGCGAGATGTTCAACGGGTTGATGGGTTGGTCCGTCTTCGCCCACGCCGACAGAGTCATGGCTAAAGACAAATACGCACTTGGCGCGACTCAATGCGGCAAGACGAATGGCTGGTCGCATGTAATCGGCAAATACAAAGAAGGTTCCGACCACAGGCAGTGTTCCGCCGTGCAATGCCAAACCTACAGCTATCGCTCCCATAGCGTGTTCACGAATGCCGTAGTAGATCTGTCGGCCAGCAGGACTGGCTGCGGACTGTGCCGCAAGTTTGGAATCTTTGGCGCCAGTGTTTCCGGTTAGATCTGCGGCGCCGATCAAGAGTCCGGGCATTTGTTCTGAGCTGGCTTCTATCGCTTTTTGGATAGCTACGCGCGTGGCAATTGATTCACCCATTTCGAAAAGGGGCAGGTCCGTGAGTTGTCTTGGAAGATCAGGAATGGCCGAGCTTGGTGATGATGACTTCACATTCGCTGATCGGGCCATTGCGTTGTTGTGGCAAGCGGCGAGAAGTTCCTCTGGGGCAAAGAAAGGCTCATCGGGAATGCCCATTACGGATTTTGTTCGGCTTACGTGCTCAGCAGTAAAAGGGTTGCCGTGCGCCTCGTGCTTGTTGGTGAAATCTGGAGATGGGTAGCCGATGCGTGTCTGCAGTGTGATCAGTGTGGGCTGTCCGGTGTGTTCACGCGCTCGCAAAAGGGCATTCTCAATTGCGTTTAGATCTTCGCTTTGTGCTCCAAGATCAATGACGTTCCAGCCATAACTTTTGAAGCGCATTGCCACATCGTCGCTGCAGGCAAGATCAGTCGACCCATCAATAGTGATCTTGTTGTCATCGAAAATCGCAATCAAGTGATCCAACTTTTGATGCCCGGCAAAAGAAGCAGCCTCGTGGCTGATGCCCTCCATCAAACAGCCGTCGCCCAAGACCACAAATGTGTGATGGTTGCATGCTTTTTCCCCGAACGCCGAGCGCAAGTACCGCTCAGCGAGTGCCATGCCAACTGCATTGGCAAAACCCTGTCCCAACGGACCGGTTGTGACTTCAACCCCCGCGGTGTGTCCTACCTCTGGATGTCCAGGCGTGCGTGAATCCCATTGACGAAAGTTCTTGAGGTCATCCAATGTGAGATCAAAGCCCGAAAGATAGAGCAGGGCGTATTGGAGAATTGACGCGTGTCCACCAGACAGGATGAATCGGTCGCGGTCAGACCAAGTTGGATCTTTCGGGTCGAATCTCATCACGCGACTGAACAGCACATGACCCAATGGGGCAAGCGCCATGGCCGTGCCCTGGTGTCCACTTTTGGCTTTTAAAGGTGCGTCCATTGCGAGTCCGCGGATAATGGAAATCGCAAGAGCATCTTGCTCCGGTGTGAGATCTGATCCGGGCAGTTTTTCGCTCTTTGTCACGATTCGAAGGTATCAGGACAAGAGCAACGCAAGTCGCTACCGTGGACTCATGGCAGCCCCCCTGAGACAAGTAGTGACCCGGACTTTGTCGGAGTCCGAATCCAAGCAAATGCTCGGTGGGTACGGGCTCCCGTTACTCGGAGAGAAAACCGCAACTTCCATAGAAGAAGCCACTGTCGCTGCCAACGAACTCGGGTATCCGGTGGTGCTGAAGTTGTGTGGAGACACTATTGCTCATAAAACCGAACGCGGCCTGGTGCGGTTGCGTCTTGCTAATCCAGACGATGTAACCCGCGCCGCGGGCGAACTTCTCTCTGCCGCGACCCCTGAAGATGGAGCGGTGTCCCTGCTGGCGGCTCCGATGGTGTCTGGAACCCGCGAACTAATCATTGGGGCACTGCGCGACCCTGTTTTTGGGGCGACCTTGATGCTGGGTGTGGGCGGAGTGATGGCCGAAGTGCTCGAAGATGTGGTCTTCAGGCCATTGCCGATTACGGAATCAGATGCGGTTTCGATGATCGGCGGTCTTCGGTTGCAAAAATTGCTCAAAGAGTTTCGCGGTGAAAGCGCCGTTTCAATTGACGAACTAGTAGAGGCATTGTTAGCTGTTGGTAATTGCATGGCCGAGAATCAGCACATTGTCTCGGTTGACGTGAACCCATTAATCGTGCAGTCGAATGGGTCCATCGTCGCAGTCGATGCGTTAGTTGAGGTTGCAGATGAGGCCATGGCTGAAGTTGCAAGTCCACGGCAAAGAGCCTCCGATCAACATTTCTCGGCCCTTTTTAATCCTCGTGGTGTGGTCGTGGCTGGCGCTTCTTCGCATCCAGGAAAGTTCGGATTTGTATCCCTGCACAACATTCTGGCCAGTGGCTACCGCGGTGCGGTTGCGGCAACGAATTTGAGCGGTGAGTCCGTTCTGGATATCGCAACGGTTAAGTCAATAGATGACCTAGATGCTGGAAAATACGATCTTGCGTTTGTATGTACGCCTGCTTCGACTAACCAGGATCTCATTAGGTCGTGTGCGACGAAGGGCATTAAGGCCGCATTTATCACCTCCGCTGGATATGGCGAAGCCGGCGAGGAAGGCAAGCGCGAGGAAGATGCTTTGGTGGCACTCGGTAATGAACTCGGCGTGTTGATCGCTGGTCCTAATGGTCAGGGTGTCGTTAGTACGCCAGCGTCGTTGTGCGCCCAGATTGTTGCGCCCTACCCGCCAGCTGGCGCGATTGCAGTCGCTAGTCAAAGTGGAAATTTTGTCTCAAGTTTCCAGAATTTTGCGCGTCAACATCATGTGGGTATTTCTCGTGCGGTTTCGGCCGGTAATGCCGCAGCGGTCTCGGTTATTGATTATTTGCGTTGGTACTCCACTGATGAGGCGACCAAAGTTTCTCTTGCGTACCTAGAGGGCATTAGCGATGGTGCTGATTTAATAGACGGATTCAATGAGGTAACTGCACGCAAACCGTTAGTTGTTGTGAAAGGTGGGGCAACTGATAGTGGTGCTCGCGCGGCCGCAAGCCATACGGGGGCACTTGCAGCCAACGATCGGATTTTTGACGGGGTCTGCGCCAAATTTGGCGTTGCTCGTGCGGTCACGGTTGAAGAGGCTTTTGAGGCGGCTGCAACTTTTGCAACCCAGCCCCTTCCGGCGGGTCCAAACGTCGTGGTTCTAACAACGGTTGGTGGCTGGGGCGTTGCCACCGCCGACCAGATATCGAGAGACGGTGTCTTGAATCTTCTGGATCTTCCAACAGACCTGCTTTCCGCGGTCGATTCAAAATTGCCTTCGAGATGGAGTCGCAATAACCCGGTTGATTGTGCGGGCGGTGAGACACGCGACACGATCCCCGATGTTCTTGAAATTATTGCCAGACATCCCGAGGTGCATGCGGTGATCTATCTGGGGATTGGAATTCAAAGTAATCAAGCGCGACTAATGCGAGATGGCGGTTTTTACCCTGGCTTTGGGATGGACCGCATCGTTTCGTACCACGAAAAGCAGGATCAGCGATTTGCCGAAGCAGCGCATGAATTATCAGTTGCGACAGGAAAACCAATTCTGACTGCAACTGAACTGGCTACTGCAGATCCATCAAATGCTGGTCCCGCAACTGTAAGGGCGACTGGGCGGATGTGTTACCCGAGTGGAAATAGGGCAGCAACTGCGCTTGCTCACCTTTACAGGTACGCACGGTATCGGGGTATTGCTATATGAGCGATCAGTCAGTGCGCAGACGTCCATACCTGGCGGTGGCGGTTGGCGCGATGGTCGGGCTCGCTCCATTGCTGGCTGGAATTGGTGCGCTGGGTGGGGTGGCTAACCGCAATGACCCCGACGATTCCATGACGGAGTTGTCGGGATCATCTCTGCTCAACGTGCGACGTATTAACTCGACTCTGGCATCAGACGTCTCAGTGGCCAATCTGCGACTTGAGTTGGGGGAATTTTCAGAGACGCTTGGCGATAACGCGTGTCTGGCTGTGAAGTCCTTTGACCGAACGGTAGATCAAGTGAACTCTGACACTGCTTTGATACCTGCCTCGAACATCAAAATAGTTACTGCTCTCGTTGCGCTGGAAGTTTTCGGACCCGATCATCGATTCGAAACAAAAATTGTCGGCAATGTTGTTGATGGAGTTGCCGAAGGGAATCTCTTTATTGTCGGTGGGGGAGATCCAGTTCTGAGCCTTCCGATGTATCGCAGCGTGGAGAAGTATCCAACAACGTTCTTCACCGATGTAACGGCGTTGTTGAATTCACTTGTTGAAACGGGTGTAACTCGCATCGAGGGTTCCTTGGTAGGCGATGGCACGCTGTTCGACGAGCAGCGCTATCCATCGGGCTGGTCCGCGGACGTCAAGAAGACCTTCGGGGGGCCAATCGGAGCACTCCTTCTAGACGATGGCTCCGTATTTGGTCTGAGCCAAAAACCTGATGATCCTGCGTTTGCAGCTTCACAGGAGCTCTCGGCGCGTTTACGACGACTAGGTGTGGCCGTCATTGGTTCTGCGGTTGCTGGTAAGGCAGATGCGGATCTGCCCGTTGTGGCAAGTATTAAGTCGGCTCCACTGGCCGACCTGGTAACTGACTTATTGACCAACAGTGATAACAACACCGCAGAAATGCTGCTCAAGTCCATCGGACTATCCGTAAAGGGTGTCGCATCAACGGCCGCTGGCGCTGGCGTAGTTGTCGAACAGCTTTCGGCGTGGGGACACAACACTGAGAATCTGGTTATCGCCGACGGCTCAGGACTCGATCGCTCGAATCGTTTGACCTGCGCTCTCATGGTGGAGCTTTTGAGCTCCGAGTCCGGTCGCACACTTTTGCAAAAACTGCCGTTGGGTGGATCAAGTGGAACCCTTATTGATGCTTTTACGGAGCCACCAGCTTTGGGTGTTGTGAGAGCCAAGACCGGCTCCCTCACAGGTGTGAAAACGCTTTCGGGCTTCGCCAATGAAAAAGCTGGGGCGCCAGTCTTTTCGCTTTTTTACAACGGTTCGGGTGTCAATGAAGAGGCTTATTTTCGTTCGCGGTGGACAGACCTCATCACGCGACTTTTGAGTTTCTCCAGGCCTTCGGAATCTGCGCTTGATGTAACACTTGGGCAATGAGCAGCTAATGGATGGTCTAGTAGAAATTCCAATGTTTCCGTTGGGAAGTCCTTTCATGCCAACTGAGGATTTACCGTTACGAATTTTCGAGAGTCGTTATGTCCAGATGTTTTCTGACTTGACGCAATCTGGTCGAGATGCCGGGCCAGTTTTTGGTTCGGTGATGATTGAGCGCGGCAAGGAAGTCGGCGGTGGAGATAAGCGTGCACAATTTGGTGTGCTTGCTGAGATTCGTGGCATTCAGTGGAGTGCCTCAGGTGACGGAGCGATGGTGGTTGCCAAAGTGACCGATCTGCTCGAGGTAGTGGAGTGGCTACCCGAACTTCCTTACCCTCGAGCCGTGGTCGAGGTAACGCGTTGTGAGGCTGCGCGTACTGATGGTCCGTTTGCCATTGCCTATGCCCAAGCAGCCTCCACGGTGCGGCAATTGCGGGCCCTCGCATTTGAGCTCGGTGCTCCGATTGATCCAACCGTTTTGATAGGGGATGCGAGTGGAGACGCGACCGAATCAGGTTGGCGGCTATGTGCGCAGGCTCCGCTTGACGAGCTCGATCGTTACCAACTGGTTCGTTTGCGTGACAACACAGACCGGATGCAGGCATTAGACGCCTTGTGTCAGCAAAGACTCGATACATACAAATTCGGATTGTCTTGAGTGCCAGTTAATGGTTGGATTGAGGGGAGGTAATTAATGGGTCTGTTTTCAGATATTCGTCAAGCCGAGGAATCCTCGGACGTGGTGGACACCATCGTTGGTTATGCCAAGCAGGAGACACTGGAACCACTCAAGGGTGCAGGCAGGTGGGTCCTTGTTGGAAGCATCGCGGCTGTGTTCGTGAGCATTGGCATGGTCCTGATGCTCCTCGGCGCGCTACGTCTACTGGTTGACCTCTCTGGCAACGCATTCGACGGGGGCTGGTCGTTCGCTCCCTACATGATCACTTTCGTGCTCGGCGCCCTCATCGTGCTTGTGACCCTTAGTAGGGTGAAAAAACGGACACTGTGAGGCCCCATGACTGAAGAGACAACTACCGAGAGCACTAATCGGATTTCGCGTACTGACATTGAAAACAAATTGCGCAGTATTCAAGAGTTGATTCAGGGTCGCTTGAAAGACGAAAAACAGACTCTTGTTGGTGCTGCGGTTGGGGCGGGATTTATTGCGGTGTTAGTGGCGTACTTTGCGGGTCGTCGCAGGGGACGCAAAAAGTCTGCATTTGTTGAAATCCGTAGGGGCTGAACAAAATGCGGAAAACTCCGCGGTCTACCCAACTCGTGACCTTTGTTCGGAAGCGGTCCCGAATTCTTGGTGGGCTGCTTGCGTGGATGCTTAGGCGCAGGGCGAAAAATCGTTCCGGTAAAAATTCCGTCAAGCGGATACGCCTAAAAGAGGGTCAGTCTCTAACTTTGCGTGTAAATCGCAGCGAAGATTGGGACGTGAAATGAGCAATGTTTTTCGCGCTGGCGAGCGAGTCGTGCTCTTGGACCAGAAAAAGCGTAGATATCTACAAGTTCTTTCCGATGCAGGCGAGTTTCACAGCCATTCGGGCTTCGTGCCACATGCCAGCGTGATCGGCAAAGAAGAGGGCTGCTGGGTTGAGTCAACCAAGGGCGCAAAGTATGTCGTCCTTCGACCCACTCTTGAGGATTTCGTAGTAGAGATGCCTCGGGGTGCGCAGGTGATCTATCCCAAGGATCTGGCCCCCATTTGCATGATCGGGGATATAAAGCCAGGTGTACGTGTTTTTGAATCAGGCGTTGGCTCAGGTGCCTTGTCCATGGCGATGTTGCGTTGGGGCGCTGAGATCACCGGTTATGAACTTCGAGAAGACTTCGCTAATCGTGCAAAGGCGAATGTGGAGTCATTTTTGGGTCCTGATGCGTTAGAAAAATTCCACGTTCAAATTCGAGACTCATACGCTGGAGTTGATGATGGTGTGTTTGACCGTTTCATCCTTGACCTTCCCGAGCCATGGCATCTTCTGGATCACGTGAGGGGATCCCTTCGCCCTGGTGGAATCTTCTTGGCTTATACGCCGAGCATCACGCAAGCGGCAAAGGTCCGACATGGAATGCAAAAAGGTTGGACGGATACGAGAACACTTGAAGTGCTGCACCGCACCTGGCACATCGAAGGAGAGTCAGTTCGGCCAGACCACAGAATGGTGGCCCACACCGGATTTTTGACGGTCGGACGCTGGATTGATCAGGGTTCGATGAAGATGCATTCGCCGGGGCACTCCTCGGCGGATTCAATCACGGCATCAAGTTGATTATCGGGAATGTTGGCGAGACCGTCAGCACCTTGGGGGTTGCCCTTGGCGGTGGCGAAGACCTTGTCACCCTCGACCACGTACGCGAGTCCATCATCGAGCAGGGTGAACACGGATGGGGCAATTTCCTCACAAAGCCCGTCACCGGTGCAGAGATCTTGGTCGATCCAAACCTTCATCGCTTCCAACTCCTATTGGCTCAATTGACCCCCTTACTTTACACAGAGGACTCGGCTAAACATGGTGCGGGAGGTATTTGGCATGACCGATGAATCACAATCGGACGAGGTCGGGGCTGACACTGTGGCTGC
>CAZXAX010000044.1:0-14154 GCA_964638795.1 uncultured Bifidobacterium sp. | reverse complement strand
TGCCATGCGCTGACAGCTTTTGCATCAATCTCTGGACGGATCCAGCCTTGTTCCCGCGCATAGTCAAGAGTGGTCACTTGTGCGTCAAAGACTTTTTCTTGGGCATCCATAATCGCAGCTCGCAATGCCGGGCGCGCGTAGGAAGAACCAAGCACATTTAGGCGCACCATGCGGGCATGGGCTCGTTCTGGACGCATCACGTAATCAAGCATTTGCTCAAGCAGCGCCTTGAAGTCTTCCTTTGAATTGCACGACCTAACACCACTGTCCCAAAGATGAAAAACGTCCTGGATGGAATCCGTGTAACGCTTTGCCTGCGCCTCAGAAACCAGCCCATCGCGACTTCCGAAGTAGTGGTACAAGGAGGTGACCGCGATGTCCGCTTCACGGCAGATTTCCTTGGCTTTCACTGCGGCTTCTCCGCCTTGCTCAATTGCCTCAATGGCAAGTCGCAGGAGGTAGTCCCGAGTGGTTTCGTCACCCTTGTATTTCACTAAGAGAAAATTAGTTGGATTCATCCAAAGAAGTGCATTCCGAGGCTGGCCACTAACGACCCTGAAGTAGCCTTATTGGGTGTTCTTGAGGGGGAAACAGAGCGTAATTATTGGGCTTGTTGGGGCCATTGCCCTTGTGTCCACTAGCTGTAGCGGTAGTTCTCCGACCACTCGACTCGTGATACGCGGGGCCGATGACGTCCAGGTAATGACTCCCGAAGAAGTCGCGGCTGCAAAAGCCGCAACTGGAGAAGTCTCCACTGACGGCGATGCGTCGGGCACAACCATTCCATTAAATGAAGACAATCGTCCGCCAGAAGTGAAACTGTTCTCCGCATACCAAAAATTCACTGACTGCTTGACAGCAGATGGATACAAGATTGAGGGAAACCTCCAAGATCCAAACAACCCAGCACTGCAGGACTCTGCCTACGTAGCGTCGCTGCAAAAATGTGCCGCGCGAAGTGACATCCTTGGTGCTTTGCGCGCATCCCAAGAAGCACAAGCGAAGCTCACTCCAGCTGAGGTGCAGGAGCGAAATGAAGACTTCAAGAAGATCTCTGATTGTCTCAAGAAGCGTGGCTGGACCGTGGAGACCACCGTTGGCGACAACGGAATAATTCAGCCACGGGTATTTGCTTCTCCAGATGGCGGAATCAACGATCGTGACATCGAACAGTGCATTACTGAAACCGGAATCAACAGCGAGTAGGACATGAAACTACCTTCAATTAACAAAATCTCCATTCCTGGTATCGGAGGCAAGAAAGTATTAGCGGCTGTTGCTGCTCTTGTCGTATTGGTGGCCGCAGTACTGGTCGGGAAATCACTTGGCGGTGAGTCCGGTGGGGGCACCAATGATTTGTTGATTATCCCTCGTTCTGTCGAGAAGAGATCACTTGAGGACATCCTCAATGTTTCTGGAGAAGTACGCCGTGACGAGACCAAGAAAATCAACTCGCCAGTTGACGGGCAAATCAGTGATGTCGCAGTTGAAGACGGCGACACCGTGAATGTGGGTGACACAATTTTCTCACTCAATGGACGCGCTTCAGTTGCTGTCCCTGGTGAATTTGCGTTCTACCGGTCGCTTGACGTTGGTGATGTCGGGCCGGATGTGACCCAGCTTGAGCGAATACTCGTATCCGCGGGCACGATCCTCACGCGCGCTGATGATCTCTACACCGAAGAAACACGGGCGGCTCTTGCGCAGTGGCAACAGATTCACGACTACCCCGCCGCCGTGCCGTCCGATGAAAAAACCATCACTGTGTCTCTTGGCCAAAACCAAGCCGGGTATTCGATTGGAAGTTACAACTCAATTGCTTATGTGATTACTCCAGCAGCATCAAGCACTTCAAGTAACTCTTGGGCTGAGCCTTCGGGCATCGCCGTTGGCATGCGCACGATGACCGCGGCTCCAGTCATCAATATCACTTCAAGTACGTCGAGTGTTATCGAGGGCGGATCCGTCACGTGGACCATTACAGCGGATCCCGCACCATCGGCGGACTTAACCGTCAACCTGCAGATTCAGGGATCGGCTACTGGTGGCGCACGTACAGACTCATCACGTGGCGACGACTACAACCAGATTCGAGATTCAATAGTTATTCCTGCGGGCCAAACTTCCGTCACCATCACCCGCTCGGTTTTTACCGATCGAGTCATTGAAGATGAGGAAGATATCGAGGTTGCAATTCAGCAGCAATCAGTTGGCAGCTCAAACGAGGCTTACACACTTGGTAATTCAACTTCAGCACGTGTTGTAATTCCCGAAAATGGCGGTGATCTTCGGCGCGTACTCAGTATCCAGGCCTCCGCTTCACGGGTAGATGAGGGCGGCCAGTTGAGCTTCACTGTTAACACCAGTGTTGAATCAAATCAGCCGCTTGATTTTTATGTGAGTGTCTCCGGCACTACTTCAGCTGGCATTGATTACGTACGGATTGATCAAGATGACCTACAAATCCCAGCCGACAGCACAAGCACAACATTCAATGTCAACGTCAGAGTGGATAACAAAGTAGAAATTGATGAGACTCTCATTGTCACTCTTGTTGCCGATCCGACTTTGTCAGCCGCAGATCAGCTGTACGAGATCGGCACACGCAATAGTGCAAGTGTTGTTATTTCCTCGCGTGATCTTCCTGAGCTAACAATCAGTGGTGGTGGCCTCATTCCCAAAGGTGGTTCAGCCACTTTCACTATCTCAGCCGACGCAAACCTTTCCGAAGACACCTCTGTTTCGTACAACCTGAGTGGATCTGCCCAACCAGGTGTGGACTACAAGGTTCTAAGTGGTGTGGTTGTGATACCTGCTGGAGCACGGTCCGTAACGGTAACCATCAGCACTTTAAAGAATGGTGTGATCTTCCAACCCAGCGACATGCTGGTAGCTAATTGGCCATCACGTATCGGTTCAATTGAAGTTAAGTCCGGAGAATTCGTCCTGCAGGGCACAACTTTGTTCAACCTCACCGAGCCAGAGTTCACAGTTGTGATGAATGTGAGCCCTACTGATCGGGCCAAGCTTGCAGTAAATCAGGCCGCGAAGGTCAATTTTAATTCTGGTGAGACAATTCTTGAAGGTGTTGTTGCTCAACTTGATGACACGCCAACAGTGGATGAAACGGGCAACTCTTTCTACGAAGGCAAAGTAAGTGTCAACTCAAATCTTGAGTCCGTAGACGGCGCCAAAGTTTCTATTGATGTCATTCTTCAACTCAAAGAGAATGTCCTTGCCGTACCCGTAGCGGCCGTGCTGCGTGCCGCCGATGGTGACGAAGTCCGCGTAGTTACTGATGAAGGCAAGCTCACTCGCGTCAAGGTTGAGATCGGATTGATTGATGGTGAGTGGGCCGAGATCATCAGTGGCCTAAAAGGCGACGAACTCGTTGTCATTGATGTCGACCCATCGGCTGATATCGCAGCAAGTGATTGAGCAGAACATTCAATGTCTGAAGTCCTGATGGAACTACGGGATGTATCCCGTATATATGGTGAAGGTGACGCGGCTGTCTACGCCCTGGATCGCGTGTCCCTAAGCGTCTTCGCTGGCGACTTCATTTCAATCGTGGGGCCTTCGGGCTCAGGCAAGTCCACCATGCTTGGACTCCTTGGCTGCTTAGACGTGCCCTCGTCGGGGACAATAACGGTTGGTGGCGAGGAGATCACATCGATGAACGATGCGGGACGCACGGAAGTTCGTGGTCGCACCATAGGTTTTGTGTTTCAACAGTTTCATCTGATTCCACATCTTGATGCGCTTGGCAATGTGGAGACTGCTCTCCTCTACCGTGGCTTTAGTAAGTCAGAGCGCCACGAACGTGCCATGGATGCCCTGTCAAAAGTTGGGCTCGCGCCACGCGCCGATCACAGGCCTGTTCAACTCTCCGGTGGTGAACAACAACGCGTGGCTCTCGCACGTGCTTTGGTAACCGAACCGCGAATTCTTCTCGGTGACGAACCCACCGGAGCGCTTGACACCCGCAATGCGGCGATGGTCATGGAGCTGTTTACGGAACTCGTGTCTCCAGAGCGGGCAATCATTCTGGTCACCCACGATCTCGGTGTAGCTGACACCACCGACCGCAAGGTTTCAATGCGAGACGGCAAGATCATTTCTGACGAACGCAAGAACGTGGTTTTCTGATGGCGAAGTTCCGTGACCTATTTGGCGTGGCCATCAGTGGCTTGTTTGCCCGTAAGACGAGGACACTGTTATTGATGCTCGGGCCAATGATTGGTGTTGGCGCGATCATCGCTGCCGTTGGTCTAACCGACAGCGCCAAAGGTGACCTTAAAAAGAAAGTGCGTGAGCTTGGCACCAACCTGATTTTGGTGTCAGCTCAAAGTTCCGTAGGCCAGCAAGACCCGACTCTTCCTCCGGACGCTGCCGACCGTGCGCTCGGAGTCCGCAGCGTGGAGAAGGTGTCAGCTATCACTCAGTTGCAAAATGTGATCGTGCTCCCGTACGAGCGTGCGAGAGAGAAATTTGAAACTGTTCCGATTCCAGTTGTAGCGACGGACACCAAGCTTCCCGAAGTGCTTGAGGTACCGCTAGTAAGTGGTCGGTGGATCAATGAATTCGACACCGACACGCTGAGCCGAGCAGCAGTAATCGGTATCGGCCTAGCTCGCGAGTTCAACTACCTACCCGGCGAGATGCGCACGATTGAACTCAACGGCTACAAGTACGCCGTGGTGGGCGTGATCAACAAGATTGAACTTGAACCCGCGTTTGATAATGCGGTGTTCATCAGCACCAAAGCTGCCGACAAGGATTTCGTTCCAAACGACATTGAACCCAACAAGGTTTATGTGCGCACAGCTAATGGTGCCGAATCAGAGGCAGCCGATGCGTTGAAGATCGCGATCAGCCTTGGTGGCCCACAGGAAGTTCAAACTGAGATTAAAGCCGCAGCACTCGAACTCGCCGCACAGAGCGATCGGCAGCTGCAGATGATCGTGATTTCAATGGGTCTTCTGGCAATAATCGTCGGTGCTCTTGGCATTGCCAACGTGATGTCTATCTCGGTGATTCAGCGCTCAGCGGAAATTGGTATACGTCGTGCTCTCGGGCATTCACGCAGCATCATTGCCGCCCAGTTCCTTCTTGAATCACTAATTGTCGGCCTGTTCGGTGGGATCCTCGGTGTGTTGCTGGGAATTGCTGCGATCGGGGTAGGGGTTTGGATTGCAGGTTGGGTTTTTGTGCTCGCTTCATGGCTGCCAGCTGCTGGAATCGCACTTGCGATCTTCATATCAATTGCCGCTGGCCTTTATCCCTCATCGCGTGCAGCAAAGCTCGAGCCATTAGAAACACTCCGTCTCGGATAACAAAAAGGGTCTCCCAGCAAATAGCCAGGAGACCCTTCTAATTCGCGCTGAGGTCGCGCGTCTTTAGTTGTTCTTAGTAACGAGCGATTCCGATTCCACCGATTGTTACAAACTTGTTGGTGGAAGTCACGGTCACAGTGAGTGTTCCCGTGATGTTGCTGGAAACGCCGGTGAAGTTGACCGGGATCAACACGTTGTTCTGAGTTGAGCTCGCTTGGAGGTTGATGTTGAACGTCTTGGTTCCCAATTTCACCTGCACAGTTCCGCAGCCATTGCACTTTGTGGCAACAAGAACAAACTTGCGACCCGTTACACCTGTCATGGTCAGTTTCGCATTTTTGGCTTTGGTTCTGTAGGTCTCGCCCACCTTGGTCCAAGCAAGAGCGCCAGTCGAGCGCTGGATCAGAGTGGATGTCATGTCGAGTGGACGTGCCACACAAGTCGCATCGCTTACATCGTTCAATGAACCCGAAACCACGCTTGATCGGAAGCAGAGAGTCTGGCCCTTAGCAATCGTGATTCCGCTCTTCGTCTGGGCGGTAAACAAACCATTGGTAGGAGTGACTGATGCAGTCTTTTCCGTGGCCCATGCACCTGGCGCGGCTTTTGCCGATGCCACGCTCTTTTGCGTTGTCAGCGTGCTAGTACCAAGGATGCCAGATACTACGTGTCGAATGTTCAGAACGGAATCTGTAACAAATGATCCATTGGCGGCCGCAACAGCACCAGCGCCTTTACGTACAGTTAGCGCATTGGTTGCAACTTCCGTCAGCTGGACCTTTATTGGAGCTGCATACGTAAACGTTCCAGTTGACCCAGCCACTGCACTCTGGTTCAGGAGGAAGATTTCTGGTAGCCCGTCGTTGAGACCAACTGCCGCATTCGTCGAATCATCGGTTGTCTGAGTGCCGTCGGAACTCACGCTTACAAGCGCCGTGAAGTCCAAGGCTAGGTCGCGAACGAACACATCGCGCTTCGCATTGCTGTCTCCCAGCACAAAATCCGTATCACCCGAATCGAAGGTCACGAAGCGACAGTCACTTGAGATAGCCGGGTTTGAAACCTCGGTTGCTGCAAGTCCGTCATTAACGCTCACTATCTCAGTGGTCCCGGTATTTCGATTCCGCAGGTAGATCGCATTGCTCGCTACTGCGCTGTCATCAAGATCGTTTGCGTTGGTCATTTTGAATGCCACACATGTTGCATCTGATGTCATCGCAGGCGGAGTGGAACGATCTGTTGTTCCATTACTCACAGTTCCTGAAGTGCTTTTTGAGACGTATTCGCGTGCAACTGCACCTGATTCATCAAAAATGTCATCGCTGTCCGAATCACGATCGATTAAGACAACACCAGATTTTCCACCCGATGCTTCAACTACATCGGTACCAGTAGCGATAAAAGAGATGAACTTACCGGTTGAACTCAGAACTGGTAGCTCTCCGCCACCGCCTTCGCCTCCCGCAGCAAGACTCGCCGAAATGAGAACGTTGGTACCGTCAACTGTCGAGTGCGCATACACGTCAATTTCACTATTAACGTCTCCGGCTTCGAGGATGTCAGATGTGTCGTAGGCGATCCATGCGCAGTTGTCACTGATCGCAGCATTCTGTGCGGCGTCGTAAACTTCGTCGAAGTTTGTTCCAATGCTTGCACGGCTCATCGTGACGCCACCATCTTGGTTGTACTCATCGTAAGTGCCGTCTTCATCAGCGTCACGATCCACCCAGTAGATGTCCTGTGCACTGTTGTAGTCGTTCTCGAGATCAAAGTCTTCGAGTGTCTGGAAAGCAACAATTCGTCCAGTGCCACAGATCGCTGGGAGCAAAGAGTTGTTTCCAGCGAGCCCCTCTGAACCGTCTGGATAGACGCTCAGTCGTGTGACTGCACCGGTACTCATTTTCACAACAAACACATCAGTCGCATCGTTGGTGTCGTCGGCCACGAGGTTCGTGGCGTCGGATGAAAACACGCCCCACTCACCGTTGCTTGATACCTTGAAGTTTTCAATTGCCGCGTCCGGAGCTGTTTCACTGGTCAGCAGGCTTGCACCTGACCGCACGCCCGCAGCATTGGCAATCATGGGAGCCACCGTGGTTACCGCAACCGAAGCTGCGGCAACCATGAGGGCTGCTTTGAATTTTGATTTCATTATTTAGTCCCGTCCAATCGCTTAGAGCGAGTACTTGTTGTGGCGGCAGTAAGAGTCTGGGTATCCGCCAGCAGCATCGGTCTGACCCGAACGGAGCGGGATCAAACCATAGAGACGAATGATGCGAGTTGCGGCTCCACCTTTGCAGAGGAATCCAATCTCTCCACCTTCACCAGTAGGACGTACACCTACCACTGCTAGTGCGTCGTTAAATGACGGCATTGTGGTCGATCCCGAAGCACCGCGGTAGACAAGGTTGTAGACGATGCGTGTTCCTGCATAACGAGCAGAGGTTTCGTTGATTGTGCTTGGTGTTGGCAAGAGTGCAGTTGCAGCTTCTGTCGCACGGAAGCGGCCAAACTTCGCACCATTGCGCTTGTCAACCTCGATACCCGAGGCCTGAATGCGCCAGCGGCTGTAACCGTAGAAGCAAATTGCATCAGGCTTGTCGGCATCTGCCACGGCGTTGCAGTCGTGTTCTTGCACTGTCGGGAAGATTGATCCGGGTGCAGAGCAGTTCGTGAAGCTTGCATCGGCAGCAGATGCGAGGCCGATCAATACAGTCGCAACGTCAGTGGCGGTACCAGAGCCTGGCTGCACGCGATAAGGCTTGATCGTCGCGGTCTTATTTGCATCGGTAGCTCCGAGTTCTTCCCAGGTCTGAAACTGAGGTGTATTCGTTCCAGCATCACAGGTGTAAACCTGCGTCAGTTGTGACTTCAGCAACGACGTGACGCCGTGTGTGTTACCGGAGAAATAAGTCCAGCCAATTGCATCAAGCGCAAATCCCCAGGTGTCGAATGAAGCCTGCTGAAGCGCAGATGGCGCACTTGACGAACGAGCGATGTCAAGGCAACCCTCTGGGTTATTGGTCTCGTCAAGCGCTGCAGAACGACCAGATCCAGATCCGTTTGGTGCCACGAGTCCAAGTTCGATCTTCTCATTCACATCGTCGAAATCGCCGTCATTGTTTAGGTCACGAATGTCGGCAAAAGTTGAGAATGTGTCGTTGGTGACGTCGATTGCACCGTTTGGTGATGTGTTACCAAGTGTGGACGTACCCTTATCAACTGCACCTTCGCCACCATACAAACGCTCTTGCGGGCAATCTGCGTCGCCAGGTACAAAGGCGCCGGTCGGCCAACCCATACGGGCCGCTGCTAGGTATCCCTTGGTTGCTTGATATGAGGCGAGCTGCTCGGAGCCACCAGTGAAGCCACCCGTACCGTCAGCCAACGGCGTACCACCGAGGTTCGCAGCCACGTGATGAAGCGGCGGAATGTTCACAACTCGATCGCGATCTTTGTTGCCCGCGGACTGGTTGTAGGCAGTCGCGACAGCTTCCATTACGAGGGATGTGGTGTCAGATCCCGCCATTGCAATGACCTTCGTGGCTCCATTGTTTCCGCCAGTTTCAGATGAGGTTGTGGCAGATGCTGCCCCTACCCCGATGAACAGCGGTGCTCCAATTGCCGCTGCAGTTGCGGCTGCCGCAACCTTCAGTTTGAGCTTTTTGAGTGACAAGGCTTTCCCTCCGTTGAATGTGTGCCTGATGCAACACCGCTATTCAACTTGATGAAGGTTGCCGCTTCTTGTTGCCTAGGTGAACACAAGTGAAACTCCCGTGAAAGAAAACGGAAAGTTCGTCTAGAAGTATGAAGGCAAGATTCCGATTAACTGATTCGAAACCACGTAAAGCGTTACCAAAATTACGGGCGAAACCATTGGCCACGCACTTCGCAAACCCCAACGGCTTACCACCCAAATTGCACCCGCAGCAGCCACGATCATGATCTGTAGCCACACCAACAGACTGCCTGCATTTTGATGATTCATATTCGCACCAAGTTCATCAAGTGACACGGGTGCCATCACGCCTTTAATGCCGACAGGGAACGCAGTCCCCTTCTCAGCCAACGCCAGGACTGAAAGTCGCTTGCTCGTGCCAAATGTGCTTGCAGAAGTCACCAGCCGAAGCGCATTTCCAGCTGGAGCAAATGCCTCTGCGTCTTCCCCACCGAAAATGTCTTTGGAAGCCACACGATAAGTGGTGGTTCCTTGCGCACTCACGACCTGTATCTCATCGCCTGGTTCCAGGGAACCAATCTCACCGAATACGCCCCCGAAAGAAGTGCGTCTCCCGATCAGAACAGATGTTCCGTACTGACCGGGTAGTGCTGAACTTCTTAGATGGCCAACTCCCCGTTGCAAATCACGTGAAGAGGTACCTTCTACGACCACCTCATCAACATCAATGCTCGGGATCTTGATAATCGCCACTGGAGTTCCCTTTGCCACCGGGCTGTCCACAGGCGCAGCACCATTCTTCAGGGCGGAACGGAATTCCGCGTAAAGGAGGCGTTGGGCTCGATCGTGTGAAATATCGGATATCACAAAGACATTAAGCATGAATCCGACGATCAGTACTCCGAAAGTTCCTGCGAACCACCGCCACCGTTTGGGATTCATTTTTTCCCACCTTTGCGAATGCGTCCCCAAAATGCGCCAATTGATGACATCAGTCCGCCGATGAAGATGAAAGGCACGGTTTGCAAGGACTGTCCGCGAGGAAGTGTTGCCAACGCTGGACGACCCACAACAACGGGTGGTGCAGATGTAGACGTCGTTGTGGACGGCGCGGTCGTTGTTGTCGTGTCGTAGTTTCCGTAATCAGTGTTGTCTGGAACGTACACCGTTGTCGTTGAGGTTGTGGATGTAGTTGTGGAAGTTGTGGATTCAGGAATCAGGTTGTCCTTGAGAGTCTCAATAACCTGCAGGGTCTGCGACTTGAGATCATCTGGTAGTTCTACATAACCCGGTAACAAAATTTCCTGTCCAGCGCCGACAACGAATTGCAAAAACGACTGCAATGATTCGTTTTTCTCGTTGTCAATACCTTTGGTGGGAACCATCATGTAGTCGACTTTTACCAATGGGTAGGCAGCTTCGTTCGTGCTTGCAAAATCATTTAGCCTGGTGCCGTTTCGCAAGGACTGCATTGACTCGTAACCAGCGAGAATTGACTCTTCCGTCGGTGCAACTGCCACACCGGCAGCATTAACCAATTTTGCAGTAGGCAAACCGAATCGCTGTGCAGTTGGGAAATCAACGATTCCGATTAATCCGATTTCAGTGGGATTGAGTGGAGTCGTACCCGATGGCGAGATCCCGTAAAACATCTTCAACGCAACGTTTACTTGACCTTGACGAGGCAAAAAATTGGCAGACTGCGCAACGTTTTCAAATATGTCACGGGGATACTCAAGGCCGATGTAAGCGTCATTTACCGGTTTGTTGTAAACATCTTCGTCTGCAAGAAAGAGCGAGGTGTTCTCATCACTCACTAACCAGGAAGTGACGATGTACGAATCGGCGTTTTTTTCTGCTCGCAGCACTGGATATTCAAGCCCATTGAGTGGCAAACGCACTCGCGAGTTGAGGCGGCGGAATTCTGGATCAGTAAAAAGGTTTGTGACATCGGAATCGGTTATCAGGCGGGCAACAAGGCGAGGGCTCAGAGTCAGATCCGTGATTGGTTCACCAGTCATCGGGTCACGCATGTTTACGACCACTGCTACAGCCGTTAGATCCACCGGTGCGTATTCAAAATCTTCAATTTCGCTATGTGATTCCAACTCGTATTTGGATGCAGCGAGTCCCGTAACCCCTCCATCCACCAATCCGCCGAGGAAGTTCTCGCGACCGGTGTTGTCTCCGCCAGTTGTGTAATCAATCACGATGGCGTTACGGCCATCACATTTCTCTGCAGCCCATCTGTAAAAGAGGGTTGAGGCTGAGGCCGAACCGTCGAAACGGAGATCGAAATCAGTAACGGGTGGGCAGTCGGCCACGCTCGGGGCAAACTCCAACTCCACTATTGCCGCCGTCTGTGGCAGTTCGTCAGCGGGAATTGACGACTCGCCGCTTTCGTAGATCAGAACTGAACATGGATTGCGCTCCGAACAGTTGAGCGCCGGTAGCTGTGCTGCTGGCCGCACCTCGAATTGCACACTGCCAGTTCCGTCATCGAGGGTACGGCCAAGTTTGCGGTTCCCGTTGGCAATCGCAGGATACGGGTCGGCGGTGAAGCAATCGCTCAGCGTCTGGGGCTCTGCACTGCACTGGAGTACGACGGTCTGGTTTGAGCCGTCTTGTCCCGTTGGTCCAAACCCTGCCCAACTCACCGTTATCACCTCGTTGTCGAGACCTTCAGTCTTCGAGGCCGAGGCACTGCGCGTGGGATCCAAAGTGGTTTTGTTCAACGGCGATGCCTCTACGCTACGAATTCCCAGAAACCCAATCGCCATAAGGGTTAGACCGAAAAGCACCATGAGTCTTTGGCCCATTGAGTGTCCAGTTCGCCGACGATGCACGCGTAGTTTGTACCATCGCCGACAGCCGTTTTATAAGGCGGATTTCCTCATTTAATCTCACGTTTACCTTGTCATAACCAATGGGATAGGTGACCGCTACCTCGGATTGTTTGACTTGTTTTGTCCGCGAAAAGTCGTTGCGCGACCCAACACAGACAGTGCGAAAAGCGTGATTCAAGCCCAAGAGCAAAACGAAGCGGTGAACCCCGAGGAACGCATTGAAATAGCTGTTCATCGTGATGTTCCCGATCGCATTTATCGTGGCGTAGCGACGGCGGCTGGGTTCACAACACTGGCTCTAATGGCCCTTATTGGTGGCTTCCTGCTCTTTCGAGGTGCGTCGGCACTGCGCAAAGCGGGCTTCTCGTTTCTGACCACGGAAATGTGGGCCCCTGACCAGGGAGGCGATTTTGGTATCGGCGCGGTGCTCCCGTACACGATCCAAATTTCGTTGGTCGCTCTTTTCATTGCGGTACCGATCTCAATTGCAACAGCACTTTTCATCACCCAATATGCACCGACACGAATTCGTAGACCGCTCACCTCGTTGGTTGACTTACTCGCGGCGATTCCAAGTCTCATCTATGGCCTCTGGGGATTGTTCTACCTGCAGCCTCGACTAATCACCGTTGGAAAATGGATGGGCGACAACCTCGGCTGGATCCCCCTCTTCAAGGCAAGCGGGCCGGCACCTCACTCGATCGGACAATTTGCAGCATCGACCTTCGTGGCAGGTGTCGTTGTCTCTTTGATGGTAATCCCGTTGTGCACATCGGTGATGCGTGAAGTTTTTGCCCAAGCTCCAATGGGTGAACAAGAAGCAGCACTTGCACTTGGTGGAACCAAATGGGGCGTGATCCGAGACGTTGTGTTGCCGTTCGGCCGCGGTGGCATTATCGGTGGCGCGATGCTGGGTCTTGGTCGCGCACTTGGTGAAACCATTGCGGTAACGCTGATCATCTCACCAATGTTTGTGCGTCAATTCTCGATCATGGAGCAAGGTAGCAACTCGATTGCAGCGCTGATTGCACTGAAGTTCAGCGAATCTAACGCCAATGGAATTTCAGCTCTCATGGCTGCGGGCCTCGCTCTGTTCTTGTTGACTCTGTTGGTAAATGCGATCGCTTCAGTGATTGTCGGTAAGGGCCGCTCCGGCGCGCAGACGGAGATCTGAAATGTCCGAGATTGTGGAAGAAAGAATCAAACCCCGACGGTTCAACCCAGATGAGGTTGCGACCGTGGCACTTTCGTTCGCAACAGCACTTGCATCCACGTGGTTTCTCCTCTACGTACTTCTCCCATTCGATGGAGCACTTGGGTTCTGGCTAATTAGCTACATCATCTTCATCGCGATTGTGTTGATTAACTCACGCCGTCGTTTTGGGAAAATTGCATCACAAGACCTCGTAGCGAAGGTTGTTGTCTGGTCGAGCGCACTGCTCGTCCTTGTTCCGCTTGTGCTTGTTGTGCTCTATGTAATCGGCAAGGGCTACCACGCATTGCGGCCACGCTTCTTCACCGAAGATCAACGCTACGTAGGCGCGTTAAGCGATGCGACCGAAGGTGGTGGCGCGCACGCGATCATCGGAACATTGCAACAAGTTGGTCTTGCCGCAATGATCTCCATTCCACTCGGTGTGTTGTCAGCTGTCTACCTGAATGAAGTCAAAGGTCGATTTGCTGGATTGCTACGCACCCTCACGGACGCGATGAGCGCTGTGCCTTCAATCGTCGCTGGATTGTTTATCTATGCATCGTGGATTCTCGCGCTCGGCCAACAGCAATCTGGTTTTGCGGGCGCTCTAGCGCTTTCCGTGCTCTTTTTGCCCACCGTTACACGAACTGCGGAAGTGGTTTTGCGCTTGGTCCCAGGCGGCCTCCGCGAGGCATCACTCGCACTCGGAGGAACTGACTGGCGCACAACGAGCACTGTTGTTCTCCCAACTTCGCGTTCAGGGCTCGCCACCGCAGTGATTCTTGGTATCGCCCGAGTCATCGGTGAAACCGCGCCACTTATTCTCACCGTAGGCGGTGCATTCGTAGTTAACACCAACCCGTTTGGTGGCAAGCAAGATGCTTTACCGTTTTTTGTCTTCCGTTTAGTTCGCTTCCCACAAGAAGCTCAGATTCAACGCGCATGGACCGGAGCACTTGTGCTGCTGATCCTCGTACTCGTGTTGTTCGTTACCGCCCGCATGCTGGGCGGTCGTGGCCCAGATCACATCAGCAAGTTCAAACGCAAACGTCTACAGAAGAAAGGCTTGGCATGAGCACTATCAACACCCAATCCACA
>CAZXAX010000043.1:7384-14231 GCA_964638795.1 uncultured Bifidobacterium sp. | reverse complement strand
CGTGGCGGCTGGATCAAGTTCAGTTGCGACGCATTCAATTTTCGCATCGCCTATATGTAGGTGCTCATCGAGGGGCGCCGTCTGCTCTCAATGTGGCCAGCACATGGTGAGGATGGGTCTCAAAGCAAGCTTTTACTTCTGCTGCAAACTCTGGTTGATCCCGCAAAAATTCGTGCCATTGGAATGCTGTCATGGATCAATTACCTAATGCGCAAAGAGTGCGCCCCCTGGGATTCGAACCCAGAACCTGCGGATTAAGAGTCCGTTGCTCTGCCATTGAGCTAGAGGCGCTAAGCCGACCAAGCATACGACTTTGACGCCGCACGCTTGGTCTTATTGGGGTGATCGAGGGGACTTGAACCCCCGGCCTTCAGGGCCACAACCTGACGCTCTAACCAGCTGAGCTACGACCACCAAGAATTTCAAGTCTGCCACATGCAAAGTCTGCAACCAATCCCGATTCCTTGACCAATACACAGGAAATATTGCGACTTAACCGCTCGCAAAACTAGCGGGTATGCTCGTTAAACGGCTTTTAAGGATCCGAATATGAACGCAACTCCATCATCGTTGCAAAACACTCTCACCGAACGCGCCAAGGAAATCACCAAGCGGGAATTAATCCGCTATGCGGAGCGCACGAAAGGCTCGCAAGTAGCCACGGATCGAGCCAAGAAAGTACTGCCGATGGGTGTGCCATCGAGCATTCAGTTCTATGACCCTCATCCGATCGTCGTTGCTCGCGCGCAGGGTCCGTGGATGGAAGATGTTGATGGCAATCGCTACATCGACTTCGATATGGGCTTTGGGGCATTATTCGCAGGCCATGTGAACCCACTTGTGCGCAAAGCGATTGAGGACCAGCTCGACAACGGCACCTTGTTCGTCACGCCAAGTGTTGGCAATGCTGAAGTAGCAGAACTCCTCGGGGCGCGATATGACCTGCCGATGTGGCGCTTCACCAACTCGGGTACTGAAGCCACCATGGACGCCATTCGTGTGGCTCGTGGAGTCACCGGTCGCGACAAGATCGTGAAGGTTGAAGGTGGATATCACGGTCACCATGACGAAGTGATGGTTTCAATGAAGCCAGCAATTGCTCATGCTGGCCCGGCAGATAATCCGATCGCTGTGCCAGCTACTGCTGGTCTTACAGCCGCGGTACTTGCAGACACCATTGTGATTCCGTACAACGATCCAGAAGCACTGGAGCGTGTACTCCGCAACGGTGATGTTGCTTGCTTCATTGTCGAACCAGTAATGGAAAACATTGGCATCTGCCTCCCGCAGCCCGGTTACCTCGAAGCTGTTCGTGAAATCACCAGTCGTTATGGAACTTTGTTGCTCTTTGACGAAGTAAAAACGGGAATCACCGCAGGTTGGTCCGGCGCAGCAGGGGCACTTGGAGTGCAGCCCGATCTGATTGCACTCGCAAAATCAATCGGCGGCGGTTTGCCACTCGGTGCTTTTGGTGGCAAGCGCGAATACATGGATGAAATTACAAACGGACGGGTATTGCACCTCGGCACTTACAACGGCAATCCGTTGTGCATGGCAGTAGCTAAGACCGTGTTGTCGGATGTGTGCACTCAACAAACGACGGATGCAATCATCGGTCGCAACGAACTTTTAGTTGATGCTTGCGCCAAAGTGATAGCCAATGCTGGAATTCCAGCGCACACGGTCAAGTTCGGCGCCAAGGGCTGCGTAACTTGGGCACCAGAGCCAATCCGCAACTATCGCGACTACAAGGCAACTGATTTTGATCTCGCCTTCGCACAGTGGATTCACGGCATTAACAGGGGAGTGCTGTTGCCGCCGGGGCTTGACGAGCAATGGCTGATTTCAGCAATGCATTCTGAAGACGACGCACTTCGTTATGCAGATGTGTTTGCTGACTTCGTGCAAGAATTGATTGCGTGACAACTCGCCCCCCGTTGGGAAAAATGCTTCGTCGTGGCATCATTCGCCGGTGCGCACTGTGTGGTGGCAAAGGTGCTTGGTACACCGGCTGGTATCAGAAGCAAGATCGTTGCAAGACATGTGGTTTCAAATGGGGACGCAACCAAGTCGGTAACTCCCTTGGCGCAATGACCATGAGTGTGATCGTGACCTTCATGCTGATCTTGCTGACGATTGCGATTGGCTCAATCCTGACCTACCCTGAAATCGCAGTCGTGCCAGTGATCTTGGTGTCGATTGGCATCGTGGCGGTTGTGCCGGGTGGTTTGTATCCGGTCTTCTACACCTTCTGGTTTGGCGTTGATTTACTGATGAATCCGCCCTCGGACGAAGAATTGGCCGACGCCGCCGCTCATAAGAGCGGAAATGCTTGACCGAACACTTGTTCGTAAGTAGCCTGATCGTGTTCGTTGTGACACCCCACTCCTAGGTTTCCCCGCATGAATCGGGCCCAAATCCCAGGAAATGGGCCCCGAAACACCGAATAGGCCTGGTTCGCCAGGTTGGAAGAACCAGGACAAGCCGCTTCGGCGGCGGGGACAAGGAGAGACGAAAGATGACCGCAGACCGCACCCCGGAACGAGACAAGGCCCTCGATATGGCCCTCGCCCAGATCGACAAACAGTTCGGCAAGGGCTCAATTATGCGCATGGGCGAAAAGACCACCATGGGGATCGAAGCAGTTCCCACTGGCGCTCTCTCCCTTGATATCGCGCTAGGCGTCGGCGGTGTGCCACGCGGTCGCGTTGTTGAGATTTACGGCCCGGAGTCCTCGGGTAAGTCCACTCTCGCAATGCACATCGTGGCTGAAGCGCAGCGCAATGGCGGCATCTGCGCCTACGTCGATGCCGAGCACGCGATGGATCCGATTTATGCCCGTGCAATCGGAGTGGATATCGACCAGCTCCTGATCTCACAGCCCGACACGGGCGAGCAAGCGCTTGAAATTGCCGACATGCTCGTGCGGTCAGGTGCTCTTGACATCGTCGTGATCGACTCCGTTGCGGCGCTAACGCCACGTGCCGAAATCGAAGGCGAAATGGGCGATACCCATGTCGGATTGCAGGCCCGTTTGATGAGCCAGGCATTGCGCAAGCTCACTGCCAACTTGAACAAGTCGAACACGATTGCGATTTTCATCAACCAGTTGCGCGAAAAGATCGGCGTTATGTTCGGTTCACCAGAAACCACACCCGGTGGTCGTGCACTCAAGTTCTATTCGTCCGTACGTTTGGATATCCGTCGTATCGAGTCGATCAAAGACGGGGCAGAGGTTGTTGGTTCGCGCACCCGCGTGAAGGTTGTGAAGAACAAGGTCGCGCCTCCGTTTAAGCAGGCAGAGTTCGACATCATGTACGGCAAAGGCATCAGCCGTGAGGGTTCGGTACTGGATCTCGCTGTTGAGTTGGGCGTGGTCAAAAAGTCAGGTGCATGGTTCACCTACGACGGTGAGCAGATGGGTCAAGGCCGTGAAAACGCCAAGAACTTCCTGATCGAGAACCCCGAAATCATGGTCGAGCTCTCCGAGAAGGTGAAGCAAAAGGCCGGTCTCGGAGACCAGGTCGAGGAATTCACCGCCGAGGACGAAGAACCCATCGAACTCGACTGATTCCTACGATTTGCCCGGGCCTCCTACCGGGCAAACAGCGCTAAAGCCGGTCCACGCGGGCCGGCTTTTGTGTTTTAGGCTATTGAAATAACTTCTACGCCCAAGGGGGCATGACATGCGTACCAAGTTGTCTCGAGTAATCATCGCCGGCGCCATGGCGCTCAGTGGATTGGTGGCTGTGTCGGGCGAGAGAATCGTCCAAGCCGCGATCAACAATGATGTTCCGTTTCAGGCCCAATCGGAGCTTGATGAAGCCACTACGTCATGGAACGCTGGTGGATGGGGCGCAATGGAAGGTGGCGTGAATGCGCGACCCTATATAAAACAACTCAGTACTTATGAGATGTCGTCAGAAGCTGTGGTGACAACTGTCCTTAGTAATGCGGAAAACGAACCGATACCGACACAGGTTGGCGGGACCAATGTTGATGCAACAGTTTCAGCTGTCAATTTGTGTCGCCCCGATCAAACAGAAACGCCAGGACAGTGCTACGACACCCCAAACCGTGTACAGATCAATTTCGGATGGCGTGATAGGGGTCAAGGCACGGCTGATCTCGGCTCTGATGGATCGATTCCTTCAATTGAGGCTGATACCGAGATTCGTGTGACCATTGCATTGAATACGCTCGGGCAAAGCTTGCGTTGGAGCTATTTGGAGGGCACACCGACCTATTGGAAGGTGAACAACATCGGTCTAGAAGATGCAACTATCGAGTTGCATTTCAAACCCGCTTTCAAGCCGTGGCCCGGTGGGTGTAGTCAGATTCCAGTGAACACAACATGTGAGACAATTTCTGCTGACGAAAAGTATTTGATGGGCAGTTTGTTGCTGAGCTTGGATGACACACTCGATCCAATTTTTACCGGCGCATTGTTCGCTGGTGAAGGGCTCTTTATTGGATCTCTTGAAGCCGCGTCGCCGAGCCAAACGGAAACTGGCGGCCAGGTCCCGCAGATGAGCTATGGAATTGCGGCTCCACGCACGGTTAATGGAGCACCTAACTCTCCAACGTTCCAAGCGTTCTTATCTGATCAAGCGATCCTGAACTACTTCGGCGCCACACCGGATGTTGCTGCTTCTAGCGGCTTCTTCAATACGGCTTTCAGTGTTGGCGCAACGGGAGCTGGAACGGGGGCGAACGCACCCACGATTGAAGCGTCACGTTGGGTTGGTGAGGCAAATGGAACCGATGGCTGGCTGATCACGATTTCGGATATCACGTTGTCCACGGTGACGACTCCGGATGTCAGTGCAAACCGTTTGCAGCCATCGGCTCAAGCAGTACGTAATCCTCGCTTCACAGTGAAGAACAAAAATCGTGCTCCAACCATTACCGCCTCGCGCACAGGAGTCGTTGTTACTGGTGTACCGCAGGGCTGCACGAACAATCGCAACTGTCGCATCGTGGTGAGCCGCATTAACAGCAAGACCGGATCACGATTCACCGATCTGGGTAACGCGCTACTTGTGCCATCGGGTGGCTCTTTGCGTGCTTCGGTGTCATATCCGCGTATTGCAGGTGCAACTGCGCCGCGGTTGAGCATCATGATCCAGCGGAAAGTCAACAATCGCTGGAACACCTATGTCACCTCGGTGGTTCGTCGCGCCCGCTAGCCCATAAACTTCACGCGAAGTTAGGCTTAGTAGCCCTATGACGCGCAAGTATGTGGTCCGCACCTACGGGTGCCAGATGAACGAGCACGATTCGGAGAGAATCGCTGGCTTGTTCGATGCTGACGGCATGGATCAGGCGTCTTCGGAAGAGGATGCCGATGTGATTGTGCTGAACACTTGCTGCATCCGTGAAAACGCAGACAACAAGCTCTACGGGCATCTTTGGCGCTTGAAGGACTGGAAAGACGAAAAAGAGGGCCGTCAGATCGTGGTGTCTGGTTGCATGGCCCAAAAAGATAAAGATGCGGTGCAGGCCAAAGTTCCACATGTAGATGTTGTGCTCGGCACACACAACGTGCACCGGGCGGCCGAGTTGCTTGACCACGCAACTACCCACGGGCCGATAACCGAAATTCTTGACGAAGCCGTCATCGACGATCATGCACTATTCCCAAGCGCGTTGCCGGCTCGCCGATCAACTTCGTTCAACGCTTGGGTGACCATTCAGATTGGTTGTGACAACAACTGTGCGTTCTGCATCGTGCCTGCTGTTCGCGGTCGCGAGATCAGCCGGCCCTTTGACGAGATCATGGACGAAGTACGCGAGCTCGCGTCGCAAGGAGTTACTGAAGTAACTCTCCTTGGTCAAAATGTGAACAGCTACGGACGCGATCTCAATCTCGAATTGCGCCGAAGTGGTGAAGACGTGCGCGTGACCACGATGTTTGCCGATCTACTCACCCAAGTCGGTGCGGTCGATGGCATTCGTCGTGTGCGTTATACGAGCCCACATCCCAAAGACATGCGCTCGGACGTGTTGCACGCAATGGGCTCCACCCCTTCGGTGTGCGAGCACCTGCATTATCCGTTGCAGTCTGGCAGCGATCGAGTGCTTGCACTCATGCATCGCGGATATACGGGCGAGCGTTACTTAAGCCGGCTAGCTGAAGCACGCGCAACCATTGACGACCTTGCCGTCACCACCGACATCATCGTTGGATTCCCCGGCGAAACAGAAGATGATTTTGTGCGCACGCTCGAAGTTGCCGCAGAAGCAGACTTCGATTCTGCCTACACCTTCATCTATTCGCCCCGCGAAGGCACTGAGGCGGCAGGGATGGTCGAACACTTTGTCGATCCAGCAGTAATCGCCGATCGATTTGAGCGCCTACGCACAGTGGTTGAACACTCCGCAGTGATCAAGCACCAGGCACGTGTCGGGCGCCGCGAGGAAATCATCGTTGAAGGCGCCAGCAGACGCAACGAGGGTGTGCTCACTGGCCGCACTCGCCAAAACAAGCTCGTGCATTTCCCGCATCACGAACAATTGCGTCCAGGAACTTACGCATTCGTAGATATCACCTACGCAGCACCTCACTTTTTGAAGGGTGAGTTGGTGGAGATCACACATGTGCCCACCCACAAGGTGCGTGTGCCATTGCTCTCGGTGTCGTGACACATCCCCCGGTAGTAATTCTTGGTCCCACTGCCAGCGGGAAATCTGATGTTGCAATGCATGTGGCGCAGGTGGTTCGCGGCACAGAGATAATTGCCGTAGACGCGATGATGGTCTACCGCGGGATGGACATCGGTACGGGTAAGCCAACAACTGCTGATCAAAACCTGGTTCCCCATCATTGTCTTGATCTTGCAGATGC
>CAZXAX010000043.1:0-7284 GCA_964638795.1 uncultured Bifidobacterium sp. | reverse complement strand
CCAACCAATTCGCGACGACTGGTCCGCGCATTGGAAGTGTGTCTTGGTAGTGGTCGCCGCTTCAGTTCGTTTGGGCCCGGAGCAAATGTCTATCCACCGACTGAGTTTCGCCAGATTGGGATTCTCTGGCCGCGCCCTGAACTTGCGCGCCGAATCGAGGTTCGCGTGCAGTCCATGATTGAGGCGGGCTGGGTTGATGAAGTACGGAAACTGCTGGCGATGCCTGAGCCGATGTCCCTCACCGCGCGCCAAGCACTCGGGTACAAAGAACTCATTTCCCACTTGGAGGGACACATGTCCCTCGAGCAAGCGGTGGCTGAGACGATTCTGCGCACTAGGCAATTTGCGGTTCGGCAAGAGCGTTGGTTCCGCCGTGATCCGCGAATTGATTGGGTAAATGTTGATGCAGGTGAAAACCTTGTCGAACAAGTGGCGCCGAAGGTGTTGAATTGTCTTGGGCGCAACTAGACAGGAAGCAATGACCTTCACCCTCACCAAGCATCACGGTCTCGGCAACGACTTTCTGGTGTTCGACCTCGCTCAGTCCGATGCGTCACTGAATTGGTCTGAACGCGCACGTCGCTGGTGTGATCGTCGTTTCGGAATTGGGGCAGATGGATTGTTGCTGCTTGATCGTCGCGCCGAGCCCAAACTCGTGATGACCCTCTATAACGCCGACGGCTCGCGCGCTGAGATGAGTGGCAATGGAATTCGGTGTTTGGTGCAAGCGGCCTACATGGCGCAGGGACGTGTTGGTGAAGTCACTTATGAAGTGGTTACCGATGCTGGTTTACGAATGGTCACTGTGTCCGATGGCCCTGATCCGCGCGTGATTGAAGCGTCCGTTGAGATGGGCACCATCAATGATCTAAACCCACCAACTGATTGGCATTTCCTAGGTGTGAATCCCGATCGTCCCGTGCGGCACGTGAGCCTTGGTAACCCGCACTCGGTGGTTGGCGTAGACGACGTGACCACTGTGCCGCTGGAGGATCTTGGCCAAAAGGTTCCGAATGTGAATCTTGAGGTTGTCGAAGCCGGCCCGGAGGACAACGCCGTGACCATGCGTGTGCACGAACGCGGATCAGGAATCACCATGGCTTGTGGCACTGGGGCATGCGCGGTTGCAGAAGCTGCGTTGGTTTGGGGTTTTGTTCCACCTGGTACACCCGAAGTGATCGTGCACATGGATGGAGGCGATGCAAAAGTGCGCCTTGATCTCGCCTCACGTGTGGCCACACTGATTGGCCCTGCTGAATACATCGCAAACTTCACGGTTCCTGCGTGAGTACTCCGTATCAGGAAGCACTCGGCCAGACGCTCATTGAGCGCACACATCGTGAACGCATCGTGATTGTTGGAGTCACCTTGCCTGGGATGACCGATGATGAAACCGAAGAAAGCATGGATGAACTCGCGATGCTGGTGGACACTGCTGGCGCCGATGTTGTCGCCAGGCTTGTGCAGCGTCGAGATGCGCCTGATCACACTTGGTATGTCGGCAAAGGCAAAGCCCAAGAACTCAAAGATGTGTGTCTCACCGTTGACGCTGACACGGTTGTGTTTGATAACGAGCTCACACCTGCTCAGCAGTACAACTTGGAAAAGATGTTGGGTCGTACCGCACTTGATCGCACAGCGGTGATTCTCGACATCTTCGCCCAGAATGCACACACGCTTGAAGGCAAAGCCCAGGTTGAGCTTGCACTGTTGCGCTACCGCTTACCGCGATTGCGCCGAGGTATTTCGGGCAATCTTTCACAGCAAGCTGGTGGAATCGGCACCCGTGGCCCCGGTGAAACAAAACTCGAGGTTGACCGTCGTCGCATCATGCGCCGAGTGACCAAACTTGAGGCCGATTTGCGTGCACTTCAAGGCACTAGACATCTGCAGCGCAAGAGCCGAAGCAAGAGTGGCCTCGGCAATGTCGTGATCGTTGGCTACACCAACGCTGGTAAATCAACGCTGTTGAATCGTCTCACTAATGCCGGGGTGCTCACCGAGAACCGACTCTTTGCCACGTTGGACCCAACCACACGCCGTCTTGCGATGCCTGGTGGTGAGACCGTGTTAATCACTGACACCGTGGGTTTTGTGCGCAACCTTCCTCACGGACTCGTCGAGGCATTCAAGAGCACTCTTGAAGTCGCGGCCGAGGCAGAGTTGTTGGTGCACGTGGTCAATAGTGCGGCTGCTAATCCTGAAGCCCAAATTGATGCTGTGCGAGTGGTTCTGGAAGAAATTGGTGCCGACACCGTGCCCGAATTATTGGTGTTCAATAAATCCGATCTCGATCCGGTTACAGCGGCACGATTGGTTGAAGACCACCATGGCTCGGTAGCTGTATCGGCAATCACAGGCGACGGTATCGAAACCTTCCTGCGCACGTTGGGAGACCGAGTTCGGTCACTCACGGTTGTGCACGAGCTTTTGATCCCGTACGAACGCGGCGATGTGCTCGCCTCGGTACACCGCGAGGGCGAAGTGGTTTCCACAGTCACAGAGGACACTGGGGTGCGCGTGCGGGCAAGGCTCAGTGATGCATCGGCAGGTCGCCTTGCGGAGTTCATAACCGCAACGCAGAGTTCATCACCACGGTGAAGTCGTAGTATCAAAGAGTCATGGCGTCTTCAGAGGGATTCGTTCCACCCCCATATCCATACGATCGCCTCGACAAGTTCGCACCGTTGGCAAAGGCGCACGAAGGGGGAGTGGTTGACCTCTCAGTTGGCACCCCGTGTGACCCGCCACCGGCCTCGGTGATTCGCGCGCTAGCTGAATCCAATTCCGAACGCGGCTATCCACCGAGCATTGGGACTGAACCCTTGCGCAAAGAAATTCGCGCTTGGATCCATCGCCGTTTTGATATCGATGTACCACTCGGACAGATCGCAGCATGTGTGGGTACGAAAGAGTTTGTCGGTACCACACCGCATTGGTTGCGATTGCGTACACCATCAAAAGACACCGTTCTCTATCCGGCTGTTTCTTACCCCACTTATGAAATGGGTGCGATTCTCGCTGGCTGTCGCGCAGTCGCAGTGCCACCCAATGCCAAAGGTGGGCTTGACCTTGATTCAATCTCAGCCGACGATGCCAAGCGCGCATTGATGATCTGGTCCAACAGTCCATCAAATCCGACCGGTGCGCTAGATGATCTTGAAGCCGTCGCTGCCTGGGGACGCAAACACAGTGTGCCGGTGTTTAGCGACGAGTGTTATGTGGAGTTCTTGTGGAACAGCCCACCGCGAAGCATTTTGCAGCACGGCCTTGACGGTGTTGTCGCCGTTCACTCACTCAGCAAGCGTTCCAATCTTGCTGGGTTGCGTGTTGGCTTCTATGCCGGTGATGCCGAAATTGTTGAGTATCTAAAAGAGGTTCGTAAACACGTTGGCATGATGGTGCCAGGCCCTGCCCAAGCGGCAGGTGTGGCGGCCTTGATTGATGACGATCATGTCCATGCTCAACGCGAGATTTATCGGCGCCGCCTCGAATACATGGCCGATGTGCTCAGCAAGTGGTCAGGGCTACAGATTGATCTACCTGCTGGTGGTTTTTATCTGTGGTTCAGCGCCGGCGATGCGTGGGAATTCACAGAGCGCTTAGCGCGCGAAGGCGGAGCCTTGGTGAGTCCTGGAGATTTCTATGGCACTGGTGGTAGTGACAAAGTTCGAGTAGCGGTTGTGCAACCCGATGCACGACTGCAACTTGTAGCGAAACGCCTTGGCGTTTAGAAGCGGCGAATAACAGTTACGACTTTGCCGTAGATGACAACTTCGTCATCTTTGAAGACCATGGGTTCGAGGCGTGGGTTGGATGGCACGAGTGTGATGGTGCGGCCCTTTTGCTTGAAGGTCTTCACGGTGGCTTCTTCTTCACCACTGATACCGGCAACAACGATGTCGCCGTTTTCGACATTCGGCTGCTGGCGCGCAACCACAAAGTCACCGTCAAAAATTCCCGCATCGATCATTGAGTCACCACGCACACGCAGCATGAAGAGTTCACCATCACCGGTGAAGTCCATCGGCAGGGGATAGATCTCTTCGATGTTCTCTTGCGCGAGCACGTCGGTGCCAGCAGCAACATCGCCCACGAGAGGCACATGCTTGGTTGGGCGCCGATCCATTGCGACTCCGCTGCTGGTTTCAAAGCGGACTTCCATTGCGCGCGGTTTGGTGGGATCACGGCGCAGGTAGCCAAGCTTTTGCAGAGTTGCGAGATGGGTGTGAACGGTGGCAGGGCTGTTCAACCCGATGGCCTCAGCAATCTCACGTACCGACGGGGGAAAGCCCCGCTCGCGCATGTTTTGGTCGATGAATTCGAGGATGCCGCGCTGGCGGTCGGTGAGCTGGTTCTCGGTCATGGCACCAATCGTACGCTTGTTCGCCCCATGGGTCAAACACCTGTTCGTGGAACAGGTGTTCGCCTTAGTTTGCAAGGGTTCCGAGAAAATTTGGGTCTGGGGGTTGACAAGCGAACAGGTGTTCGCCACACTGAATACGAACGGATGTTCGGTTCTCCGATACACCCCTCACCTAGAAAGTTCGCAAAGCCCAGCCGAGGAGCCCACAAGGCGAATCGGCACCAGCAAAGGAGATCCCCCATGGCAGTAGCACTTCACCCACAAGGTGCGCCCGCAGGCATCATCACCCGCCGGGCGTCAGTTCCCACCACCTACCGCTCTGGTGGTGCAGGTGGCCGGATTTCGAGTGTCCGCTCCGCTCGAGATTCCGGTCACCTTCGGGTCGTCGCGGGAGTGGCAGCAAGTCGACCAGCTGCCACTCCTGCGGTCTATCGCCGTCGCCGTTTGGTGCTTGGTGGCGTCGTCGCGGTTTTGCTTGGTGCCATCATCGGCATCGGTATCGTCGGCGAAGCTGAGGCTGATATGGCCACCGTTGCAAATATGTCAGCACCGCAGTCGATAATTGCCCAACCAGGGGACACCCTTTGGGCGATCGCGCGCCGCATTGTTCCTGAGGGAAACATTGTTGATCTTGTGGATGAGCTAGTGCGACTCAATGGCCAAACCATCCAAGCCGGTCAAGTAGTCCGCCTGCCTGGTTGAGGCCCTGGATAGCCTTTAGGTCGTTGCATTGTCCTGTTTGCCCTTCGGATGACACCAAAGTCATAGATTCCCGCGCCGCCGAAGATGGCGCGGCTATTCGCAGACGCCGAATGTGCCCAGAATGCTCTCATCGATTCACCACATACGAACGCCTCGAAGAAGCTCCGCTCATGGTCGAAAAGCGCGACGGCACCCGGATTCCTTACGATCGTCAAAAAGTTGTGAGTGGAGTTATCGCAGCTTGCAAGGGTCGCCCAGTCACGCTCGAGCAAATCGATGCGCTCGCCGACGCAGTAGAGGAAGAAGCGCGCTCGGTGAACGGCGATGTTCCAACTTCGCAAATTGGTATGGCGGTGTTGGAGCGTCTGCGCGAAATCGACGAAGTGAGTTACGTTCGTTTTGCGAGTGTCTACAAAAACTTCGACGACGCTGCAGACTTCAGGCGCGAGCTCGCACTGTTAAAGAAAAATCAGTAGTTACTGCGCACGCAAATATCGCGTGTAGAAGTAGCCGTTCTCTTCAAGTAAGTGCGCAACTTGCCAACGCGACATTTTTTCGTTCATATCTTGCACCAAGCGCGCGCCCGATCCACCCAGTAAAAGCGGGGCAATCGTGAGGTTTATCTCATCGACAAGATCCGCTTCAAACATCGCCGCATTGAGTGTTGGGCCACCTTCGAGCTGCACGAAGTCAGCATCGAGTGCGGAGATCGCGCGATGAAGATCAAGTGCATCGCGCCCTTTGCGCAGCGATTCAACTGGCACTTCGGGCGCCGATTCACAAGTGATTACAAACCCCGCGCCAGATGTGAAGAGTTCGCTATTGAAGTCCAAGTTGCACGAACGCGTAACCACTCCAATGCGTTGCCCCGGTTTTTTTGGTGCTCGGTACCCTTCGGCATTCACAGTGGTAGCCCCAACCACAATCACATCGGCCGCAGCGCGCAACGTGCGCAACACGGCGCGGTCGGTGTCCGATCCCATGGCGCCAGATGTGCCATCAAGCGAAGTGGATCCATCAATCGACGCAATCATGCACAAACCAACATGTGGCCGGCCATTGGCTCCGCGGCGGGGCATCGAGTAGAAATCCTCGAGGTTTACAGGCGTCGCGTTTTTGTCCAATGGGAGCAAGGCGCGCAGCATGCCCCCAAAACTACCCGTGCGCATGGTCACAAGCGATGTGGAAAAGCACTTGTTATCAACAGGGCTACGTGGTTTATCCACCGCGTTGTGCACAGCCATTTCCCCAGAAAAAGACCGAAATTCACAGCGTTGTCCACTTCCATTCCACAGGCATTTGTACCTAGTTTGTGCCCGCAAACTGGTAGCGGCATCCGCGTTGCGGATGAAGGTGGTCGACATCGCTCGGGGCTGGGCGGTCCCGAACCTGCGGCGTTGGATGTCGCTACCAGACTCTCGAAAAAGGGAGCTCCGGGGAGGGGTTTGCTTATACACCGCTACATCGGCCAAGTGAGGGAGCGATCACGAAAAATTGTCATGTTGGGAGACACCAATACCGTTGACACACTGTAAATCCCAATGGTGTAATACATACCCACTGATTGTGGGTGAAAGCCCGCAAGTGGGACGATGACCACAAGATGTTGTGGTCGCAGGGGGAGGTCCCTAAAGCCTCTCCTGGCGACTTCGCAGCGTGTTCAACGCCTCGAAGTAAGCCCGAAGTTCGCAAGTTAAGACCACCAAAATCCGCCTAGAAGACCACTGAAAGAGAGCCCAAAATGTCCATCGCGCCCGATCGACTCGCCATCGGAATCAACCGCCACTTCACCCACGCAGGTGTTCATCCCTATGACCAGGTGCAGTGGGAAAAGCGCGATGCTCGCATCTCGAACTGGAAAGACGGCTCGGTGGCATTTGAACAGCTCGGTGTGGAATTCCCCGCAGGCTGGTCGCTGAACGCCACAAACATCGTTGCCCAGAAATACTTCCGTGGCACCCCAGGCACTCCAGAGCGTGAATCATCACTGCGCCAAGTTATTGATCGTGTTGCTAACACGATCACTGAGTGGGGCATTGAAGGCGGTTACTTCGTCGACACCGATGAGGCCGAGGCATTCCGTGATGAACTCAAGTTCATCCTTGTAACCCAGCGTGCTGCGTTCAACAGCCCGGTGTGGTTCAACATCGGCGTAAAGGGAGTGCCGCAGCAGGCGAGCGCGTGCTTCATTCTCGCCGTGGAAGACAAGATGGATG
>CAZXAX010000042.1:0-16003 GCA_964638795.1 uncultured Bifidobacterium sp. | reverse complement strand
CAAAGTCTGCAGTCGCGCAACTGGGTGATGGACCAAATGGTGCTGCAATCGGACCCGATGGTTGGGTATATGTGTGCAACAACGGGGGCATGACCCCCGATGCCTCACATCGTGGTCGGATCCAGAAGGTGAACATTGAAACCGGTGAGTTTCACGATCTCTACACCGAGTGTGATGGACGGCTACTAACTGCACCAAACGACATCGTGTTCGACGCTGATGGTGGCTTTTGGTTCACGGACCTAGGTGGCAATGCGATTTACTACGCACAACCGGACGGATCTGCAATTAGCTGCCCATTGCCGCAGGTAGATGGCCCGAATGGGATCGGTCTTTCACCCGATGGCACCGTTCTGTACTGGTCCGAAACTCACACCCGCATGGTCCATCGCCGCCGAATCACAGCACCGGGTGTGTTGCAGCAATCACCTGGGCACGGTGTTCATGCGTTCTTTCGTGAGTCAAAGTTTGAGGAGTGGACACTGGTAACGGGTCTACCTGGCGCAATGGGATTGGACTCGCTCGCAGTTGATGCTGATGGGAATGTGCTGGTTGGAACGCTGATTCACAGCGGAATAACCGAAGTGAATACCAACGATGGCTCGTTCAAAGTCCACAGCCTTCCTGAAAGTGTGTTTGACCACGCGGTAACCAATATTTGTTTTGGTGGACCCGACATGCAAACCGCCTACATCACTCTTTCATTGACAGGGCGCCTGATTTCCTGTCGCTGGCCGCGACCAGGCTTGCGACTGAACTTCAACGCCTGACCGCTATCCCCCATCACCGCTAAATTTTGATCGTGGTCCGGTCAAGTTTTCTCACTCAACTGGCCACAATCGTTGGCTTCGACAATGTGTTGGCCGATCCCCAAGTTCGGGCGAGTTACGAGACGGACTGGACGGGCCGTTTTCATGGGGAGGCGATGGCGGTCGTACGGCCACGAACTCACGATGAAGTGGTTGCGATTGTGCAGCTATGCATCGCCGAACACATCACAGTTGTGCCCCAGGGCGGAAATACTGGGTTGGTAGGTGGCTCGGTGCCACTACGTGGCGGAATTGTCCTGACCACTGCACTACTTAATTCGATTGAGCCCATATACAACGACACGATTCGGGTCGGTGCGGGGACAACGCTTGGTGACCTTCAGCGCCACTGTTCTGCCGTGGGATTACGTTTCAGTGTGGACCTCGCATCACGGGACTCAGCAACCCTTGGCGGGATGTTTGCAACCAATGCAAGTGGTCTCAACCATCTCCGCTTTGGCGCAATGCGAGAAAATACCAATAGTGTCAATGCGGTTTATGGAACCGGCGAGAGTGTGATCAATGCTGCCGTTGATCCGCTATGTGGCTCTGAGGGAATTTTTGGAATCGTGACGAGCCTGGAACTCCAGCTGCACAGATTGCCGATTGAGACCAGCGTGATGATCGCGTCCTTTGCCTCAGTCGAAAACGCGGTCACTACTTCGCTTTCTTGGCGCGATCATCCCCGTGTCGAAGCCCTTGAACTGTTCACGCATGACGGCATGTCACTCGTGTGCGAAAGCTATGCGCTCTCACCACCGCTGCCAAGCGCAGAGGCCTATCTGCTTGTTGAAATCCTCGGCGATGAGTCTGAGTTTGCGAAGCTCCTCGGAGTAAGTGATCGAGTTCTGGACACAGTGATTGCCAATAGCGCCGCTGACAAAGCCAAGCTTTGGCGTTACCGCGAGGATCACTCGGCAGCAATTAACACTCTCGGCCCCCCACTGAAATTTGATGTTCGAATCCCTCCACGAAACTGTGCTGCGTTCTTGCAAGCAACTTCTCGAGCGCTTACTGATATCAACCCAACAGTACGAGTCATCAGCTTTGGCCACATCGGTGATGGCCACTTGCATGTAAACATCGTCGGTGCCGCCGCCACGGATCAAATTGAATCTTGCGTCTACGACAACGTCACCAGCCATGGCGGTTCTGCGATTTCCGAACACGGAGTTGGAACCTTGAAAGTTGATCGGTTCGTCAAAGAATCAGGTGCTGCGAAAATTGAGGAATTAAAAGCCATGAGATCACGCCTTGATCCCGCTGGAATCATGAATCCCGGTGTACTTGCAAACGTGCGGCTCTGAATAGCCTCACGTAGTATTTCACCTTGTTGATCGGGGGATGAGATGAAGGTTGGGTTCATTGGCCCAGGGCAGATGGGGATGCCGATGGTTGAGCGCATGTGCGCTGCAGGCATCGAAGTAATCGTGTGTGGACGACGTCCCGAGGTGATTGATGCGCTGCAAAAAGTTGGTGCAACCGTGGTGCCAACTGCCAAGGATGCTGCCACTGATGTGGATTTACTAATTACTTGTCTCTTTTCCGATACGCAGCTCGAAGCAACCATGATTGACGAGGGCGCGCTGACCGCAATGAAGTCTGGTGCAGTCTTTGCTTCCCATGTGACAGGAAGCCCAGCTTTACTGCAACGCCTACAAAGCATGCGTAGTGACATAACAATTGTTGATGCCCCAGTAAGCGGTACCGCTGATCAGATTCGCGCTGGCACACTTGCTGTGATGGTTGGTTGTGAGTCTCAAACGATCCCGATCATTCAACGAGCCGTGGGCGCTTACGCCAATCCGATAATGCACGTTGGTGGGCTTGGTGACGCCATGAAGGTGAAACTGGTCAACAACATTTTGTTTGCCGCCACCATGCAATTGGCGGGTGCCGCGCAAGCACTTGGTGATGCCCTAGGAATCGATCGCGAACTACTCGCCAATACCCTCGCTAACTGCTCTGGTGCCTCACGCGCCGTTGCGTTACTAGGAGGTCGACCCTTTGAACTGATGGAGGCCGGCACACGCCCCTATCTGGAAAAAGATGTCACCGTTGTTGCTGAGATCGCCGAGGAGCTTGGAGTCACACTCGGCAAACTCGGCGACGTTGCAGCCACTTACAACAAGATTGGTGAAGTGCGAACCGGTGACGAACCCGAGGGCCACTGATCAGGAACTCAACTCGGAGCGGCGAGCTTGAACTTCATCAGCATTTGGCAATGACGGAACTGCACCTTCACGAGTTACAGCAACAGCGCCCGCTATTGCACCTACTCGCACCGCCTCGTTAATCGCCGCTCCTGACGCAAGCGAAGAACAAAATCCACCAAGAAATGCATCACCGGCAGCGGTTGTGTCAACTGCGGTGACTTGAATCGCGCCGATTTTTTCTGAGCCCACGGCTGAGTCGATCTGCACTCCGTTGGCACCGAGAGTTGTAATCACAGCCTTAACTCCCAGTGCAAGACACCGCGCCACTCCCCCTATGTGCTGTGCCTCCACTTGATTTGGCACAACGTAGTCACACAGCTCAAGCAACTCATCTGGCAGGTCACGCACTGGAGCTGGATTAAGAACCGTCAGTGCGCCAGCACGACGCGCTGAAGCAAATGCAGTAATCACCACCTCAAGCGGTATCTCTAACTGGGCGAGTACCACCTTGGAATTCTCAACGATTTCCACTCCGTGTCCGGCTTTGAGGTTTGCGTTGGATCCGGGCACCACGATGATGTTGTTTTCTCCATTGGCATCAACACTGATGAAAGCTCTGCCTGCAGGCTCATCACCACGCGCCACAGCATCGGTGTTGATTTTCTCGCGAGCCATCACTTCCATCAACTGAGCGCCAGCTGCATCCTGGCCGACACAACCAACAAATGCAGTCCGAGCACCCATCCGCGAGCAGGCAACGGCTTGGTTGAGCCCCTTACCCCCCGGATGCTCTTGATAGCCGCGCGCAAGAATGGTCTCGCCCGGACGCACTAGATGATCGACTGTGGTGACTAAGTCAAGATTGGCACTGCCGACCACGCAGACGTCGAAGGCCTTCTCAATCATTGGGCTTACTTCGCAAGGAGCGCTGCAAATTGTCGCCGCCACTCAACTGAGCACTTATCAGCCTGAACCGAAACGAGTGAGGTCTGATCCATCGGCAACACAGTGTCAAATGTTTCCAGCATGCGCTTATCTTCGGCGCCAATGAGGAAATCTAGACGGGTGACATCTTGTGATTGAATAGAAAAATCATCACGGCGCCAAACAACGAAGTTGAAGTAGCTGTTCACATCGTCTATCGGTACACAGATTAGAAGCAGGATGTGGGCAAGCCCATTGTCATACTCGATTGTGGAACGGCATAAAAGAGGTAAATTGAAACCAGTGGTCATTCGTCGATGCACAACTTCTGCATCTTGACCACTTGCAATTGTCCCGACTGATTCGTTTCTTGCGTTGACTTCGTAGGCGTAGCCAAAGAAATCGCGATCTAAAGGCTCCAATTCAATGTGAGGAACAACCGTGTCCTGTTGGTTTCCAAATGACTCTTTGTGAACCCAAGGGAAATGCGTGTAGTCCAAAAAGTTGTCAACCATCCGCGTGGCAGACACTTTCCACTCATCAAATGGGGTGTTGATCCGACGAAACTCCGGATCGTCTTCCCATTTCAATACCGGGATGTCAGCAACTGGTTCACCAAGACAAACCCAGATGAGGCCATACTTCTCTTGCGACAAATATGCATCTAGGTGAGCCTTAGGAGGCGCTGGCACCCCAACGGTTGCCGAAGGCACCCGCGTGCACTGGCCATCGGCGGCGAATTCCCAGCCGTGATAAGGGCATACGAGGCAGTCACCCCGTACCTCACCACGGCTCAGTTCGGCTTCCCTATGTGGGCATCGATCGGGCAGTGCGGACACCACCCCATCTCCGTTACGCCAGAGGACCAGCTTGCGCCCGAGCAAACGGCGCTGCAATGGTGCACCGAGAACATCGGTACTGCATGCCAGTGGATACCAATAGCCAGTGAGATTTTTGTTTTCGCAAAGTATTGACCCCATGTTTTGTCAGCATAGTGTGTTGCCCTATGTCGAGAATTCTCGTGCGCGCGAAACAAGTAATCACAATGAATGCCAAGCGCGAGATCATCGAAGATGGCGCCATAGCGATTGAAGACAATCAAATTGTTGCAGTGGACAAGTTTGACAAACTGTGCGTCTCAATGCCAGACGCGGAAATCCATGGTGAGCCAACTGCGGTGATTACTCCTGGAATGATCAACGGCCATCAGCACTTGACTGGTGATCGATTGTTCAAATCCATGATTCCAGACACGATCGACTCTCAGGATGCGATCTTCAATTGGGCAGTACCAATCCACGCTGCCCATACTGAGCGCGATGACTACCTATCGGCGCTGCTGGCACTCAACGAAGCTCTCTGCAATGGCATTACGACCACCGTTGAAGCTGGAACGGTTGCCCACCCGCAATCCGTACACTCAGCACAAACAGCTATTGGAACGCGTGGCACGCTCGGGAGTTGGGGCTGGGACACGGAAGGCGCACCGTATGCAGGAAGCATCAGTGAAGTCCTTGATCGTCAACGTGAAGTTCTGCGCATTGCCCCACCAGGTGGGCTAATCGAAGGATGGGTAACTCTCGTGGGGCACGATTTGATGTCTGATGAGTTGGTCTGCGCGGCTTCAGAATTAGCGCGCAACAATTCAACTCACCTCACGTTCCACATTTCACCCAGCACCAACGACACGGCTTCGTATCTCGCCCGCACCGGCAAACATCCCGTGCGCCACCTCTACGATCTCGGTGCCCTCGGACCCCACGTATTGCTTGCGCATGCAGTGCACCTCAATGAGGACGAAATTGACTGTGTTGTGAGTGCAGATGCCGCCGTCGCAGTTTGCCCTTGGGCATACTTACGTTTGGCCCAAGGCATAACTGCAGGTGGACGCCACGATGAGATGCTGCGCCGAGGAGTTCGGGTCGCACTCGGTTGTGATTCTGAGAACTCCGGTGATGCTGTGGATCCAATACGCAATGCAGCACTCTTTGCGGGACTCATGCGCGACAAGTCGATGGACCCATTTAGCTATTCCGCCGTTGATGCACTTGCCCAACACACGATTGAAGCAGCACGGGCCATCGGCATGGACGACAAGATCGGCTCATTGGAAGTTGGTAAACAGGCCGACGTGGTGGTTTTTCAAACTTCGGGACCCGAGTGGATCACGCGCAGTAGCAACCCGGTGTTGCAACTCATTTGGTCATCAAATGGCGCATCCGTGGCCGATGTTTTTGTCGCTGGCAAGCAGGTGATTCGTGGGCGCAAATGCATCACCGTCGACATCGCTGCCGCGGCCGAAGAAGCACAAAAACGAGCACAGATTCTTGGTCAGACCATCAGACCATGAGTGCTATGGTGAGGGGCATGACATATCCCAGCACCCTTATATTTGTTGATCTTCCGTCAGATGACCCCAGTGCAACGGGCGAGTTTTACGCCAAGGTTTTTGGCTGGACTAACGAAGGTCGCCCACACGGCGTCTTCCATCGTTTGGTCCCGGGTCAGAACTTCAAGCTTGACGACGGCAGCCAAAGCCCAATCGGCAACCTGCACATCGGCATCTACAACGTCAATAACGCTCGCCCCCATCCGGACTCGGCAGGCGTTGGCCCCCGCGAATTAAACCGTGATAAGCGCGGCATTCGGATGTGGGTTTTGGTGTCTGACGATGACGACCAAAACGCGATTCTTGACCGTGCGGTAAAAGAAGGCGCAAAGGAACTCTGGCGTGACCACTTCTGGGCAGAGTTCAATGGCTTTAACTGCGCATTCGAAGATCCATGGGGCAATCACATCATCATGTGGACCAAGGGTGGCGACTCACCAAAGATTCCCGAAGGCTGGACCAATGAGTGACCCGAACGACGTGTACGAACTCCATCCGCCGCGGGCGCGTTGGACCCACATCGCTCTACCTTCCACCGACATCGACAAGTCGATTGCGTGGTACGAGAAGTTCACGCCATTGCGTCTGCTCGATCGACGCGAAGATCCGGATGGCTACGGCGCATGGCTCGGACACGATGACCAAGGCGACAAGCCGTTCATCCTCGTGCTCGTCAGTTTCTTTAAAGACCAAGACGGTCCACCACAGCCGATCATGGCTCCTTTTGCACACATTGGCATTGAGCTAACGAGTCGCAAAGCTGTTGAAGATACCGCTGCAATGGGCGAAGCTGACGGATGTCTGGCGTGGCCTCCCACCGATATGCCGCCACCAATTGGCTATATCTGTGCGTTGAAAGATCCCGATGGAAACATGATCGAGTTCTCATACGACCAAGGCGTTTACGCAAAGGCTAAGGAAGTCTGGGGTTGAGCTCACCCGCGGATATCTGCCGCAGGTATCTTGAATCCTTCGCAACTGGTGACCCTGATGTGGTCGCCAGTTTTGTGTCAGAGGACTTCATTAACGAACACACATCCGCACTCGGCTCTGGATGCCAAGGCAAAGACGAATACCGCCGTCGCCTGCCTGGTTTCATCGCCTCGATGCCTGGGTTGATCTACGAAGTTGAGAGTCAAATTACCGAAGGTGATCAAGTAGCGAATGCGTACACGTTGCGTGCGCGCGTAAACGAGCGTGAGATTGCAGTGCGCGGAATGATGCGCATCACGGTGCGCAACGGCCTGATTACTGACCGCACTGATTACTGGGATTCAAAATCGTTTCTTCAGCAGGCAGGGCTTGAACCCTAAACACTTAAGACGTCGCTAGAGAACCGGATACTTCGCCTTGTCGGGCAGGCCCGAACGCGATGTAATTGCCTCGCCTGCTTCTTGGCACTGAGCCCAGAAACGATCTTCGTCAATAGTGGTCATCCGCCCGGCTTCGACAACTTTCTTGCCATCCACAAACACGGTGTGTACTCCACGACCATCGGCTGCCCACACGAGTTGGTTCATCACATTTAACAAGGGTCGCCACTCGGGACGATCGGTGTCATGTAAGACGAGGTCAGCTTTCTTACCAGCTTCCAACGAACCGATTTCATCTTCGGCACAGATGGCTTTTGCACCACCGAGAGTTGACATCTCAAATGCCTTCTCCGCAGGGAACATTTGTGGATCAGTGCGTGCGTCCTTGAACAATCCCGCTACCAGATAGGTGGCTCGCATGAGGTCGGAATAGTTGGAGGCGTTGTTGCCATCGGTACCGATTGCAACATTCACCCCCGACGTGACCATCTCGGGCATCTTGCCTACCTGCGTAACGCCATAACTAACTTTCAACGCCGTGGTTGGACAATGCGCAACCGTTACGCCAGCCTCGGCCATGATTGCGAGTTCGTTGTTGTCAACCTGCACCGCGTGAGTAATTGCAACATCAGGCCCGAGCACACCGAGTTCAGCGAGATGGACCATGGGTCGGTGACCAAACTCGGCCAAGAAGCCTTCAGGGTCGAGTTTGGCTGGTGACATGTGAAATGACATTCCAGTGCCGTGTTCATTGGCGAGATCACGTGCTGCGCGCCAGAGTGGATCGGAACACGTTGTGTGCCCAACCAAGATCGACCACGACTGAATGCGTCCATCAGCAAGCGAGCGATACTTCGTGATTGATTGCTCCAGATTGCGGATCGCCTCATCGGTGTCTTGCTTGTAGACATCCGGCTCGGGTGGAAGATCCCAGATCCAACGACCCACACGACCACGAATTCCAATGTCAACGAGACCTTCAACCACTTCGTCCATGAAGCGAATCGTGCCCGCTTCCAAAAATGACGTTGTTCCGCTTTTCAACATTTCAATTGCGGCCAACTGGCCAGACATTTTCTCTTCATGTGCTTCAAAAGCCGCGTACAGAGGGCACAGCCACATGAAAACGTTCTCTTCAAATGGCGTGTCGTCGGGGACATACCCACGCGTTAGCGGCTCACCAGTGATATGAATGTGTGAGTTCACTTGGCCCGGGGCAACAACGAAGCGATCACCACCGACTACTTCTTTAGCCTTATATTTCTTTTCGAGGTCAGCAGCTTTGCCAACCTCAAGAATCTTGTTGCCCTTAACGGCCACTGCACCATTGCGGATGATGTCACGTGTTGCATTCATCGTGACCACGTACCAGCCCTTTATGAGTACATCAATGTCTTCCACTACTGCTCTCCTATTCCGGTTTGCTTGCTACATACATTTGGTTGAAACCAATTGGCTCAATGAGTCGCAACGCCTCGAAGCCTTGTGCGCGGAGCCAATCAGTTACCTCGCGATTTGTGAATGTGAGACCTTGGCGAGTCGCCGCCACCATGGTTACGCCCATCAACACCCCAAACGGATTGAACTTACGCGAGTTATCGCGGAAGTAATCAGAGACGACCACTCGCCCGCCAGGTTTCAGTGCCTTATAGGCGCGTTCAATCAGGTGCTTTGCGCCCTCAACACCCTCGGTACGCATTATGTGCCCCAGGATAACTAGATCAAACTCGCCGTCGTCGAGGGTGATGTTATGGAAATCACCTGGTCGATACTCGACACGATCGCTGACACCAGCATCTTCAATGCGTCGCTTTGCCACGCGTAAGACACCTTCAAAATCATTAACCACTGAAGTTGCAGTTGGGTTCTGGCCAAGAATCGCAACGGTCCAAGGAGCACCACCCGCACCGAGATCAAGAACATGCAGGTTTGGCTGTCGCGAGTATCCGATCTTTAAGTCAGCACGCGTGGCCGCACGCAGCATCGTCGGGAAAGTGGCCTCTACAAGTGGTACGTAAAAGCCTTCAGGATCGTCCTCAATCGGCCGCTCAGGGGTGCCTCGTTTGAAGGTGTCGGACAGGTGTTCCCAATTCACAAGAGGCCCCGGCGCAACGGCAATCAAATCAGCCATGCTTGCTGGAGCGTCCGTGGTCAAGTAGCGCTTGGCAAGGTCACCGAGTTTGTAGACGTCGCGATACTGCTCAATCATTCCGATAGCCACGAGGCCATCGAGAAGAAACAACGCACTCCGCTCCGGCAACGCCAGGCGTTTGGCAACTGGCTCGAGTTTGGTTGGACCAAGTTCTTGCAACAAGTCAAAAACACCGAGCTCGACGGCCGAACACAGCAGCCAGTAGTTGCCATATCCCTGAATAATGTTCCAGACCGGCGCCGATGCAGGCGGCTTGAAGTCGCTCCACGGTGTGCCTTTGTGGGCCGCCGTGTGACTCTTCTTCAGTTCTGGGTACGGCGCGTCGCGCTCTTCAGCCATCGATCAGGGCCGCAACAGGATCTTGCCAAAGACGTCGTTGTTCTGCATCTTCATTTGTGCTTCACCTGCATCTTTGAGTTCGAACTGTGAGTCAATGACCACGTTGAAGTTGCCATTGCAGAATGTGTCCCAAGCGGGCTGGAACTCTTCGGGTCGATATGGATCGCTTCCAAGGATCTGAATGCCCATGTGGAACGAATAGCCAAGCGAAGGAATTGTCGCGGTGTCGCCCGTGGTGTTTCCACAATTAACAATGCGGCCACGCGGACGCAGCGCAAAAGTTGACTGCGCCCACAGTGCAGGCCCGACGTGGTCAAAGACCATGTCAACTCCGCGGCCCTCGGTGTTTGCGCGGGCGAAACCTGTGACATCCTCAGTACGGTTATTGCACACCGCAGCGGCACCAAGATCGAGTGCACGCTCACACTTTTCGGCAGAGCCAGCAGTGGCAAGTACACGCGCGCCGCGGGCGACCGCGAGTTGGATGCCCGCCACAGAGACACCGCTACCTGCGGCATGAATCATCACGGTTTCACCGGGCTGCAATTTTCCGACTTCAAAAAGAGCGTGCCATGCGGTCAGATAACAGGTCGGAAATGTTGCGGCATCTTCAAATGACATCGCATCGGGAATGCGATAAACGTGAGTAGATGGCGCGAGGCAGAGTTCGGCGTATCCACCTGCCACCGTGGCGCCAATGACACCAAGATCACCGTAGAAGTCACCCATGTTGGCGTACGCCGAGCCATCGGGCACACCTGCAAGTGACGGGTCAACGACCACGCGTTCGCCCACCTTCACGTTTGTAACTGCAGATCCAACTGCAACAATCTCGCCCGCAACATCCATGCCAGCAATGTGGGGCAAAGTGAAACCCGGCATTGCGTACCAACCATTGCGTTGCACCACATCAAGATGATTTAGTGCTGCTGCGTGGACTTTGACCACTACGTCGTGTGTTCCCGGATTCGGGTCCGGACGGTCGCCGTAGTTCAACACTTCTGGGCCACCAGGTGCGTCGTACCAAACTGCTTTCATGATTTACCTCTGTTGGGCTTTCCTATTTGAGTCCACGAATGAACGGTTGCGCGAGTGCTCTTGGCTGTCGAGTGTGCTTGGCAAAGATGAGCATCACGATGATGGTTGCCAAGAATGGAAGCGACGCCAGAAGTTGACTGTTCAAGCTGTAGCCAAGGATGTTGGGCAGATTGAGGCGTAATGCATCCACATATCCGAACAACAAACATCCCGCCACCGCACCACGAAGAGTCCAACCGCCGAAGATCACCGCCGCTAGTGCGATGATGCCCTTTCCGCCAATATTGGAGCTCTCAAAACGACCCACTTGGCCAAACAGATACACAGCCCCACCGATTCCCGAAGTGAGTCCGGCGATCAGAATCGCCTGACGTCGACGGGCGTTGACATGGATGCCACTCACATCTGCAGCCTGCGGATCTTCACCAACGGCGCGAATTTCCAGACCCCACGAAGTGCGCATTACCAACCACCAGATAATGGGAATTAACACATAGATGAGGTACATCGGCCAACGTTGAGCGAACAATGCTGGACCAATCTTTGGAATGTCTGAAAACAACGGAATCTCAACCACATTTGCGAGTTTCGTACTTAGATCAAACTTGGGTTGCAGAAAGGCCGCAACACCAAGCAACAAGATGTTCAATGTGAGGCCAATTCCGAACTGATCGGCACTCAAGTAGTGGCTGAGATACCCCTGCAGCGAAGCCACCAGCATGCCAACAATGGCACCAACCGCGATCGCTAACGCGAAGTTGGTGGACTCCGTGTAAGCAATTGCGGCACCAAAATGTCCGCCTAGAAGCATTGCCTCAACGGAGATGTTGATAGTGCCTGCGCGCTCGGCAACCCACTCACCCACAGCAGCGAATGCGAGCACGGCAGCGAGTCGAAATGTGCTCTCGTACAGCGGCCCATTCGAGAGGATGTCACCCATGAATGCGAGCATGATCAGGTCCTCTCCGTCAGGTTCGCAAGTGCCCGACGCTTACGACGCAATTCACTTATTGCCGGCGGAATAAAGAGCGCTACCACGAGTAGTGCACGAACAACATCGACCAACACACCTTCGATTCCAGCCACCGAAAGGAATGTGGATGCACTCCGCAGACCAGCAAACACCAGCGCCACTGGGATTGCAGCTATCGGATTGTTACGGGCCACCAGCGCCACGAGCAAACCATCCCAACCAGCATTCGATGCAAAGCCCGAGGAGAACTTGTATTGCGACTCCCCGCCCGCGAGCATCATCGAGCCCGCCAATCCTGCAGCGGCACCCGATACAAGGATCGCAGCCATGCCGTAACGCGTTTCCGAAACACCTGCGCGGCGTGCGGTGCGCGGATTCATGCCGAGCATTTTCAAACGGAAACCCCAAACGGTACGGGTAAGTACCCAGGCGGCAACCACTGCAATGACCAATGCAATCGGAACACTTAACGGGAACTTGTTACCAAAGACTTCAATAATGCCAAGTCGCGATTTCGGCGCTGTCACATCGCTGAGTAGCAAACGATTCGGCTCACCCGGTACCACATTCAACAACAGTTGGCGCCTCGTGAGTGTGTAAGAAGCAATCTGCGAAGAGAGATAGACCAGCAGCAGTGTCGACAAAACAATTGGAATCTTGCGCCAATAGTAAAGCCAACCAGCGATACCTGCCCACACCGCCCCGACGATGGCGCCGACAATAAGGCCAACGATCAACATCGCGGGATTACCGGGCTGAATTTTGGTCAGCACAAATGCTGCACCAGTGGTTCCCACCAATAACTGGCCCTCTTGACCGATGTTTACAATGCCTGCACGTGTTGCAACAATGCTGCCAACTGCCACGATCAATAGTGGCGCCATTCGACGCAGGGTTTCACCCCAACGACCTTTGCTTTGGAACGCGCCGTCAAAAATCGCCTCAACGGCACGGGTCCACGAGGAACCATTGAACTCGATTAAGAGTGCGGAGATCGCCAATGCGAGCACCACACAGAGAACATAAAGGCCAAGAAGCTCTACTTGATCCCTCGTCAATTTGAGGCGTGCAAGCACACCTTTGCTAGTGGTCATTGAGCGCCCCCCATGAGCATCCCGAGGCGTTCCAAATCGACATCTTTGTTGGGCATCTCACCGATAATTGAACCGCGGTACATGACAACAATTCGGTCAGCAAGGTGCAGAATTTCTTCGAGTTCACTGGAGATAAGCAGAACCGCAACACCCTGATCGGCCGCCAAGCGCAGTCGATCACCCATGTACTCAATGGCACCAACATCCAAGCCACGGGTTGGTTGAGCCGCGACTAGAACTTTTGGATCTGCGGACAGCTCTCGTGCAAGCACGACGCGTTGCTGGTTACCTCCAGAGAGCGTCCACATTGGGGCATCGGGGGATTGGCATGAAATGCCGAACTCGGCGATCAATTTCTCCGCATTTTCCCGCACCGTGTCAGCTTCAACCACGCCGCGATGTGAGACCTTCTCTAGCCCCGCAAGTACGAGATTTTCAGCCACGGACATGTTGAGCACACAGCCCGAATCATGACGATCCTCAGGAATTACAGCAATGCCAACGTGTGCCATGGCACCTGCACCACCTTCTTTAACTGGCACACCATTTACTTCGATGGTGCCCGCATTGAAGCTACGCAGACTTGAAAGCACATCGGCAAGCACGCGCTGACCATTGCCCTCCACACCAGCAACACCGACAATCTCGCCAGGGTGAACCTCTAGCGAGAGGTCATTCAACTCAACACCTTCTTTGCGGCTCGACACCGACAATCCGGAGATCTTGAGCCCGGGTGTACCAGTCTTCGCTGCCGACACCGCAGGTGCTGACGAAGGAGTGGAGCCGCGAAGCTTTACTTCGCGGCCAACCATGGCGCGAGCAAGCTCTTCAGGCTTTGTGCCACTGGTCTGCATTGACGCAACCAGTTTTCCGTCCCGCATAATGACTACATCATCGGTGGCATGCAGAACTTCTTCGAGTTTGTGACTAACAAGCGCCACGGTGCGTCCCTCTAATTGGACGACCTGTCGCAAAACCCGAAAGAGCATTTCGCTTTCATCGGGTGTGAGAACCGAGGTCGGTTCATCAAAGATCAAGATTTTTGGATTGCGTCGCAGACACTTGATGATCTCAATGCGCTGACGCTGACCAGCCGATAAATTGCCCACAGTCGCATCTGGATCAATGGCCAACCCATATTGATCACCAATCTCACAAACAAGCTGCCTGGCGCGCTTGCGGTCAAGACGCAAACCGCCTTCACCAAGAATGACGTTTTCCCACACAGTCAATGCATCAACCAGGCTGAAGTGCTGATGCACCATTCCGATACCTAGATCGGCTGCTTGTTGTGGGCTCGTAATGGTCACTGGCTGGCCACCGATGCGGATTTCGCCGCTGTCGGGTGTGACCAATCCAATGAGAATTTTCATCAGAGTTGATTTGCCAGCTCCGTTCTGGCCGAGAACTCCATGGATGCGACCTGCATCCATGGAGAAACTCACTTCATCGCAAGCCTTCAAGACTCCGAAAGATTTCGTGATTGCCGTCATAGAAACGGCAAGTGAGGGGGCCGAAGCCCCCTCACCTACTCGTTCATTCGGAATTGAAGACGTCACCGAATCAGCCTGCGTAGGCCTGGCCCTTGATCGCACCGAACTGGGCAGCCATCTCGCCTGCCTGGATCTTTGCGTAGACCGCGTCCATCGCTGCTTGCTGTTCATCGGTTGGGTCACAAATGACCGCACCAGGTGATCCGCCGGGTCCAACACTGTCGCCAGGATGGAACGTCAGCTTCTCGCCCTCGCTGAATGTGCCTTCAGCAATACGGTTCATTGCTTCGATGATGTAGTCGCCACCGTCAAACTTCACGGCAATCTGGTACGAAAGATCGGTGCGCTCGCAAGCGTCGGCCTTTCCTGCAGACATGGTCACGATGCCGTCAGCATTTGCAAGCTGAACAATGGCTTCGTGTGCGCCGTCAAGGTATGGGTTCACAGCACCAAGACCAGCGGCCTTAGCGGAGTTGTAAGCCTCGGTTGCACCTGCGGTGTTGGCGAAGTCATATGGATAGCCACCGGTTGCCACGTAGCTAAATGTGGCTTCTGGTAGCGCGTCCTTCAGACCGAGCTCGTATGCGAGGTATGCCTCTTTTTCGAATGGCAGGTCACAGCATCCGAGGAATGTAACAGCCTTGTTCTCGGCATCAGCCAAGAGGAGACCTGTTGCATAGCCAGCGGTGTAGCTGATCTCTGACGAATCGTCGAGAGTCTGAGCGAGGCCCGGAAGGTCCTTGCCGTAACCAGCACCACAGTTGCAGTACCAGAAGATGTCAGCGTAGGTCTCGGTCAGAGTGTCAAGTGGGCCAGCGATTTCACTCGCCGCCACCACGATCACGTCTGCGCCCTGCTGAGCAAGTGCTTCCAGTTTTTCTGCTGACTGCTCTGCTTCAATTTCGTCAACAACGATCGGCTCTGGAAGACCGTTTGCCTCAGCAAATGCCTTCACGCCATCAACTGTTGCCTGCACGTACGCACCATCATTGGCCGGACCAGCAGCAGCAACACCGAATTGCACGTCACCGTCTGCGTCAGCATCCAGCATCATGATCTTCTCGTTGATTGTTGTAGTTGTTTCTTCAGCGGCAGACGTAGTCGTGCTGTCGCTGTCGCTGTCGTCGCTGCATGCGCTGATCAACAATGCCGAAGCACCGAGAACTGCGAATGCGAGTCGCAACTTTCCTTTCATTTTCCCTCCAATTAGTTATTGGTCTGTTTATTCTTGCCGTTTTTAACAGCTCGGTAATCACCGAATTAAATGGCTACTCATTAAGAAATTGCTTGGATCCCCTCCCCTAGATCCTGGAGCTACCTCCT
>CAZXAX010000041.1:0-16558 GCA_964638795.1 uncultured Bifidobacterium sp. | reverse complement strand
GTGCCACCGCGAAACTCAGATTGTCACTGACCTCTGACTAGTCGTTCATTAAGAGGACACCACGAATATTTCGGCCCTCTCGCATATCCTCATAGCCCTGGTTCACATCATCTAATGGATATGTACGCGTGACCATATTGTCGAGATCTAACTTGCCGTTGCGGTACAAGTGAAGAAGCTTCGGGATGTCGGCACGTGGGTTTGCTGAACCAAACAGTGAACCGACGATCCGCTTCTCCATCAACGTGAGGTCCAAAAGACTCACGGTTGCAGAAGTCTCTAGTGCGCGGTGAATGTTTGTTACGACCACCTTGCCGCGCTTTCCACACATTGCAAGAGCCGTGGCCAACAATGAACCTTCGCCAACGCCCATGGCCATGATCACCACGTTTGCCATCTGGCCCCAAGTGATCTCGCCTATCAAGCCAATTGCTTCCTCCATTGACGCCACGGTGTGTGTTGCGCCAAAAGCCGGAGCACGATCTCGTTTGTTATCAACGGGATCAACAGCAATGATGTGTCGCGCACCGGCGATCTTTGCTCCTTGGATCGACGCCGCACCGATGCCACCGACACCAACGACAACAACGGTGTCACCTGGCTGGACATCACCGGCATAGACAGCCGAGCCCCAGCCAGTGACCACGCCACAACCGAGAAGGCACGCGCGCTCCAAAGGAACATCCTTTTCGATTTTGATGCATGATGCCTCGTTAACAACGGTGTGGTTCGCAAACGTTCCAAGCATGCACATAAGACCGAGGTCCTTGCCCTGTGCATGATGACGGGCCGTGTCATCTGCTGCCTGGCGACCGCCAGCCATCTTGGCGCCCAAATCACAGAGATTCTGGTGTCCGGTACTGCAAGCTATGCAACGACCACAAGCAGGAATGAAACCGAACACCACATGGTCTCCGGGTTCTAGCCATGAAACGTCTTTGCCAACGCGTTCAACGACGCCCCCACCTTCGTGACCACCGATCATTGGCGGGGCAAAAGGCAGATCACCCGTGACGATGTGTTCATCGCTGTGGCACATGCCAGAGGCGTGCAACTTTACAAGCACCTCGGTCGGGCCCGGTTCGTCGAGCTCAATCTCTTCAACGCTCCACGGTGCTCCGACTTCCCAGCAGATGGCGGCCTTGGTCTTCATGGTTCCCCCTTGTTGGCTAACTATTTCTCAACTTACACCCGAACCACAGATAGTGGCTACGCTGTCCCACATGGAAGAGCGCGACGAAAACACCGCCCAAGAGGCCACTGCGAGCGAGATGGTGACCGAAGAACTGCTGGTCGAGGAGATCTCGATCGACGGCATGTGCGGCGTCTACTGAGCCACTGTTGACGGAAGGGCCGTTGCCCAATGGCCATCGACCTTGACACCGCTTACGAACTCCACCCACAAGTGGCGATTCGACCCGAACCATTCGGTGCCCTTGCGTACCACTACGACAACCGCCGACTTGTGTTCATGAAGCACAACGATGTGGTGACCGTTGTGAAATCACTTAGTCAAAGCCCATCACTCCGCGCGGCACTTGAGAGCTGCCACGTGGAAGAAACCCGCTGGCCAGCATTCATTGCAGCATTGGACAGTTTGCAAAGCTCGGAGATACTTCGTGTCCGTTGAATCATTGGTCACCCAACTCAAATCTGGGCTTGATGCTCCAATCTGCCTCACATGGGAACTCACATATGCATGCAACTTGCAGTGCATCCACTGTCTCTCATCAAGTGGTCGTCGCGATCCGCGTGAACTCTCGACCGAAGAAGCGAAGTCTGTCATTGATCAATTGCGCGACATGCAGGTGTTTTACGTAAACATCGGTGGTGGCGAGCCGATGGTACGCCGTGACTTTTTTGAGATCATTGAGTACTCCACAGCGAATGGAATCGGCGTCAAGTTCTCAACCAACGGCGCCTACATTGACGCCGAAAATGCAAAGCGTCTCGCTGCAATGGATTATCTCGACATCCAAATCTCCCTTGATGGTACGGATGCCAAAACTAATGACGCCATTCGTGGAGAAGGCTCCTTTGATACTGCAATCGCTGCGATGAACAACCTGCGTGACGCGGGTTTTGGTGAGTTCAAGATCTCAGTCGTTGTTACGCGCCACAACGTCTCGCAATTGGACGCGTTCAAAGAACTCGCAGATTCCTACGGAGCACAACTGCGCATCACTCGCTTGCGACCTGCAGGCCGTGGCGCTGACACTTGGCATGAACTCCACCCAACCAATTCACAACAACGTGAGATCTACGACTGGCTGATGGCTCACGGCGAGAATGTTCTGACGGGAGACTCGTTCTTCCACCTCAACGCACTCGGACCCGCTTTGCCCGGTCTCAATATGTGCGGTGCTGGCCGAGTTGTATGTCTCATCGATCCAATTGGTGATGTATATGCCTGCCCATTTGTGATTCACGAGGAGTTCAAAGCCGGTTCAATCCGTGACGAAGGTGGCTTCGCGCGTATTTGGCGCGAGAGCACGCTGTTCACTGAACTACGTGAGCCTCAGAGCGCGGGAGCATGTGCAAGTTGTGGCAGTTACGACGCATGCCAAGGTGGTTGCATGGCAGCGAAGTTCTTCACCGGAATACCCCTTGATGGCCCAGACCCTGAGTGTGTAGGCGGCGACGGGGAGCATTTCTTAGCGAATGTAAGCCGTGAATCCGTACCCACACCGACTCCGGACCATTCCAAGCTGGTTACGATCAGGCGCCGCCAAGAATCTCTGACAATCGGCTGAGCTGATGAAGTTGCTGCAAGAACTTCGTATTGGGCAAGTTGTTGCACGTAATCGCGTGATGTTTGGCCCAATTGTTACCAACCTCGGTAACGATGATCGGGAATTCACCGAATCACATCGCGCTTTCTATGAGGCTCGGGCAAAAGGCGGTGCTGGCGTCATCGTGTTTGAAGGCGCAAGTGTCCATGAAAGCGATTGGCCATACGAACGTGCACCACTTGCTTCAAAGTGTGAGTCTTCATGGCGCATGCTGGCAGCTGCAGTGCACGCTCACGGCGCTTTAGCTATTGCTTCATTGGACCACGCCGGCGGCCAAGGCAGCTCCGCGTACAGCCAAGCGGTCATGCTTGCACCGAGCCGTGTTCCAGAAGTGAACTCTCGCGAAGTTCCAAAGTGGATGGAACAATCAGATATCGACTCTGTAGTTGATGGTTTCGCCGCCGCTGCCGAATCTGCCGTGCGTGCGGGATGTGACGGTGTTGAGTTGAATATTGGTCAGCACAGTCTCATTCGACAGTTCATTTCAGGACTCACTAACCAACGCGACGATGCATACGGCGCAGACAAAATGCTCTTCGCATCACAAGTAATCAAAGCGGTTCGTGAAAAAACTGGTCAGGCCATCATCGGCGTGCGTCTTTCATGTGATGAACTCGCACCTTGGGCGGGTATCACACCAGAATCCGCAGTGGCATTGGCAAGCACACTTGAGTCCCTTGGGGCTGACTACATCGTGGTCGTACGTGGGTCCATTTTCTCAGTCGAAAAAACTCGACCTGATTTTCACGAACCCGAGAACTTCAACACAGAACTAACCCGCTCAATTTCCAGTGCAGTCAAGATCCCCGTTTTCGCTCAGGGCTCAATAGTCCGTGCCGATGATGCTGAATTAATCGTTGCCAATGGAGTAGCTGGGGTTGAGATGACCCGTGCCCAACTCGCTGATCCAAACCTCGTGACAAAGATTGCCGGGGGGCGCATCGAAGACATTCGGCCCTGCATTCTTTGCAATCAAACTTGTCAGGTTCGTGATGCTCGCAACCCCATAATCACTTGTGTTACCGAGCCAAGCACTGGGCATGAGTTGGCTGACGAAGATTGGTATTCGCCTGCGAGCATCCGCAAGAAAGTTGCTGTCATCGGGGGCGGTGTGGCGGGCCTTGAGTCTGCACGTGTTGCAGCGATACGTGGACACGATGTGACTGTTTTTGACCGCGCCTCAATTGGTGGCCTCGCATCAGTGTGTGGTCCTGGCGCACCGTTTGTTAACTGGTTAGTCGCACAATGCTCATCGCTCGGCGTTCAATTCAAGCCCGGAGTTGAGTTAAACGATGCCAACTTTCAATCGAATTTGAGTTCCTTCACCGATGTCATTCAAGCAACCGGCGGACAGCCTGGAGTGCGCCAATACAGAACTGATGTCGGCGCGAATGTGATCAATGTTGAAGACCTTCGAATGGGTAGGGTCGCTATACCCGCCGACGGTGCAGTGGCGATCTTTGACCCAATTGGTGGTCCGATTGCCATCGCTTTGGCCGAGGAACTCGGTCCGCGAGCGATCCTGATTACACAAGACAACATCGCCGGCAACGAGCTCTCACGAAGTGGTGACCTTGCCCCTGCAAACTCCCGCCTTGCACAAAAGGGAGTGCGTGTTGAACGCCGTGCATTGCTGAGGTTGGTCACCGCAAGCAGTGTTTTGATCGAAAACAAGTTTTCGGGCGAGGAGCACACCGTTTCTTGCGTAGCTCTGGTCGATTGTGGATTCCGCCTGCCCACCGCGCCAATAAAGGGTGCCAGCCAGATGGTCGGTGATTGTGTTGCTCCACGGACAATTATGGAGTCAGTGCTTGAAGCTCGACGTGCCGCCTTATCGATAGGAGTCAGGTGACTCTCGCTGTCGGCGCTGAGTCATTGCCTTTGGCGCTCATTGCAATTGTTGCTGGCTATGCACTCGGTCTGTTTCCGAGCGCCGAAATTGTCGCGCGACGATCTGGAGTCAATGTTCACGCGGAAGGCTCAGGCAACCCAGGAGCGTCAAACATCACTCGCCTACTCGGATGGAAAGCCGGTGTCGTGGTATTCGCCATGGATGGCGCCAAAGGAGTCGCTGCCGCAGGAGTTGGCGCCTTGGCGGATGGTCGGCTGGGTGCATACATCTGCGGGTTTGCAGCGGTGGTCGGTCATATTTTTCCAATTACCAATCGCTTCAAAGGTGGCAAAGGGGTGGCCACTGGTGCAGGGGTCGTGATAGCTATGGCGCCGCTCGTGTCAGTAATCGTGATCGCAACGTGGTTTGTAATCTCACGTACGACCGGCAAATCTTCTGTCGCGTCCATTGTCGCCGTACTGCTTGTTCCTTTGGGAATAGGGCTCCGCGGTGGCACGGCCTGGGAGATCATTGGCGTCGTTGCGGTTTGCGCACTCATCATTGCCCGCCACGCTGAGAATATTCGTCGCCTTTTGGCGGGGGCCGAACATGGACTCAAGCACGACAAGTCCTAACCTTTAGGCGTGGCGTACAAGTATCTGTGGACCCCGCTCCAACTCGGGCCGGTAACTGCACGCAACCGGATTGTCTTCTCTGCGCACCTCACCAACTATGCGCGCAATGGCAAGCCAACTGATCAGCACGCTGCATATTACGAAGCACGCGCTGCAGGTGGTGCTGGCCTCATCATCACCGAGGAACACAGCACCCACCCAACCGACTGGCCTTACGAAAAACTCATCCACGGCTTTCACCGTGACGTAATTCCTGGCTACCGCAAGATCACCTCGGCAGTCCACAAACACGGAGTGCCAATTTTCGCCCAAATCAATCACAACGGCGGTCAGGCATCAAGCATGTTCAGTCGATTGCCGGTGTGGGCTCCGAGTCCAGTTGCCGACCCACTATTTCGTGAGGTTGCCAAGGGAATCACTCAAGCGGAAATCGAAGAAGTAATCGCAGGATATGCATTAGTTGCTGGACATTGTGCAGAAGGTGGGTTTGATGGCATTGAACTGCAATGCAGTCACTCATCAATCGTTCGTGGTTTTCTATCACCAGCAACCAACTTCCGCACAGATGAATACGGTGGTTCTCTAGAAAATCGTGCGCGAATTCTCATCGAGATTGTCGCTGCGGTTCGGCGCGTTATCGGTCCCACGATGGCTCTTGGTGTGAGGCTCTGCGGTGACGAACTCATTGAAGGCGGCACCACCATCGATGAAGCCGTCGAAGTAGCGAAACTGGTTGAAGCAACAGGGCGTGTTGACTACATCAACACTTCAATTGGTGTAGCAACCGCAAGCTTGTTCATGATTGAAGCTTCAATGCACATTCCTCCGGGATATGCAATGTTCATACCTTCAGCAATTCGCAAAGCAGTTGATCTTCCCGTGGTGGGGGTTGGGCGATTCAAAGATCCACTTCAGGCAGAGCGCGCACTAGCCGAAGGTCAGTGCGATTTGGTCGGCGTTGTTCGCGGCCAGATTGCCGATCCCGACTTCGCCGCAAAATCGCGCGCGGGCGCCACCGATGACATTCGGCTTTGCTTGTCGTGCAACCAAGAGTGTGTTGGCAGAATGGGCCTCAATCGTTGGTTGGGCTGCATTGAGAATCCGCGCACGGGACGCGAGAGCGAGTGGGAATCCAACGGCCACGTGCGGCTAACAACAAAACCAAAAAATGTGATGGTTGTCGGAGCCGGCCCAGCGGGCCTCCAGGCCGCAATTGCTGCGGCTCGTAATGGTCACAGTGTCCATGTTTACGAACAGAAGGATGCGCCCGGCGGACAAGTTCGAATTGCCGCATCGGTTCCAAACCGTGCAGAGTTTGGCGACATTATTCGCAACCAGATGAATGAATGTGAGCGGCTCGGCGTGCAATTCACTTTCGGTGTTGGTGTGTGGCCCGGACTCGTTACGGAAAAACGCCCCGACCATGTGATTGTTGCAACCGGATCCGAGCCTCAACGCCCGTGGTGGATTGCTGAGGACTGTCAAATCGGTGTGGCTGACTGCCGCGAAGTCATTGAAGGCGGCGCCGAGCCCTTCGGTGATGTTGTCGTGATTGATGAACTTGGATTCCACCACGCAACCTCTGTGGCTGAATTGCTCGCCGACCGTGGTTGCAATGTTGAAGTCATTACACCTGGCATGGTTGTTGGACAAGACCTTGGCATCACTCTTGATATGGAGAACTGGTGGATTCGGGCAATTGGAAAAGGCATCGTGCAAAGCACTGACCTCGTGCCGATGAACCTCACTGGTCGCGAACTCACTTTGCTTCATCACCCAACCGGAGAAAACAAGATACGCACCCCTGATTGGGTGGTACTCGCCACACACGCCTCTCCCGTTGAATGGCTCTACCACGAATTGAAAACACAAGGTGTAAGTGTTGAACGAGTCGGTGATTGTGTTGCACCACGCCGTGCGCACGCTGCCGTAGTTGACGGCGAGCGAGCGGGTTCACGGTTGTAGGTCGTTGATGCTCGCACTTGTCAATGACTTCTTCGATTGGCTGAAGGAGTTTTCTTCCGATCCAACCTTCTATCTGATTATCTTTTCGATCGCGTTGCTGGATGCAGTTCTCCCTGTCGTGCCAAGTGAGACGATGGTGATCATCGGTGGTGTTGCCGCTGGTGCAGGTGGCGCAGAGGACGGCAAGCTATTCCTACCACTCGTGATTGCTGCGGGTGCATGTGGGGCTTTCTCGGGCGACAACATCGCTTATCTCATTGGCCGCTCGTTTAGCGAACGCATCCACCGTCGCTACGACCGCACTGAAAAGGGGCGGCAACGCCTTCAATGGGCCCATAACCAGATCGAACAACGCGGTGGCTTACTGCTAATCACTGGGCGCTTCATTCCCGGGGGGCGGACGATTCTCACGATCAGTTGTGGCACAACCGAACAAGAACACCGTTGGTTTGCGCGATGGATTGGTGTGGCTTCGGTTATTTGGGCAAGTTATGCCGCAACGCTTGGGTACTTCGGTGGCAAAGCCTTTGAGGACAACCACACACTCGCATTTATCGTCGCTTTCCTGACCGCCATATCAATAACCGTGATTATCGAGGTCATCAGATACATCCGCCACAATCGACCCCGTTGACATCGGGCATTTCCTGCCTTGCCTACTAGCGTTGAAGCGTGTTCGTAGTCGTACCTATTCGGGGTGGAAGGTTGCCCGCTGGAGGCGCTGAGGTCGCCTCTGAATATGGCCAGGGCGGCATTCTGTTAATTGGGGAAGGCACCCAAAGTGCGGCCCAAGAGCTTGAAGGTTTGATTCAAGAAGTCAATTGCGCGGAGGTAGGAAAATTTCGCCCCGACGCATGGAGTGCTGCTCTCCACCAGCACATTGGCGACGAGATCATTGTCTTGCCCGGCTGTCCAGATGGCCGCGACCTTGCCCCACGAATCGCGGCTGCAAGTGGTCGCGCGTACTTCGGATCCGTGGCAGAGATCAAAAGTCAAGATGGTGAAACTCACATTCAGATGGCGCGTTGGGGCGGGCTCGCAATGGAGCTCGTGCAAACTTCTGGTAAGTGTGTGGTTAGTGTGATGCCAGGGCTCCACTCCCCCGTCCCAATAGACGGGTCTCTACAGATCAAGATGATCGAACTTCTACTAGGTGATGGAAATGATGTCGCATTCGTAGAAGAACGCGAGCCCGATGCAGCCACTATGGATCTTGCCGAAGCAAAGAGAATTTTTGGTGGCGGCGCTGGCCTCGCGGACGAAACGGTGTTTGGCCAACTAGGAAACATTGCTGCCGAACTTGGGGCATCAATGGGAGCCACACGTGTAGTGACGGACCGAGGCTGGGTGGGTCACTCGCGCCAAATTGGAACCACCGGCGTTGTGGTTGATCCAGATTTGTACATTGCCTTTGGCGTTTCAGGTGCTGTTCAACACACCAGTGGACTCGGTCAACCTGATCATGTGATCAGTGTGAATACAGATCCTCATTGTCCGATGATGCAAATGTCTGACCTTGCAATTGTGTGTGATGCGAATGCTGTTGTTGACGAGTTAGAACAGCGGCTCGGTAGAAACGCGGGTGCAGCTTGAGCACAGACTTTGACGCGATAGTTGTCGGTGCTGGCCCCGCGGGGTCGTGTGCGGCAATTGTTCTCGCGCGTGCAGGCAAACGGGTGGCACTGATCGAACGCGGTCCGTTTGCTGGATCAAAAAACATGTATGGCGGAGTTGTATACCCGCGCATTCTTGATGAGTTGATCCCGAATTGGTGGGAAGAGGCACCGATTCAGCGCTGGGTCACTCGGCGCTCAACAATGTTGCTAACCGACACTCAGGCGCTGACAATCGACTTCCGATCGCAGAAATGGGGCGCACCGCCCTACAACGGTGCGACCGCATACCGCCCAGACTTTGATGCATGGCTTGCTGATCATGCAATCGCAGCTGGCGCGGTGCTGGTCACCTCAACCACGGTGACTGGGCTAATACGTGGGGCAAATGGTGCTGTGACCGGAGTGCGAACCGATCGTCCCGATGGCGATCTGACTGCACCTGTCGTGATCGCCTGCGATGGCGTGAACAGTTTCCTGGCAAAAGAAGCCGGCCTTTATCCCGATGTCGATGCCGACAACTACACACTCGGTGTTAAAGAGACAATTTCTTTGCCCAAAGAAACGATTGATGAACGCTTTGCTGTGACCGATCGTGAAGGTGTCGACATTGAAATCTTGGGCGGAACCAATGGGGTCAATGGTGGAGGCTTTGTATACACCCAGCTCGATACAGTCGCTGTCGGTGTCGTGCTCAAGCTTTCAAAGCTTGCCGCCCAAAAAACTCGACCCGAACAAATACTTGCGAATCTAAAAGCGCACCCAGCGATCGCTCCTTTGATCAAGGGCGGCGATATCAAGGAATATTCAGCGCACGTGATTCCCGAAGCTGGCTATGAGATGATGCCGAAGTTGACCGCTGACGGTCTGATGGTTGCTGGAGATGCTGCAGCAATGTGCCTGGCGGCGGGAATCTGGCTGGAAGGTGTCAACTTTGCGATGGCATCAGGAATGTATGCCGGTGAAGCTGCTGTGGAAGCAATCAAGTCAGGTAATTGCAGCGCAACAGGCCTCGCGGGTTACCGCAAACGACTCGAGAACACCTTTGTGCTCCAGGATCACAAGAAGTTGAGGCATGCGCCGCATCTGGTGTTGTCCGATCGCGTGCAGCACATGTACCCACAGATGGTTGCCAATCTTGTTGAACGCATGTTCACCGTTGACAACCCCAAGCCAAAACCCGGTATTCGTCGTATCCTGAAACAGGAGCGCAAGCGAGCCGGTGTGAAACTCTCGGATCTTGCGCGTGATGGTTGGACCGGATTTAGGAGCTTTGGATGAGTCAGCAACAGATTTCATTCGAAGAACGGATGGCGCACTCAGAGTTTCGTGTGCATGAGCGCGCGCACATCGTGGTTGACGGCAAGGTTTGTGCTGAATGCTCTACCACTGAATGTGTTACCGCGTGTCCTGCAAATTTGTTTGTGCCAACTGCAGCTGGCGGAATTGTCTTCAACTATGAGCAGTGCTTTGAGTGCGGAACTTGTTATCTCGTCTGCAACAAAGAAGGTGCGATCAGCTGGAGTTACCCCGAGGGTGGGCACGGAATCGTGTTCCATCGCACCTAAGAAATCAGATGTTCGTCGGAGTTGCTATCAAATGGACCCCAGGTCGGCCCGAAGTGGACACATCTGGATCGATATTGACTGACGACCGATTTGGTGGTGTCTCATTGGCTGATCAAGCAGCCCTTGAAGTGGCGCTCAGCATTGGTGATCAAGTCAAGGTTGTTTGCGTGGGACCCGAAGCCGCGATTGGAGCACTGCGAGATTCTCTTGCTGTTGGCGCAACCGCGGTTCAGTTCATTGCCTGTGGTGCGCAACCGAGTTCCCGCGATGTTGCTGCTTTGATGGCGCAACATCTAAAGGGTTGTGAGTTAATCATTTGCGGAGATTATTCAGCGGACCGTGGCAGTGGCAGCGTTCCTGCATTTCTTGCGGCGCAACTCGGCGCCTCGCAGGCTCTCGGCTTAGTTGCTGTGGAACGCGACGGTTCAAACTTGGAATGTGTGCGCCGTCTTGATGGCGGTCGCCGTGAAGTTGTGCGGGTTGCTCCAAGCGCCAATTCGCCTGCGGTTATTTCTGTTGAAGGATCTGTTGCAAAACTTCGTCGTGCATCCCTTGCAGGCACCTTGGCTGCACGTAATGCCAACGTGCCTACGGCAAATGCGGGGATCGGCGCTGATCTGCAAGGTGAAATCACCCGCTATCGGCCACCCACACGAATCGTTGCGCCACCCAAGGGTAATCAAGCCATAGACCGTATTCGGGCACTCACTGATTCCACGGCGGCCAAGAGCCGTGGCGAACTCGTGACACTCTCACCACCTGAAGCGGCCGAGCGAATCATTCAGGCGATGCGCGAGTGGGGCTATCTAAGTTCGTGAGTGTCGTAGTAGTACCAGTCGGCTCTTTTGAACAACACGGTCCGCATTTGCCATCGGACACTGACACACGCATTGCCGACTATCTTGCGCGGGAACTCATACGTTCAATCCCAGACATGATGCTTGGACCAGCAATAACGGTGTCGTCAAGCGGTGAACACAATGGGTTTGCTAACACGCTTTCAATCGGTAATGACGCAGTTACACAGGTCGTCGTTGAGCTGATTAGATCAGCAGATTGGTCAGACGGAGTTGTCTTGGTGAACGGCCACGGCGGCAATCTTCAGGCAATCACCAAAGCCATGGAAGTAACCGCGTACGAAAAGCGGCGCGCAATGTCGTGGTGGCCGCAGGTTCCAGGTGGCGATGCGCATGCGGGGCACACGGAGACCTCAATCATGCTCGCCATCGCACCAGACCAGGTTGACCTCGCGCGGGCCGAGATTGGAAACACCCAACCAATTAGTTCGATTTTGCCCCAGATCATCGCCGGGGGAATCGCTTCGGTGAGCCCCAACGGAGTACTCGGTGACCCGAGTGGCTCAAGTGTTGAAGCAGGAAATGAAATCCTAAAAACGTTGGTAAACGACCTGGTCAATGCCGTGAAAAACTGGATGCTATGACCCGATTCCGAGCCGACAAAACCTGGCGCCGACCCATGAATGGGTCAACGGTCATCGCGGGATCACCGATAAAACTGTTCAACCTGACGGACAAAGGACGCGAAGTTGCCGAGCGCATAGAACACCGCGAAGTGATCGATCAGTCTGAGATGGCTCTTGCGAATCGTTTCTTAGATGCGGGTGCAGTGGTACCGATGCTTGAACCCGCTGACCGTGCAATCTTGAATGAAATCACTGTTGTGATTCCTGTTTTTGCGCGTGAGAAACGCGATGTTGACGCCTTGGAATCGCTTGTAAACAAACTTGTTGAGTGCCACGCCCTAATCGTTGTCGATGATCACTCTCCTCATCCGATCTCTGGCGCCTTCGCAGTTCCCGCAAACTGTCAAGTTGTGCGCAATGAATGGAACACCGGGCCAGCAGGTGCCCGCAACGCTGGCCTTGCTGCAACCGAGACCGACTTGGTCGCCTTTGTTGATGCTGACGTTCATCTAGAAGTTCATGACTTACTAATGCTTGCATCACATCTTCAGAACCAATCCATAGTTGCGACCGCTCCTCGTATCATTGGAACTCCGAACACCAACTCGATCTTTGGCCGATTCGAAGAGACTGACAGTCCGCTGGATCTTGGCAAGCGACCAGCAAGAGTAAGGGCAGGCACACGAGTTAGTTATGTGCCAACCGCATGTCTCGTGGCGCGCACTGCAGCGGTGCGCAACGAAGGTGGGTTCGATCCTGAGCTTTCAACCGGCGAGGATGTTGATCTCGTTTGGCGGCTTGACTCTCCACTCCATTGGGTGCTTTATGAGAGTGCTGTTGAAGTCACACACGATGCACGATCTGATTTTTGGTCTTGGGTCGATCAACGTCGTGGTTACGGCAGAGCTGCGGCTTCGTTGGCTACGCGTCACCCGGGCGCGTTGGCGCCAGTTGTCGCCAACTTTTGGAGTGTGGCAATCGTTGCATTGCTTGGCACGAAAAGACGCTGGATTGCGATTCCGATAGTGATTTACACCGCGGTCTCACTCGCTCGTAAATTGCCATCGTTGCCAAATCGTTGGTTTGAAGCGACGCGACTCGCAGTACTAGGCCATTGGCATGCAGGGGTTTCTATTGCTCGCGCGTTAACTCGAGTTTGGCTGCCACTCGCACTTGGAGCTGCTGTCTTCTCGCGAACAGCCCGTCGCATATTGGCGGCGGCTTCCCTGTTTCCGGCATTTGTCGACTGGTTGCGCAAGCGACCCAGGCTTGACCCGATCCGGTATGTGTCATTGCGGGCCATCGATGATGCCGCATATGCAACTGGGGTCTGGGAAGGATGTGCAATCGAGCGCACACCAGCGCCGCTGGCGCCAAGAATTTCTAAGCCTTGACGGCGCCTTCTTCGATACGGCGCGAGATATCAGCGCATTCAAAACAAACTGATGCTGGAATGACTCCAACACGCATCAACACTTTGAAAATGGCGCAACCAAGGCAAAAGCCAACAAAAGCTTCCAGTGATGCTGCTGCGACCAACATGATGATTACAACGGTTGCCAATGTGTGTGCCCCAGCTACCCACGCCACCGATGCAACTGCAGAGAACAAGAGTCCAATTCCTTGTGCAAAGCGCTTTGGTTGACCTGGGGACAAACGATGACGCAAGTTCAAACGTGGAGTCACCACATCGGTAACAAATCGACCAAGTGGGCTAAAACGCGGGCCAAATAAAACGCGTGCGAGAAACCCATATGTAAGCGCAATGAGAACCCATCCGCTTTGGAGTGCCACGAATGCGACGCCCATTGCAACCACGCCCGTGGCTACGAGTCGTGCCGAGGTCTCATTCACGGGGTTTGGGAAGTCGAAGCGAATAGCCATGCCTTTGAAACTAGTGATCTAAACCCGACCAAACAACTCAACTTTCAGTTTGAAGGCTGGACCCATATGGCACAAGGGGTTGACATCTCGGGCACTACGGTCAAAGCATGACTTTGCGTCTGCGCGTGGTCCAATCCGCATGGGAATCAACCACCGCACGGGTGGCTGCTGAATTCGGCTCTGTGGTGCCCGTAGTTAAGGGCACCGGCTACGGATTCGGTCGCTCCATGCTGATGCCAATGGCTGCACGACTGGCCAACGAATACGGTGACGGTCTCATTGCAGTTGGCACGGTATTCGAAGCAGCCGACGTACCAGATGACTGCACTGCAATGGTCCTCACACCCCATTTGGATGACCTTCCGGTAACTCTCTCGCGTGACACAGTGCTGACGGTTGGTTCCGTGGCTCATGTCGATGCGCTTTCGCGCCAAAGTTGGGATTGCCCAGTGGTGGTGAAGGTGCGGTCATCAATGCGCCGTCACGGCGTACGCAAGTCAGAGATGTCAGATCTGATTGCGCACGCCAATGCGAGTGGGCTCCGAGTCATCGGAATCTCTTTCCACCCACCATTGATCACCGATGAAGAAGACAACCTCGAAGAGGTCCGCGACTTTTTGCGTCGCATTCCACCAAATTCCAATGTGTTTCTAAGCCACCTGTCACCGCAATCTTGCAATGATCTTCAGACCGAGTTTGACGGCATGACGATGAGCATTCGCGTGGGTACGGCGCTATGGCATGCCGATAAATCACAGATGCAATTGAGCACTGACGTGCTTTCAGTGCACGCAGTACAAGCTGGAGCGCGGGTTGGTTATCACCGCAGTGTGATCAAGGAAGATGGTCACGTGCTCTCCCTTGGAGCTGGGACTGCGCAAGGCGTTACGGAGCTAGATGAGGGCAGGAGCCCATTTCATTTTGCTCGCCGGCGCTTAACTTTGGTCGAAAAACCACACATGCACACCTCAATGGTGTTTGTGCCTGAAGGTGATTCCGTGCCGGACGTTGGTGACTGGATTGACGTGCAACGACCATTGGTCACAACTAGCCCAGATGAATTGCAGTGGGTATCTGCAACCTCTTTCTAAATAGAAGATCTGACTTAGTCGATTGACATGCCCGCGCGACGCATGCCTCGCCAACCAATCGCCCCAGCACCAACAAGCGGGCCTGCGTCGCCGAGTTTTGCGGGAACTATGCGAGCCCCGCGAGCGAACTGGAGTCCACAAAGTTCATCGAGTTCATCTTGAGCAGCTTGAAAGAAAGTCGCACCAAAACCAAGTGCTACTCCTCCACCGACCACCGCAAGCGGGAGGTCAAGCAAATTGACAACCGAAGCCACTGCACGCCCAACCAAACGCCCGGTGCGTTGCATGATTTCATACGTGGGTTGCGTAGGTGGTCGACCTGTGATTGCTTCAATGGCGGGTCCTGAAGCTTCAGCCTCCAGGCAACCACGTGCACCACAGTCACAGCGACGACCATCGGGTTCCACAATCACATGGCCAATATGGCCAGCATTTCCGGTCTCGCCGTCAAGCAAGCGACCATTCAAGACAATCCCGCCGCCAACTCCAGTCGAGACCACCATCGCAATGAAACTGTTGTAACCCTTGGCCGCACCGCGCCAACCCTCGGCGAGCGCAAGTGCCTTTGCATCGCCATCGCCAAACACCGGCAATCCAGTCAGATCAACAAGACGCTGGCGCAATGGGAAGTCTCGCCACCCGAGCAGATTGAGCGGCGAAATGCTCTCGACATTGCGGGTAATTGGTCCCGCAGAACCGACTCCCACGACAACTGGCTGGCCCCCATGATGGTTGGTGGCGCGGTCAATTTGTTGTGACACGATCTCAGCCACGAGTTCAAATAACTCATCAGCATTTGCCCTATTAGGCACTCGAGTTGCAACCCGGTCAACTATGCGGCCGCTCTTATCCACCAGACCAGCCGCAAACTTGGTGCCACCGATGTCAACTGCAACTGAAAGATTCATGGATTTACAACGCCTGGGGATTGCGGAATTCCTTAAATCGTAAAACCCAGACATGAATAAGGGAATTTAAGGCACTGTATTTAATATCTTCTCAGTGACACTTATTTGCCCTCGTTTGCCTAGATTCAGGGCATGACAGGTGCCCGCGCCACCACGGACTGGAACCCGGTTCTCAGGGCCGAATTTGAAAAGCCCTACTGGCAGCCACTTCAGGAGTTCGTCCAAAACGAACGCAAGCATCACAACATTTACCCCCCGCACGATGAGGTCTTTCATGCCTTGCACGCAACTCCCCTTGGATCAACCAAGGTGGTCATGCTTGGACAAGATCCGTACCATCAGCCAGGACAAGCACACGGACTGTGCTTTTCGGTCCGACCCGGGGTGCGTGTACCGCCATCGCTGCAAAATATCTACAAAGAGTTACGTGATGATCTCGGACACGAAATTCCTGATCATGGTTGTCTCGAAAAATGGGCGCACCAGGGTGTGCTGCTTCTCAACACAACCCTCACCGTGCGTGAAGCATCAGCAGGATCGCACTTTGGCCGTGGATGGGAATTATTCACTGATCGAGTCCTCGAGGTGGTTAACGAAAAACAGACACGTGTTGTATTCATACTTTGGGGCTCCAATGCCAAGAAAAAACGAGCACTGATCACCAACCCCATTCACGAGGTCATTGAATCGGTACACCCATCTCCGCTTTCGGCGCATAACGGATTCTTTGGGCACAAACCGTTTTCACGGGCCAATGAATACCTGAAATTGGCGGGTGTTACGCCAATAGATTGGAAAATTGAGTAGGTTTCACTAATGGCAACAATCCGCCGCCACATCTTTATTGA
>CAZXAX010000040.1:0-17315 GCA_964638795.1 uncultured Bifidobacterium sp. | reverse complement strand
TCAATGATTCGATCGTGGTGAACGCTGAGGTCATAGATGCCTTCATTGGCGATCTGTCGGGCGTGTTCAGAAAACCCTGGGATGCCAGTGCCAGGCATTGCAAAACTACGAATTTGATTCGAGAGCGACTCCATCGCGCGACTCGGATTGAGCTTGAAAAGTGATGTCACTAGGTCGCGATAGAACAAGTGGTGCTTGTTCTCATCGGCAGCGAGACGCATCATCACTTCATAACCAGCTGGATCCTCTAACGCGGCGCCGGTGTTCCTATGCGACACGCGGGTAGCGAGCTCCTGCACTGCCACGTAGCACATTCCATCAACCGCATTCTCTGGCTCGGGAACCAAGCCACTGCTGACCTGCGCCATGCGCGCCTGCTCCAGCTCCGATGGATCTACCAATCCGCTGATGGTTACGTAATCACGCATGGCAATTGAGTGGCGCCCTTCCTCGGCAGTCCACCTACGGCCCCACTCACCCCAAGCCGAGTCGGACCCGAAGATTCTCGAAAGTGTGCGTGAATACCAAGGAAGGTTGTCCTCAGTGAGGAGATTCACCATCAAAGCCGAGCGCACACCAGGTGCCACCGAATCACGGCGGTAGCCGAATCCTCGCTCGCGTAATTCATTCCCACGTTCCCACGGAACGACTTCGTGTGGGAACCATTCAATGGCGCTCTCAAGGTGCCGCTCCAGCAGTTGCTCGGCAACTGGAGTCAACTCATGAAGTACTGCGGCATCCTGCATTGAGACAACCTAGGTCAAATTTGCCTCAATACACAGTCAGAGTGACAGATCGTAAGGTGAGAAGTAGTGATATTTGATATTCAGATCAACCAAGGGGCAGCACCGTGGACGGATGTCCGCGCAGCACTACAAGAGGCCGAAGGTGCGGGATTTGCAAATGCATGGGTTCTTGACCACATTTCTTCCTTTGATGACCCTGATATCTCAATGCTCGAGTGCTTCACCGCACTTGGCGCGATGGCTGAATCAACTTCAACTATTGGTCTTGGCAGCTTGGTAGTCAATGCACAATTGCGCAATCCATCGCTCTTGGCTGCGTGTGCCACTTCGGTGCAGAACATCACTGGTGGTCGCTTCACACTCGGCATCGGTGCAGGTGCAGCACCAACTGGGCGGTGGAGCGCTGAGATGCAAGAGATAGGAATTGCCTCGCCCGCAAGTATGGCTGCACGCCACAAACATCTGTGTGAAGTACTTGCCACATGCCGCTCACATTGGAGCGGTGAAAAGCAAAACATGCCCAAACCAATTACTGCCCCGCTGGTAATTCTTGGAGTCAATTCAGTCGAACTGGCGGAGATTGCGGTTGAAATTGCCAATGGTATGAACATTCGGTCCAACCACCCGAAGCTTGAAGAAATTGTCGGAGGTGTGCGATCCAAAACTGCAAACCGGCAAGATTGGTCCACTTCGGTCTGGGCGATGTGGGACACAGATCTATTAGGCGGCAGTGATCCTCGCGTAACTCGCTGGGCGGAACTCGGCATCGATCGCGTGGTGCTTGTGTGGACTCCGAAGGCTGGGTCGATTGCAGAAATTGGCCGCGTTAATCAGTGACGATCGGTAAATCCGAAACACGCTCTCAAATTCGCATCAGTTAGAACTTGGGTTGGAGTGCCCACTGCCACCACTCGGTGTGCCAGCAGCATGACCAGGTCTGCGTCCTCTGCATCTTCAAGATCGTGCGTAGCAAGCACCACTGCACACCCGCGACTGCGTTCTTCACGCAATATCTGCTTCACTGCTTCACGCCCATTGGCATCAAGACCCGCGGTCGGCTCATCAATCAACAAAACATCAGCTTCACGTGCGAGTACTTGAGCAAGATGTGTGCGTTGCTGCTGACCACCTGACATCTCGGCCAACGATCGATTGGCAATGGCATCAACTCCAGTGCGCTTCATCGCTTTGTCAACAGCTTCAGAATCTATTGCGGTACTACGACCCAGTAACCCTTGGCGCGCGAAACGGCCCATGGCCACGATGTCTTTGGCTCGTAACGGCAAAACTCCAGAGGTTTTTGGATGTTGCGGCAAGTAAGCCACATTCTCAGGACTCGACCCGGGTGACTCTCCCAACACGAGAACCTCGCCATCAACAGGCGAGAGGATCCCCGCAAGTGTTTTAAGTAGCGTGCTCTTTCCCGAACCATTAGTGCCGATTAACACCATCAGGCCACCTGGTTGAAGATCAAAGTCCACATGTGAAATCACACCCAAGTTGCCGTATCCGGCACAAAGTGACTTGGCCACGATGCTTGCACTCATCAGTGACCCCTACCTGGCGCTGAGTGATTGTGATCATGGTCGTGCGTGTGCAGGTGGTGCCCGACCTCAATCTCACGTGGTCTGCTGAGGCGAATCACTTCTTGAATGGTCATAACCACCAAAAAGATTGCAACTGCCACCACAATCACAGTGGCCCCGGCCGCAAGATCCGCGTGGTAGCTGATCGTCAAGCCCGCGTAGGTAGCAACACATCCAGTGATGAATGCGATCAGCATCATCGTCGGCAACCGTCGAGCCAACAGAGCACCAGTTGCCGCGGGTGCCACCAGCATGCCAAAGACAAGCAACGTGCCCACGGCATTGAATGAAGCAACCACGGTCACCCCGATCAGTGCATGCAGGACAATCTGCGTCTTAGAAGGTGAGAACCCTGAGGTGCGAACAAGGTCGGCATCCATGCATGAGAGAAGAAACGGGCGACGCGCCGCGTACACGACTGCACCGACCACAAGCACAGTAATTGCCAGCCAGAAGATGCGTGCAGTTGACACTGCGAGAATCTCACCAAAGAGCACCTGTGTGAGATCACCGCGAAAGTCATCTGATTTTGAGATCACCATCACACCAATTGAAAGCATCAACACAAACATGAGGCCAATGGCTGTGTCATTACTCAATCGTGTGCGCTTTGATACCAGTGCAACACCACCCATCATCACGCCCGCCCCCACAAATGCGCCAAGGATCGGCGACAGTCCAGCGAGTGTTGCAGTTGCCACGCCTGGCAAAACTCCGTGCGCTAGAGCATCACCAACGAATGACATGCCACGAAGCACCACGAACGTACCCACAAGAGCACATACCGCGCTGACCAGCACACCCGCCAGCAGGGCGTGCCACATGAACTCGTTGTCAGAGAAAGGGGCTATGAGTGCATCATGCAACGAACTAGATCAACTCCCAGTCAGAGCAGCAGCGATACCTGCCACGTAGTCGATATAACTTCCAGAATCGGGTAACGATTCAATCGGGAGTTCACGGACCGAATCTGCTCTGGCACTTGCAAGAAACTCAAGAACTTCGTTTGCTTCACCGGCCTCAACAACTACGACAATTGAGGGGTCGCCCTCGATCAGAGCATTCAACTCAGCCAGATGCTGAGCCGAGGGTCCCGCTTCGGTTGAGAGGCTGTCAATCACTGACCCAACAATCTCACAGCCGGTCATTGCGCAAAAATATCCCAGGAATTCATGGCCCGTGATCACCTTCTGACCTGACAGGTCAGCTTTGTTGGCTGCTTCCATCGCTTCTTGCAGTAATGATCGAACCGCATCTTCATTTGCAGTCCCATCTACGGACAGCTCCTCGATAGCCGATAACAGCTCGGGAAGAATTTGTGTCATCTGTTCAGGTGAAGTGAAGAAATGTGGATCGTCAGCAGGAATCAAACCATTCTCTGGCAACACAATGTGATCGGCGGCCACAAACACCGCATCACCGTTGTCGATGCGCGCTTCGATCGCTGCCTCAAGGCCTTCTTCAAATCCAAAACCGTTGACCACCAAAAGACTTGCGTTGTTCAACTTCTCGATGTCTTTGGCACTTGGCTCAAAGTCATGCACCTCTGTGCCATTTGGGATCAGTACCTCAACAAACACATCGCTTGGCGCCGCTGCTTTAACCACCGCACCAAGGATCGCGTGGGAGACCACGATCGTGGCTCGCGGGCCGTCCACTTCTTCACCGCTCGAGCACCCCGTAAGAAATAGCCCGCCAACCAAAAGCAGTCTTTTCATAATGAGAATCATTCTCAAAAGTATAGCCACCATGGAAGCCAGGGCACACAACTACCGTCAAAGGGATGGTCAACGGCTTCCTGCACCCATTCGCCAAGCCCACGCGCACGGACTTCGTCAGGATTGTGCGCGGTCGAGGCGCGCTGGTGTGGGACTCAGAGGGCAACGAATACGTCGACGGCATGGCGAGCCTTTGGTACTGCAATGTTGGTCACGGACGAGCAGAGATGGCCGCCGCAATTTCGGCACAGATCGACAAGATCGAGGCGTACTCATGCTTTGATCCTTTTTCTAACGAGCCCGCAGAGGAACTCGCAGAAGTACTTCTCACTCACTCCCCTGTCGCTGACGGTCGCGTGTTCTTCTGTGGTTCGGGTTCAGAAGCTGTTGACACTGCGATGAAACTTGCACGCCTCGCACACGTTCAAGCCGGACACCCTGAAAAGACATTGATCATTAGTCGTGAGCGCGGATATCACGGCACCAACTACGGCGGAACGAGTGCTCAGGGAATTCCCCCAAACCGAGTTGGGTATTCACCGTTGGTGCCAGATGTTGTGCAGGTGCCGAGCGATGATCTTGAAGCAATTTCCACTTTGATGGCATCGCGTTCAGGTGAAATTGCCGCAGTACTGGTGGAGCCTGTGCAAGGAGCGGGTGGTGTTTATCCACCATCGGATGGATATCTAAATGGACTGCGAAAGCTTTGCGATCAGCACGGTGCTTTCCTGATTTTTGATGAAGTGATCAGTGGCTTTGGTCGCCTTGGCACTTGGTTTGCCGCACATCACTACGACATCCGCCCCGACATGGTCACCTTTGCCAAAGCCGTCACCTCGGGATACCAGCCACTTGGTGGCGTGTACGTAGGGAGCGCTGTACGCGGACCACTTGAGGCCGACACCAACTTTTTCTTGCGCACCGGATACACCTACTCGGGTCATCCAACAGTGTGCGCGGCGGCTTTAGAAAACATTCGCATTGTTGAACGCGAAGATCTATTCACTCGCGCACACGAGATCGGTAAGCGGTTGCGAAGCGGTTTCGAGGCAATGGCTCGTGATGGGATTATCGACCACGTGCGCGGTGTTGGTGCAGTTCTTGGCGTTGGCCTGCCAGCAGGGCGCGATTGCGCTGCGGTGCGTGATGCACTCCTCAAAAAGGGAGTCATCACTCGCGCCATCAACACCGACACCAACACTTTCTGCCCGCCTTTGGTGATCCGCGATTCTGAAATTGACCGCATTCTGGATGCATATGCGTCCGTAATGTCCTAACCGCCGTTGCGCGCACGGTCCTGCACTACCGTCAAAGCATGGCAAAAGCACTAATTACCGGTGGTGGCAGTGGCATTGGTGCTGCAATCGCAAGACGATTCGCCGATCAGGGTCACCACGTCGTAGTGGCTGATTTCAATACCGAGACTGGGTCTCAGGTTGCCCTTTCTGTGCATGGCGAATTCGAACAAATTGACGTCGCCAATGAAGCAGCATGGACCGACTTGGCTGCACGCCATGGCGACGTTGAGATGTTGTTTCTCAATGCCGGCACAACCACCTTGCCGCACACCGAACTCGTAGCTGACAACCCAGACTCTCCACCTGCACCACTCAGCAATGTTTCACTTGCCGATTACAGACGAGTGAGTGCCGTGAATATCGATGGCGTGGTGCTTGGCACTATGGCGTTCTTACCCCAGATGATTGAACGCGGCTCAGGGCAAATTGTTGCCACCGCATCGGTTGCGGGCCTCGTGCCGTTTCCTCAGGAACCGATCTATGCACTCACCAAACACGCAGTTGTTGGCTTCGTGCGCTCAATGGGCGCAGCAGTAGAGCCTTATGGGGTTCGGATTAACGCGATCTGTCCGGGCTTTGTCCAGACCAACTTGCTCACTGATGAAACCCTAAGTGTGATCCGTGCGTTCGGACTACCAGTAATTGATGCTGGGCGCGTGGCCGAGGCGGCTGAGAAGGTAATTACCAGCGACACCAATGGAGCACTGTGGTTTGTGAACGGCGAATCACCAATTGGTGTTCATGTTCCAAAAGATCCAGACCTCATCTGAGGTGCTGAATCAGTCTTCGACTTCTTCGTCTTCTTCGGTTTTCTTTACAGCCTTTTTCGGTGCAGCAGCTTTCTTGGCAACCTTCTTCGGCTTCAACACACCCTTGGCGAGTGCCTCATCAAGAAATGCTTCGGCTTCTTCGCGTGTGACCTTCAGCGCAGGCTCAATCTCGGAAATCAGATTGACTCGCGCGCGTTCGTACATGGTTCGCTCTGCAGCCGACAACGATGCATCACGATTACGTGACGCGAGGTTTCGCACAACTTCAGCCACCTGATACACGTCACCACTCTTTAACTTTTCCTGGTGGTTCTTGAATCGTCGCGACCAGTTGGATGGCACGCGTGGATCTGCTTTTGAAAGCACCGACACGAGGTCTTCGAGTTCATCTGGAGATACGGGCGGCCGCACCCCGACATCATCGGCCTTGGCGGTGGGCACCTGGATCGTCATTTCGTTGATCACAGTTTTCAGAATCAGGTACTCCTGAGAAGTGCCCATCAGGTTCATCTTCTTGACACCGACGATTTTGCATGCGCCGTGTTGGGGGTAGATGACCGTGTCACCTTTGGTGAATTTCACTCTTATTCCGTGCCTTTGCTTGTTTCTTGTCGCCTAATTGTACAAAACGGCTACATCAGGGTAGCCCCGCGCCCTCGGCAGGAATCGAACCTGCGACAAACGGATTAGAAGGCCGTTGCTCTATCCAACTGAGCTACGAGGGCAAATCGTTGCAATATCAGTGCAATTCTACAGACTGAGTCTCAAGAAATTGAGAGCCGATACCACTGAGAGCTGTCGCATCTGATCGCGTGCACCGGGCAGCGTAAACTTGACTGCAGTGGTTGTGCCGTTCTCTCGCGCCAACCCAACCCACAAAGTGCCGATGTTTTGCCCCTCTTGTGGCTGCGGACCAGCCACCCCGGTCAACGCGAGACCGATTGAAGAATCAAGGGCACGCTTCACACCTTCGGCCATTGCTTTTGCCGCTTCTTCACTTACAACTGGGCCCTCGGGCACATCTAGAAGTTGCTGCTTCACTTCAGTGGCGTAACTGACTACCCCACCTTTGAACACATCGCTCGCACCCGCAACACCAGTGAGGCGACCCGATACCAAACCGCCTGTCACAGATTCAGCAACTGCAAGTGTCAGCCCGCGTTGACGAAGCATGTCGAGAACAACTGATTCCATTGTTGCGTCGTCACGACCAAAAACAATGTGACCGAGTTCCTCTTCAATACGCGCATCCCACTCATCGAGAATCAGTTGAATCTCTCCAGCCGTGTCAGCCTTCGCAGTCAGTCGCACTTTGATGCCTTCCCATCCACTGGCGAGAAAGGCAAGTGTTGGATTACCAATTGCATCGAGCTCGTTGATGATCGGCTGCAGGCGCTCGTTCAGCCCACTTTCACTTTCTCCCCAAGTGCGCAGCACGCGGCTCGATATAACCGCACTAGTACCCGCGCGACGCGAGAGGTCGGGCAGGATCGCGCGTGAATACATCTCGTACAACTCAAATGGAACACCCGGAACTGCATAGATCACTTTGTCGCCAACAGGGCAAATGAGACCAGGTGCAGTGCCAACTCGTTGAGGAATGATCGTGGCCCCCTCTGGAACCATCGCCTGACGCATGTTGTTCTCGGGCATTGGCCGATTACGGTTGGCGAACATTGCACGAATCACATCGGCAACACCTTCATCGAGCAGCAATTCAACTCCCATGATTGCCGCAATCGCTTCACGCGTGATGTCATCGTGCGTGGGGCCAAGACCACCGCAGACAATCACCGCGTCAGCGTGTTCCAGACGATCACGAATCGCACCGATAACGCGATTGACGTTGTCCCCAACTTTTACCTGAAACAACGAATCAATTCCCGCTGCAGCGAGTTGCTCACCTAGCCACGAGGAGTTTGTGTCGACGATCTGCCCTAGGAGCAACTCTGTGCCTACAGCAACCACGTCACACCGCATCGCCACCGCCTACATGTGCTCTCCATGCACGAACTCCGTATTGCGCGCCACTGACCACGGTTAACCCCACCGAAATCCACAGGAGAATCTGCCAGGTCCACGTGGCATCTGAAGTTGTCAATGGCGCAATTGCTCCAGCGACTGCAAGCTGCTGGGCGAAGGTTTTGAACTTTGCGAGTCTGCTTGCGGGCATGCTCACACCTTTGGCGCCGACCACGACGCGATAGATACTGATCAAGAGTTCACGTGCTGTGATGATCGCTACAGGCAAGAACCAGAAAATGTCGCGGCTGACCAGAGTGAACATCGCCCCGAGGACAAGAACCTTGTCGGCAAGTGGATCGAGGAATGCACCGCTGTTCGTGGTGCCGTGGCGGCGCGCAAGATGACCATCAATACCGTCGCTGAAACACAGAACGAACCACACCCCAAATGCCAACCACGATCCACCAGAGTCTGGGATCAGCGTGAAGAGCACAGGTGAAACCAAGATTCGGCCCACGGTGACCGCATTGGCCCAGGTAGCAATGGCGTTGGGATCAACGGGCACGCGAGGTCTCCACTTCTTCAACAACTTCTGAACCTTCAGCCACGAGATCAGGGCCAAAAGCGCCAACGATGCTCACCGTGTGGAAACTGCCAACTGCCAGCGCATCAGAAACATGGATGACACCGTCAATTTCTGGTGCTTCACGATACGAACGCCCAAGACCGGGCTCATCCACAAGCACTTCAAGCACGCGACCAATTGTTGCATCTTGCGCAGCGTCTGATTTCTTGTCTTGGAGTTCACGTAGTTCTGCGATGCGTTCCGCCATCAATTCAGCAGGGATTTGATCGGGCATGCTCACAGCATGTGTGCCCTCTTCAGCACTGTAGGTGAAGAAGCCACACCAATCCAGATTGGCCTCTTCAACAAAGCGCAACAATTGATCGTGATCTTCTTCTGTCTCTCCTGGATAGCCGACAATGAAGTTGCTACGAAATGCAGCATCGGGTTGCAATTCTCGGATACGGCGTATTCGTTCAATAAAGCGCGGGCCATCGCCCCAGCGGCGCATCCGGCGTAGATGCTCTTTCGATGCGTGCTGCAAAGAAAGATCAAAATATGCAACACCCGTGCCGAGAATTGCTTCAATTAAGTCGTCGCTCAGGTCACTTGGATACAAATAAAGAAGTCGTGTGCGTGGCACTAGCGCTGACACCTGATTAACAAGCGACACGATCGAACCCGCACCGAGTTCATCGGGCTGATCCTTGCCATACGATGCAAGATCTTGAGCGATCAAAACAATCTCTTTGGCTTCAAGAGATTCAACTTCATCAAGAATCGATTGAATTGAGCGGCTGCGCTGCGGGCCACGGAAAGATGGAATCGCACAGAACCCACAAGTGCGATCACACCCCTCGGCGATCTTTACGTATGCCCAAGGAGCTGTCGACTTTGGTCGCGGGAGATTCAATAAGTCGAACTCCGGCACTTGGGCAGAAACTGAGATCGATTTCTTGGGCTTCTTTCCAACTTCGATAGAAACACCGAATCCCGCCACTTGGTCCGCTTCGGGAAGCGCCTCGGCAAGCTCTGCTCCATAGCGTTCGGCCATGCAACCAGTTACAACGAGTTTGGCCCCACGCTTTTTACGGTCATCAAGAGCAAGGATTGTTTCGATGCTTTCACGGCGTGCATCTTCGATAAAGGCACATGTGTTCACCACGATTACGTCGGCTTTGCCTGGATCTTCGGTCGCACTGAGCCCATCGGCTTCAAACTTGCCGATGAGTTTGTCGGAATCGACTTGGTTCTTGGGGCAGCCGAGTGTCTCCACATAGAACCGTTGCGCCATAAAACAAATCTACCCGCGGGGGGTTAATTCACTGGTAGTTGAGTCGCAGACCCTTAACCGGCCAACGCATTGACAGAAGTCTTCCCGTACTTGAGCACGTGATGTATGCGGTCTTGAGGTCTGGGCCGCCAAAGCAGATATTGGTTGTCACCATGTCTCCAGTGGCAATGTGTCCAAGTATCTCTCCCGATGGTGAGATCACCGTGATGCCACCATTCAGAATTGTGGCAACACACACATTGCCATCACCGTCTACTGCTAGTGAATCAAGAAGTTGAAGCCCGGGGAGTCCGCACAAGCAAAGTGTCGGGTCAATTGGGCTGCCTTCTTCCACTGCACCTGGTGCAGTCACATTGCGAAAGAACACCCTGCCGGTGTGGGTTTCAGCCCAGTACACACGTTTGCCGTCAGGTGAGAGCCCAATACCGTTTGGCGACTCGACCGGGAACACAACCATCTGGATGTGCGAACCATCTGCTTTGGCATAGAAGATGCCTGTGAAATCGCTTGTGAACTTTTTGCGTGAACCATGATCAGTGAACCAAAAACCACCATCGCTATCGAACACCAGATCATTTGGTGCGATCAGTTTTCGCCCATCACATTCTGAATACAAAGTGGTGACCGCACCAGTTGCAATGTCAACACGCTGAATTGAACCACCGACATACGTGTCCTCGGGGAAGCCTCCCGGCACAATGAGACCACCAAGATCAATTTCTTCGAAATTCCCACCGTTGTTGCACAGATACAACGCACCGTCAGGGCCAAGCGCAAGACCATTTGGTCCCCCGTTAACCGTGGCGATTGTTTCTTTGGTGCCGTCTGCCTTAATTCTTGTGATGCGCTTACCGAACATCTCTGTGAGGATGACACTTCCGTCAGCCATCGCGACTGGACCTTCGGGAAAATGCAGACCCGTTGCTACTTCAGCGAACTCAAACTCTTGATTGAAACCTGCACCCATATGAAACCCCCTGCTGGGAGCAAATTAGCCGTTCTTTAGAAGCTCGTATTCCTCTGCGGTCATCAATACTTCCCGCGCTTTGCTGCCTTCACTTGGCCCAACAATCCCACGCTCTTCGAGAAGGTCCATCAAACGACCAGCACGTGCAAATCCAACCTTCAACTTGCGCTGGAGCATGGAGGTGGAGCCAATGCGGGTGGTTACCACGAGTTCAATTGCCTGCACTAAAAGATCGTCGTCGTCATCGCCGTCACCAGCGCCGACAAGGCCCGCAAGCCCACCACCTGAGCTCGGCTCTGACGTGACGCCTTCGGTGTATTCGATGGTTGTGGTCTGATCGCGCCAGCACTTCACGACCTTGCGCACTTCTTCTTCACTCACCCAAGAGCCCTGAATTCGCTGTGCAACCGAGGTGTTGCCCGGCAACAGCAACATGTCACCCTGGCCAACAAGTTTTTCGGCTCCGGGTTGGTCGAGGATCACGCGGCTGTCGGTGAGGCTGGAAACTGCAAATGCCATTCGCGCAGGGATGTTCGCTTTAATGACTCCGGTAATTACATTCACACTGGGTCGTTGTGTGGCAATGATCAGGTGGATGCCAACTGCACGAGCCTTTTGGGCAATGCGCGTGATTGAGTCCTCGACATCACGTGCAGCAACCATCATCAAGTCATTTAACTCGTCTACAACCACCACAACGAAAGGCAGGCGCTTCAACGGCTCCATGCCTTCGGGGCGTTCGGGGAGTTCACCACGATCAAATCCCGCGTTGTAGCCAGCGATGTCGCGATAGCCGACTTCAACCAGCAGGTCATAGCGGCGCTCCATTTCGGTCACCGCCCACTTCAATGCGTTAGCGGCAAGCTTTGGATTGGTGACCGGCTCAGTGAGCAAATGCGGCAAACGTGCGTACTGCCCCATCTCAACTTGCTTGGGGTCAATCAAGATGAGCCGTACTTGTTCTGGTGTGGTGCGCATGAGCAATGAAGTAATAATGCAGTTGAGCCCACTGGACTTACCCGCTCCGGTTGCGCCAGCAATCAAAAGATGCGGGGTGGTAGCGAGATTCATAAACACAGCACGACCCGCGATGTCTTTTCCTACCGCAACATCAAGTGGATGGCTGGAAATTTTCGCTTCCGGCGAGACCATGAGATCACCAAGTGACACCAACTCGCGCTTCAAGTTCGGCACTTCGACACCAATTGCTGATTTACCCGGAATTGGAGCGAGGATGCGCACGTCAACTGCGGCCAGAGAGTAGGCAATGTCACGGTTCAATGCGGTAACCCGAGCCACTTTGACTCCAGGACCAATCTCGAGTTCGAATCGAGTAACCGTGGGCCCGACGGTTTTTCCAACCAACTTGGTATCAACTCCGTGCGCAGCCAGAGCTTCTTGTAGAACTTGACCCTGGCGTTCAACTGATTCGGTGTCTACTTCGTGTGCAGGTGTGCGCTTCAACAGATCATTGGACGGCAATTTCCAATCACTAAGGACTGGAGCATTGGGGATTGGCAATGGATCTTGCACTGGATGACTAAAAGTTGGCACAACGCGTTCGGGGCGTGGCTCAGCTTCACGTGGCGCGGCTACTTGAGGCTTCAACTTCGGCTCATGGTTTTTTTGTGGACGCTCTTCAAGTAATTCTGGATTTTCCGTGGCGAGGTCGTAGATCCCAGACGGTGCTGGGGTTGATGGCGCGATCGAATTTCCCATCGAAGGCGCTGATTCAAATTCGTCATCCTCAGCGCGCTCGCTGCTCAGGGTGGAGATGTCACCATAAACCTTGCGCGCACCCCGACCGACAGGCTCCCCTAGCGACTTGAAAAGCTCACGTATACGACGCACAAGTGCCGGCACTGTGAGACCTGACACCAAGACAACGCCACCGATCATCAACGCGAACAGAACAACGAACGTGCCTACCGAACCAATAGACCCGCGCAACGGCGCACCGATTAATGCACCAACCCAACCACCGGCCGGTTTGACGTCGTCCACACTGGCGGAGAAATTTTGTGGACCGTTAAACAGATGAGCAAACCCAAGCCCAACCCAACAAACGACTATCCAACCCGTGATTAGGCGCAACTTGTGCTCAGTGCTTCCACGGCGAACCAGTGCGACTCCTGCACCAATCAGAACTGCCGGAACCAAGAATCGGCCAACACCTACGAGCCAACCGAGTGCTGTTGTGATGCCACGACCAACCGGACCAGCAATGTGGAAATAAACACCGAGTACGAGTAGAAGCCCAACGCTGATTAAGGCAACGCCACCGAGGTCAGACTCGCGGCCACTAACAATGTTCTGCCAGAGGGTCCCACTTTCAGGAAGTTCGCGTTCCCCGGTGGCGTCAGCCAAGTCTTTGGGGCGCGACACTTTGCCCTTCGAGGCTCTCGAAGGCGCATTTCGCTTTGGTTTGCGGGAGTTTTTCGCCTTGGAGGGCATGCCCCAAAGCGTAGTTATGGGGTGTTGGCTGAGAGCGTCAATCGCCCCTAGCCCAATAAGTCTCCACCAATTATCTTGCCGCTGGGCTCCACATAGGCAGCGAATTCGCCCCCTAAATCAGACACCATGACAACACGGTACGTGAGTCGGTCGAACTCCGCATCACGAGCGATAACGAACCTGCTTACAGTGGACTCTGGAAGTGCTGCAACAACTTTTTCGTATATCGAAGCGTTGTCAATATCTGGATCCACATCGCTCCACACCACAGTGGATCCACTTGCGGTTTCTGGCTGTGCAGGTTCCTCGAGCTTGCCATCGCGATAGATGAATGCAACTGCCTTGGTGGCGTTACTTGCAGCCACATAGACATTCACCAAGGTCGGTGTTGCATTGATCTCAAAGTATTCGAGTTCATCCTCACCAGCGTCAATGAGGCTTAAAGATTGTTCATCATTCCAGGCTTCAACGGCTTTGACCGCATCGTCAATCAGGTCAACTCTTAAGAGTAGTTCTGTCTGCTTTGAGGTTTCGTTGCCACATGCAGCAACTGCAAACAGAAGCGCGACGCTAAGCGCGGCGATACGGAATCTCATGTGCCCATGACAACGGGAACGATCATCGGCCGTCGCTTGGTCCGATCCGAAACAAACTTGCCAGCCGCTCTGCGCACATCGCGCTCTAGTGCTTCAGCATCGCGCACACCTGCAGCCAGTGACGCGACAACCGCGCGCTCCACCACATCACAGGCTTCATCAAGAAGATCTTCTGCCTCGGGCGCATAAACCCAGCCTCGTGTGATGATCTCGGGCCCAGTGATCACATCGCCTTTGGCAAAATCCACGGTGACGACCACGACTACAACACCTTCTTCTGCGAGCACACGCCGATCGCGCAACACGCCTTGGCCAACATCGCCAACAATTCCGTCCACGTATAGATAGCCCGCATCAATTCGGTCCACTTTTTCCAGACCAAGGGAATTGAGTTCAACCACATCGCCGTCTTCGCACAACGGAATATTTGCCTGTGGAATACCCATGATTTCACCAAGTGCAGCATTGGCAACCATGTGTCGATATTCGCCGTGCACCGGAATCAGGTATTCAGGCTTCGCGACGGACATATACGTTTTCAGGTCATCGGCTTGCGCGTGACCCGTGGCGTGAACATCGGCAATTCCAGAATGGATCACACGGGCACCTGCGCGGATGAGACCGTCTATCACGCGGTTCACATTGCCCTCGTTGCCAGGGATTGCATGACTCGAAAGAATCACTGTGTCTTTCGCACCAACCTTCAACCACTTTGAATCGCCGCGCGCCAGCAAAGACAATGCCGACATCGGCTCACCTTGCGAACCGGTGGAGATCACACACACTCGCTCAGGTGGAAAGTTGCCGATCTCTTCGGCGTCGATCACTGATGCATCTGGAATCTTGATTATCCCAAGATCGCGTGCCAAGCGGAGGTTCTTCTTCATCGACAATCCGAGTGTGGCCACAACTCGCCCATTGTCAATTGCAACTTCAGCAATCTGCTGGATGCGATGAATATGGCTTGCGAAGCTGGCGGTGATGATGCGGCGGTCGGTGTTTTCGGCGAACAAATGACGCAGCACGTGCCCAACCTCACGCTCACTCGGCGCGTGGCCGTGTTCTTCGGCATTGGTTGAGTCCAACATGAGCAATCGCACGCCTTCGGTGCTGGCGATAGCACCGATTCGCGCTAGGTCCGTTCGGCGCCCATCAACTGGAGTGAGGTCAATCTTGAAATCCCCGGAATGGAGTATCACGCCCTGGTCTGTGTGCACTGCAATTGCATGCGCATGAGGCACGGAGTGAGTGACAGGGATGAACTCCACATCAAAGGCCCCGATATTCAATCGCTCACCGTCTTTCACAGTGATCAATTTCGTGCGGTTGAGCAATCCTGCTTCTTCAATGCGATTTCGCGCAAGACCCAGTGTGACCGCGGAGCCGTAGATGGGAAAACTCAACTCACGCAGCAGATACTGCAATGCGCCGACATGATCCTCATGGCCGTGAGTTGCAACACATCCAATGATGCGTTCTGCATTCGCTCGCAGCCACGTGAAGTCTGGGAGAACCAGATCAATACCGTGCATGTCAGGCTCTGGAAACATGAGCCCGCAATCGAGCATCAAGAGTTCGTCGTTCTGTTCCAAAACCATGCAGTTACGGCCGATCTCACCAAGACCACCGAGGAAATAAATCCGAACTGAGTTTTGCGAACTGCGTGCCACTCGTATTCGCCGTTACTTGGTTTCTGCACGGCGCTTCAGCAGGTTTTCATAAACCTTGACCGCGTTGTCGTGAACACTTTGTGGTGCTGGGCCCATGGGCAAACGTGCAGCACCAACATTGAATCCAAGATGCTGCATCATCGCTTTGGTTGGCAATGGGTTTGGTGCAGTATCACCAGTCTCAAATGCGAATGACTCGATCAAACGTGAGTTCACGCGTCGGGCGCCATCAGCATTGCCAGCAAACCAACACTTCATCATCTCGGTGTGGTCTTCACCCGCCCAATGGGTTGCCACTCCAATCACGCCTGAGCCACCGATTGACAAAAACGGAAGCGTGAGGCCGTCGTCACCCGAGTAGAGCTCAAATGATGAATGACCAGCAGCTGACATCTTCTCCATCAACACCGCAGTTTCGGCAGGATTTCCTGCCGCATCTTTGACTGCCACGATGTTGGAGTTGGAACGCACGAGATCAATCATGGTGTCGGAGTTAATCTTGCGACCCGATCGCACGGGAATGTCGTACATCACTACGGGCAGGTTGGTCGCTTTCGCCATTGCTTCGATGTGCGCAGCGATTCCCGACTGTGACGGGCGGTTGTAATAAGGACACACGGCCAGGATGCCATCGACACCAATACGAGTGGCTTCCTTGGTTAGATGCACTGAGTGTGCAGTGTCATTTGACCCGGTACCAGCGATTACCGGTGCGGTAACGGCTTCGCGTACCGCACGCCATAGGTCAATCTTCTCCGGATCCGTGAGGGTCGATGATTCACCGGTGGTGCCTGCGATCACGAGGCCGTCATTACCGTTGGCGACAAGCCATTTGGCGAGACGTTGCGCTTCGTCAAAATCAACCGATCCGTCGTCGCGCATCGGTGTGACCATTGCTGTCAACACGTGACCAAAACGCGCCATGTGCATCCCTTCGGGTAGCGGTGAACGACCCCTACCCTATTGCGCCTAACGAAATTATGTGGAGTCTTTTGCTCAGTGCTGAATCGGGTTCGGAGTTTCTTCTCCGAGTTCGAACTTGAGGTACTCCTCGCCGGTGTTTTCCCAGTCTTCGAACTGGATGACGCCGAGATCCTCAAAGCGATGGCGCAGCCAAGAGTCGTTGCGGTCAAGCAGGCCGAGCTTCTTGCAGTTCGGCACGATCTTGGAGAACAGCATCTGCTGGAAGACGGTGCGGGTGGGATCTTTCAGCACCATTGGAGCGATTTCCTTTGGCTTCATGCCGAAGTGCTCCCAGACCTCTTGCTGGATGAATCGGTCACGCATGCGAACGGACGCCTCAAAAGCGAACTCCTGGCGATCCTTCATCTCGGCATCAGTCATGCCGTCGTACACCTCTTTGAGGCTGAGTACACCAAAAGCCACGTGACGCGCTTCGTCACTCATGACGTAACGCAACAGTTGCTTGAGCAGGGGCTCACTGGTGGTTTGATGCATGAATCCGAAGGCTGCAAGCGCGAGGCCCTCAACCATGATCTGCATTCCGAGATAGGTCATGTCCCAGCGGGAGTCCGCCACGATGTCATCAAGGAGCATTCGCAGGTGGGCGTTGATTTGGTACTGGCCTCCGAGTTTGGAGTGCAGGTATTCAGCGAAAACTTCAACGTGACGCGCTTCGTCAACCACTTGAGTAGCGGCATACATCTTGGCGTCGTACCACGGCAC
>CAZXAX010000039.1:16049-19341 GCA_964638795.1 uncultured Bifidobacterium sp. | reverse complement strand
ACCATCGATCGTGGTCGGCTTATGGCCATAGGTAACTCTGGCATTGTTTTTCGGCGAACAGCGCTCGTAGGTATTTCCTTACCTACGGACAGCGCCGACAGCAGATCAATTCACGGTGTCACCGGGCGCGGGCAGGAAGAAACTTCAAAGCAACAACTGAGCCAACTAATGCCACTACGGACACCGATAGGCATGCAGTTCCAAACCCGTGCATAAATGAGTCACTGACGGCAGACAATACGGTGGGGCGCACGGCTTCGGGCGATCCCATCGCAACCATGTAGGCGGCACCGACAGAGTCTTCTGCCGCTTTGAGTGCATCTGGCGGCACCGAAGCAACGAGACCAGGGATTGCTTCAAATCGATCAACCAATCGTGGCGAGTAAAGGCTCACAAAGATTGAGCCGGTTACTGCGACACCGAGAGTGCCACCGAACTCTCGCGATACATCGTTTACCGCTGAACCCACACCGGCTTTTTCGCGCGGTAGTGAACCCATTACCGCATCGGTGCTCGGCGAAGTCACAAGAGATAGACCGCACGCCATGAACAACATCGAGATGATGATTGGGCCGAAGTAGGCGGTATCGGGCTCAAAGGTACTTGCGTATCCGAAACCGATTGACATAAAGAGCAGACCAGTGGCGACAACACGTTTTGTTCCGATTCTCAGAGCTAGTCGCGCGGCAATGGGAGCTGTGATTCCCGCACCGATGGCGAAGGGGAGTGTGTGAATGCCGGATTCAAGGGGGTCATAGCCACGAACAAACTGGAAATACTGCGTGACGAGGAAGGTGAAACCAAACAGAGACAAAAACGCAATTCCGATTGCTGCTGTTGCTGCACTGAAGCGTGCATTTTTAAAGAACTGAAGTTCCAGCAGCGGATTGTCTCGATGCTGTTGATGGCGAATGAAAAGAGCAAACAACACGATTGCGAGTACAAAACCTGAATTGGACGCAAAGCTTCCCCAACCCCAGTGCGGCGACTCAATCACCACATAGACAAGGGCGCCGACAGCACCCACAGAAAGCAGTGTGCCAACACTGTCAAATCGACCATGAGTTGTGTCACGCGATTCGGGCACGAGGAAATGCCCAGCGATCAAGGCAATTGCAACAATTGGCACGTTCACCAAGAACACCGAACCCCACCAGAAGTGCTCGAGTAAAAATCCGCCGACAACTGGCCCAAAAGCCACCGCCATTCCAGACACCGCAGACCAAAGACCAATTGCTTTTGCGCGCTCGATCGGATCGGTGAACACGTTGGTGATGATTGCAAGCGTGGCAGGGAACACAAGTGCTGAACCGATGCCCATCGCGCCGCGCCAGATGATCAGTTGTGAACTCGATTCAGCAAATGCCGCAATCGCACTGAACACTGCAAAAAGAATCAAACCGATTTGCAGAGATCGCTTACGTCCGAATCGATCGCCCAAACCTCCCCCGGCGAGAAGTAGACATGCGAAAACGAGAGCATAGGAATCAACGATCCATTGCAGTGAGGTGGTTGATGCATCTAGTTCGCGTTGAAGGGTGGGGAGCGCAACGTTCACAATGAGGTTGTCGACAACCACCATGAACACACTCGCGCTGAGAACCAGGAGAATCCACCACCGCTTTGGATTCTGAGTTTCAAGGGCGGCTTGTGAGTTGGTACTGATATCCATACTTGACATTGTCTAACCTCTGTACTTGACACTGTCAAGTACCATTTGGGAATGGATGTTCGCAGTGAGGTCTTGGCAGCAGCGGTGGAAATCTGCGCCACCGAAGGGCCCGACGCTGTGTCGATGCGGGAAGTGGCACGTAGATCAGGGCTAAGCCACCAGGCGCCGTACCACCATTTTGGTGATCGTTCTGGAATCTTTGCATCGATTGCTGAAGATGGATTCAACAAGCTTGCTGACGCAATGAACGCAGTTCTCGCGCGCGACGGAAATCATTTAAGCGAATGCCTCGAGGCGTATGTGGGCATCGCGCGTGAGTATCCAGGTCATTTTCGTGTCATGTTTCGTCAGGACATTTGCGGTACCGACACTCATGAAGCCACCCGTGTCGCCGCCGATCGGGGATTCAACGCGTTGAAAGTGGTAGTGGAGCGAGCATTTGCTCGTCCTTTGAGCACCGATGAAAAAGCAGTGTGGGCATCGGTCCTTTGGTCGCAGGCCCACGGCTTCTCGGCGTTGCTGATTGATGGCCCACTAGTAGCGAAACTTCCTCCGGGAACTGATCTTGATGAACACATAGCAGAGTTCATTCGAGTCATAACACTGATGATCGAAAATCAGGCGCGTCTTGAATCGGACGTCTCGTTGCGCAAGTAGCGTGAGGGCATGTTTGGTCGACGCATGCCCTCGATGGTCCGTCTTTGACGAATGAGATTTGTTAACTCTGGTACTTGTGCGTAGGGTGTGTCCCGCTTAGGCACTTCTTTACTTGCGGAAATTCACCACGAGAAGACCGCGTTCGACCGTGCCATCCGGTGCTGTGACCGCAACAGAGATTCTGCAGACTCCTGACTTGATTCCACGAACCTGGCCATCAACAACACGACATATCGTTGACGAACTATCAAGAATGGTGACACGCACCTTTGAAGCTGCGACGAGATGCAAGCCTGCGTTGTATGCAACTTGTCGAGGCGTTAAGAATTGAAAAGTGAAGTAACCGCCTCCGTCGGTGGCATCGCAATCATCCTCGAGGGTTGGAGTTATTCCATTGATGGTATTGCCCGGCCACCCCGTTTTTCCGGTGACGAAATAGACGCAACGTAGTGACCAGATCTTTGACCCCCAGCGACGAATCGAGGGTCGATTTCCAAGAAATTTAATAGATGTGAGCATGTTTTCACTAAATACTGAAGTGCCGAAGCTTGTGATTGATCGCGGAATTGTCACCGAAGTTAATTCGTTGTTCGTGAATGCGTAATTACCAAGCGTTGTTACTGAATTTGGTATCGATATGGAAGTTATGGTGTTGTTCCCAAATGATGCCTGACCAATAGAAGTAATAGAATTTGGAATCGTCACCGAGGTCAAGGTGTTGCCGTTAAAAGCTTCATTTGAAATTTCGGTCAGTGAGTTGCTCAGGCGCAGTGTAGAGATATTGTTCGATTGAAATACCCCCTGCCCCAGCGTGGTCACAGAGTTCGGGAGTGTCAGATCGGTAATCTGATTATCCATGAATGCATTGTCTCCGATCGTCGTTACCGAGTTGCCAATTGTCAAAGTGGTTATCTCGTTCTGCCAGAACGCCCAGGGGCCGATCGACGTTACCGAGTTGCCAAT
>CAZXAX010000039.1:0-15949 GCA_964638795.1 uncultured Bifidobacterium sp. | reverse complement strand
TTATCTCGTTCTGCCAGAACGCCCAGGGGCCGATCGACGTTACCGAGTTGCCAATTGTCACAGTGGTCAGATCGTTGTCTGTAAACGCATAATCAACAATCGTGACTACCGAGTTTGGAATTCGAACCGTGGTCAGTTGATTATCCTGGAAAGCCGATCGGCCGATGGTTATAACGGAGTTTGGAATAGTCACGGTGGTGAGCAAGTTGCTTGTGAATGCACCCCCTCCAATGTCTGTAATTGAATTCGGAATGCTCACCGCTGTTAGGTGCAGATTGTCAAACGCTGCAATTCCAATTGAAGTCACTGCGGTCCCACCGTTAGTTGAGGGGATAGTTATGCTCATCCCATCACAAGCGTCAGCCGTACACCCGATCACTTTTGACGGATCCGTAGGGTCGAAGTCAAACGTGCCCGAGTATGCAGCTGCATGAGCAACTTCAACGAGTTGTGTCGGGAGCCAGACGGTCATGGATGCAACCAAGGCGCAAACCACGGCCAAGAATCGAAGTACCAGTAGGCGCTGTGAAATTTGGTTCATTTAGTGACAATAGTTTTCTGCTCGTTCCCGATTTGCACCGTGGCAAGTAGCGTTAGGGCATGTTTGGTCGACGCATGTCCTCGATGGTGAACCCCGAAGATGCCCTGCCAGGGCGCACTGATCAATCGATGCCGATTCCTGCCGAACATTTCGAGCTCGGCACCCCGCTGAGTGGTCCGTGGCCACAACAAATGGAGTCACTTGTGGTTGGTATGGGTTGCTTTTGGGGAGCAGAGCGCATTTTTTGGCGCATGCCAGGCGTGTATTCCACCTCTGTTGGATATGCGGGTGGCTACACGCCTAACCCAACATATGAAGAAGTGTGTTCGGGGTTGACCGGCCATACGGAAGTAGTGCTCGTCGTATTCGATCCAGGCGTCGTGTCACGAGATGTGATCCTTCGAACTTTTTGGGAGAACCACGACCCCACTCAGGGAATGCGTCAAGGCAACGACTTTGGTACGCAATATCGCAGCGCCGTCTATTTCGCTAGCGCCGAACAACGTGAGGCTGCAATTGCCACGCGTGACGCCTACCAAGCGCAGTTGACAGCTGCTGGCTATGGCGAGATAACCACCGAGATTGCGCCACTTACCGACTATTTCTACGCCGAGCCGTATCACCAGCAGTATCTCGGCAAGAACCCCAATGGATATTGCGGTATCGGTGGCACGGGCGTGTCCTGTCCGGTGGGGCTAACCAGTTAACTCAAATGAATAGTGATCACGCAGAAGCAGTCTTGGGAATTCTCAACTCGCAACGTGCGCATCGGGATTTTCTTTCTGATCCAATACCTGAAGCTGACATCGAAAAGATCCTGACTGCAGCAACACACGCCCCATCTGCTGAAAACAGTCAGCCTTGGGAGTTCATTGTTGTCACTGATGACAAACTGCGCGCTGCCTTGGGCGAATTGATGCAACGCGCGTGGGAAGGCGGCGGCCGCGATGCGAGTCGTGGTGTTCTTTCTGCTGGCGTGTTCGCCGACGTAGACCGTGGACTCACTGGTGGGATTGCATCTGCACCAGTGATGATTCTTTGCTGTGCGGATTTGAATCGAACGCGCAAAGAAACGATTGGATCTTCACTTTTCCCAGCCGTGCAGAATCTGCTCGTTGCCGCCACTGCCCTTGGTTACGGCAGCGCATTGACAACCATTGCAACGGTTTTCACCCACGAGTTGCGAAATCTGCTCGGATTTCCTGAGAGCGTGGTTCCAGTGGCTTTGGTCCCGCTCGGGCGCCCGGCCCGCAAACTGGGGCCCCCACGGCGAGACCCCGCCGGCGAAAGAACCCACCAAAACGGTTGGTAGCTAGGCCCGTTCGCCAAAAGTTCACTTTGGCGAACGAAATTCGAATCCCTAACGGGGTTACAATTTAAGAATGAAGCGGATTCTTGCCACTGCCGTGTTGGCCCTGTCTGTTTTTGCCGTCCCTGCGCCGATTGTTGGTGCGACCGATGCGGCAGATCCTGTAATTGAGACACCTGTTGAGCCTGAGCGCCCCGATGCTGAGTGCACGATTTCTGGCACGGAGTCCGCTGACACCATTTACGGCACCCGCGAGGGTGACGTCATCTGTGGTCTGGGTGGAGACGACACGATCTATTCATATGGTGGCGATGACATCATCTACGGCGGCGAAGGCGATGATCGAATCTTCGGTGGTTCCGGTTCGGACGAGCTCGATGGAGATGACGGAAGTGATCGTCTTGTTGGCGGTGTTGGAAGCGACACCCTTGACGCAGGCACAGGCGCTGACGCCGCAAATGGCGGCCCCGGTGATGACACAATCGACCTCGGAGACGGCGATGATCGTTCCGTCGGTGGCGCTGGCTCCGACTCACTTGACGGCGGCGAAGGCAATGACAGTTTGAACGGTGGTCGCGGTGTCGATTACTGCAACTTTGAATCAGGTGAGATTTCGCTGAGCTGCTACTACGACTCTTCGCAGCCCGAGATCACCTCGATCACAATCGCGAACAACACGGTCAACACCGGCGCCTCTGAGCAACTCGTGGCAGTTGATCTCGGAATCTCCGATACCGGAAGCGGTTTGTCTTGGGTGTCGCTGAATTTTGCTGATGCAAATTATGCAGTGAACTTAAGCGGGTTCGCTGGGTGGTGGCAGCCGTGTGACTCATCATTTGACAGCACGCAGCCCGAGTACTGGTATCAATACAACGGGTGTCTGGTCTCGGGCGACGCTAATGATGGGGTAGTGCGCGTGAATGTGCGCGTACCGCAGTACACACGGGAAGGCACCTTTGACCTGCGATATGCATTTCTCTCTGATGCTGCTGGGAATTATTCCTGGATGGATGGCACTCAACTCGAAGCGGCTGGTCTAGCAGCATCGATCATCCAAGAAGACGAGGGCGATGCCTCTACTCCGGAGATCACTTCGGTGGATTTGCTAACACCGACAATCAACACTTCTGAATCCGACCAAGTGGTGGAACTCGAAGTGGGAGTAAGTGACATCGGGTCAGGCGTGTCTTGGATCTCTGTGAACTTTGCTGACGAGAATTATCTGGTCAATCTTCACGGTTGGGGTTCGGCGTGGATGATTTGTGATGATGCCTGGGTCGTTACCTATTCCTATGGCTGTTTGAGTTCGGGCACCGCAAATGAAGGTGTGTACACAATCAAAGTGATCGTGCCTCGTCAAACACGTGCTGGCACCTATCTGCTTCAGGGTGTCTATTTGGCTGATCTTGCGAATAACTACAGGTACTACTCGCGCTCCGAGCTCGACGGTGCGGGTTTGGGCGCCTCCTTTGTCCAAGAAGACGAAGGTGATGCCTTTGCACCTGAGCTGGTCTCTATCACTGTGGACCCCACACAAGTTGATACTGGATACGAGTCCCAGCGGGTAACGGCACGCGCTGAGGTAACAGATATCGGTAGCGGTGTTTCATGGATGTCGCTGTATTTCGTCAATCCCGAAACCGGAACCTGGGCCTACGGCTGGTCAAGCGGAAGCGAAGCGTGCACTGAGGAAAATCGCAATTGGATCTACTTCGGGTGTTTGGAGTCTGGTACCAACCTTGATGGCGTCTACGCGATGAATGTTGAGTTGCCTGCACATGCGGCAGAGGGCACGTATGAACTACAAGGTGCATGGATCTCTGACGCTGCTGGAAACTACTCGTGGCTATGGACTGATCAACTCGCAGAACTCGGTATCACAGCCTCATTCGTAAACGGCCAGCAGTAGCTCAACGTCCCGCACATTAGATTGAGGCGGGGGTTGCAATGAATCGAATTCAACACATCAAGGTCGTATCTAATGATCCTGAAAGGATGCGGTTTTTTCTTCGCGAAATCGCCGACCTTCCTGAAGGTTTCGATATTCCGTCTTACGGCGCTGATCCCACCGATGGTGAACCGCGGCCGGCTGTGGTGCCACCAAAAAAAGATCTGAGCTGGGAAGACATCGGCTCAACCCGCCGCATGACTGGTGAGCCCGGATTCATTGCCGGCTCAGTGGAGAGTCGGCAAATCCAGGTATTCCCGAGCGATCAGCCAGATATCTGGGCGATAGCCATTGGTACCCGTGATGTCGAAGGCACCCACGCAAAGTGTCTGGCCAACGATTTCCCAACCACGCCGATCGTTGCAACGCCCTTTAACGGCGGGATTATTCGTGCGTTCTTTGTGATTGTCGGTGGGATCACATTTGAGTTCTTAAGAGTTGAACCACTTAGCGAAGCTTCTTGATACAAGATTCGTTTGCACTTTCGCCAGGCTCGCCGCTTCGATTGCGACAAGTGGGTGTGGTTACTCGTGATCCAAAACCTGTTGAGGACATCCTCACCGAAGTCTTGGGTCTGGAGTTGGCAGAACGTTTTCCTGGCATTGATCAATACGGATTAGGAACTGCATTTTTCCCGATCGGTAATCAATTCTTCGAAGTTGTACACAGTGCCGTAACTGGCACTTCGGCAGATCGCCTCATTGAAAAGCGAGGTGGCGACACCGGCTTCATCGTGATGTTGGAGACTCTCGATCTTGATGCTGTTAAGGCAACGGCGTCGACGCTCGGAATCCGGATCGTGGATTCGCTAGAAAACGCAAAAGGCAAATACCTGCAGTTTCACCCCAATGACGTTGGTGGCACATTGCTTGCGGTGTACGAAATAGCAGGCGATGACGCGGGCGCCGCCGATGGGGCATGGATGTACGGAGGCGACCAATGGAAGCGTGCGCGTCGAACTGATGTCGTAAGTGGAATCACTGAAGTTGTTATCGAGTGCAAAACACCACAACTAGTGGCACAAACTTGGTTGCAGCTTGCAGGTGGGGAACTCGCTGAGGCGCCAACTGGTCAACGTCTGCAGTTGACTGGAAGCACGATTCGATTTGTGGCGGGACGCGAAGATAGGGGCCTCACGGGGCTTTCGCTGGTCGCCTCAGATGTCGCTCAAATCTGGGAAAGAGTCAATAGTTTCTCCTCCGCGTGGGCTAAGGGGCTTTGTCGCATTGGCGGTCTAGATGTGGTTTTTGAGGAGAGTTGATCCATTTAGACGTGGTTGTTAGGGTTGCCTAATAGTTGTTAGGGTCACCTAACGAAAGGTAAAGCCAATGAAGAAAACAGCATTAGTTGTAGTTGCGGCATTCGCGGGCCTCGGGCTTGTTGGTTGCGGTAGTGAAGATTCGAAGAATGCATCGACGACCACGGTTGAACTGGCCGAGTTTTGCGAGAGCGCAGCCGCCACGGGTTCGATCACTGTGTATTCGGGTCGCTCCGAGACTCTCGTTGCAGATTTCTTCACTGAGTTTGAAGCAGCATCCAACATCGACATTGATGTCCGCTACGGCGATAGCGCAGAACTCGCTGGACAAATTCTCACTGAAGGTTCCGCCACGCCGGCCGATGTTTTCTTTTCTCAGGATGCGGGCGCACTCGGTGCTTTGGCAAATGCGGATCTCCTCGCTGAGCTGCCAGCCTCAATTCTGGATCGCGTAGGGGAGCAATTCCGCTCATCAGAATCAAAGTGGGTGGGTACGAGTGGTCGAGTGCGCGTTGTGGTCTACAACCCCAAAATCGTAAGTGCGCCGCCGACCAACATTGATTCACTTCTCGATCCGCAGTGGAAGGGCAAGATTGGCTTTGCCCCAACTAATGCATCATGGCAATCGTTTGTTACTGCTCTCAGGGTGATTCGAGGCGACGATGCGGCTCGCAAATGGCTTGAAGGCTTTGCCGCCAATGAACCTGTGGCGTATGAGAAAAACTCAGCCGTTCGCGATGCGGTGAATGCCGGGCAGGTCTCAATTGGCCTTGTGAATCACTACTACCTGTATGAATTGATTGCTGCCGAAGGAGAAGCTGCAGTCGTTGCGAAAAATCAGTTCATGGATAATGGTGATGTTGGTGGTCTCGTAAACGTTGCAGGCATGGGTGTACTCGCTGGCTCGGACTCAGCGGCACTTGGTCAGTGTTTAGTGGCTTTCGCATTATCTGACGCCGGCCAAAACTATTTTGTGGAACGCTCATATGAATATCCACTCGTTGAGGGCATCGCTCAGTATGAAGGCTTGCCGGCATTTGACGAGTTGAATCCACCAGCGCTTGATTTGTCTGATCTTGAATCACTTGATGCAACTCAGGAGTTGCTCGCAGATGTTGGATTGTTGACCGACTAACCAATGTTGACAAAGCTCGAAGCGCACGGTGCGAGAAGGCGAGCACCGCTTTCGATCGTGATTCCTGCTGTACTGGCGGGCCTTATTGCACTTGCGCCGTTGGCATTTCTTGCTCAGGTGATGTTTGAGCGCGGTTTTGACTACGTGTGGGGGGAGGTGTTTCGCAGCCGAACACTTGAACTTCTCGTGAATAGTGTGAGCCTGACTGTGGCAGTAACTATTGGCTGTGTTCTGATCGCAGTGCCCGCTGCATGGCTTGTCACACGCACGAATCTCTGGGGTCGTTCAATTTGGCGGGTTGTGTTGGCACTTCCGCTTTCCGTACCGAGTTATTTGGCAGCTTTTGCTTGGGTTAGTTGGCGTCCCGGTATCGCAGGCTTTTGGGGCGCGACGTTGGTTCTCATCACGGTCTCATATCCGTATGTGTATCTTCCAGTTGCTGCAGCGATGACCCGCCTTGACCCAGCAATTGAAGAGTTGGCTGAGATTCATGGCCGTGGGGGCTCGATTCGGCAAATGGTCGTTGCGGCTCGGCAAGTCCGGGGACCGATTCTTTCTGGGATGTTGTTGGTCGCGCTGTATGCGCTGAGCGATTTTGGTGCCGTTGCGGCGATGCGATTTGATGCCTTCACCTGGGTGATCTTTGGTGCGTATCGAGCTGGATTTAATCCGTCACGTGCTGCTGTGCTCGCAAGTGTGTTGATTGTGGTGGCGCTGGTGCTCGTGATTTTGGAGTCCGCGTCTCGTGGTGCGCAAGTCCGCACCGTATCTGCACGGTCTGTGGGGCACGCTCACGGAGTAAAAGTGAATCAGGCTGTGACGCAAACGGTCCTTGGGGTCATTGTGGCAATCGCACTGGCGTTTCCCGTATGGCGAGTTGCAACATGGGTGTGGGGCAACTTCGAGCGTGACTCGATTGCTCCGATGCTTGAATCTGTTTGGGCTTCCGTTCGGTATTCGCTTTTTGCTGCTTTGATTACGGTGTTACTTGCACTCCCGGTTGTGGTATTGGCATCGCGTTACAAGAGTCGTGGGGCGAAAGTGCTTGAGGGTGCAACTTTTGTGACGCACGCACTTCCTGGAATTGTCATTGGTATCTCAATGGTGTTCGTGGGCGTAAAGGCACTACGACCGATTTATCTGGAAGCTCCGTTGTTGATCCTTGCCTACGTGGTGTTGTTCCTGCCATTGGCAGTTGCATCTTTGCGTGCCGCCCTAGACCAGATCCCGACATCCTTGGACGACGTTGCGCGTTCTCTCGGTGCAAGCCCGATCTCGGTGTTGCGTCGCATTTCGGTTCCACTTGTGCTTCCAAGCGTTGGCGCCGCGGTCGCACTAATAACCTTGGCTGCAATGAAAGAGCTCCCAGTGACCATGCTTTTGCATCCCACCGGCGTGGACACAATTGCGACCCGACTTTGGACCCACACTTCGGTGTCTGATTACGCGTCAGCTGGGCCTTACGCATTAGCGATGCTTTTGTTTGTTGCTGTCCCGACGGCGATTGCCTCAAGGAGTGGACAGTGAGTGGCGCACTTGAACTTTGCAATGTGAGCAAGACATTCGGCGCAACTCAGATCTTTGACCAGATTTCATTCACGATTGGTCATGGAGAAATTGCGGCGATTGTTGGGCCTTCGGGCCAGGGCAAAACCACGATTTTGCGTTTAATTGCCGGTTTTGATTCACCGTCCACTGGCGAAATCTTGATGGATGGCGTTTGCGTGTCGAATACCGAATCACGGCTGAATCCCGAAAAACGTGGCATCGGTTATGTGCCCCAAGATGGCGCGCTGTTCCCGCACCTCACGGTTGCTGAAAACGTTGCGTTTGGATTGCGCCGTGGGGCCAAGCAACGAGTTGAAGAAATGTTGCGTCTTGTGGGTCTCCACGGTTTGGGCAACAGGCGACCAGATGAGATTTCTGGTGGCCAGATGCAAAGAGTTGCGCTAGCGCGAGCGTTGGCGCCCGAGCCGCGAATGGTGCTGATGGATGAGCCATTCTCGGCACTTGATGCAGCAATGCGAATTGAAGTTCGTGATGAAGTGCACGCAATTCTCCGGAAGACAGGCACTACAACGGTGATGGTCACCCACGATCAATCAGAAGCAATGTCGATTGCTGATCACGTGATCGTGATGCTCGATGGAAGTATTGCTCAAGCTGGTAGCCCACGTGAGATTTATGAAAATCCGAAGAACAAGCAGGTGGCTGGCTTTGTGGGCGAGGCGAATTTTGTTCGCGGAGTTGCATCTGGCGGTCAAATTTCTCATGTGCTTGGTCAACTTCCGTACACGCAAGACAATGGCAATGTGACCGTGATGTTCCGCCCCGAGCAATTGCAGTTGACAAGTGATGGCGTGCGTGGCCGCGTGGAAACAACCACTTACTACGGTCATGATGCTGCGGTAGGCGTGCGATTTGAAAACGGCGAGCGTGTCACGGTCAGAATCAGTGCGGGTGCAATACCGGCGGTGGGCGAAGCTGTAAGTGTTGGCGCAATGGGCACGCCAGCGGTGTTCAATGAATAAATAGCCACAGTGATCAGTCGTCGAGTTGTGTCAGCGACACCTCGGACTCTTCAATTGACCGATCTATTACTCGTAGCTTTGCAACTCCAATACCGGGCGAACGCTCTGGGGTGACATTCGCAAGATGAGTCCATTGTGCGGGGTGGTGAAATACTTCGTGAGTAAATCGGGTAATGCGATATCGCGTATATACCTCGCCATGATCGGTTACGTCAGTAAAGACGGGGTCGTCGACGAAATCTTCGACACTCAATAATTCGGAGAGGATACGGAATTCAGGTTCAGGCATTTTGGTTACCGATTCGGCTCGACATCGCTACGCGAAGTCGGGAATCGACCAATCAATCGCCCGCAGGACGGCCAATTGTGTGCGGTTAGACAAGTCATTGGCACTCAGAAGTGATTCAATGTGATTGCGAACACTTTGCAAGCTCAATTGCATCGCAGCGGAAATGTCTTGGTCGGTTAAACCAATTCCCATCAGATCTGCAATTCCAATTTCAACCGGATTTGCATATTGCAGGCGTCGATCAAGGGCACCAGGGCTCAGGTCAAGTGACTTAATAATCGGGTGCTCCGACAACAAATTTTGTCGGGCAAGTACAGCTTTCAGTTCTGCGGTTAGTTCTGCCGAGGATCGGGGAACTGTCAATATGCCATCAAAGCCAAGTTGGTGTGCCTTGACAATCAATGGGGTGGTGGGGGCCTCTGCAGCCACCACTCGAGAAACTAATTCTGCCACTTCATCGCGAAGTTCGTGGCGAATAAATCGTGCAAGGTCAACCGTGTCTTCAGAGTGAATTGAAAGGTCAATAGGCTCGCTATTCAGAGCCTTAAGTGCCTCGCGACCAGTTCGCGCTACTGCTACGACCTTCACATCTGGGGCGTCATTCAAGAGCGCGGCCATATTTTGTAAAGGTGATTGTGCGGTTTCGCACAGCAGAATATTCATTGCTTACCTCCAGCAAATCGTTGGCAGCGGCTATCGGCACCAAGCGCAATTGAATGCTTCTCACCGTATCGGGAATATGTCGGGTCTAAAGTCACTAAATGCAATTTGGTATTCATCTCGGGCCCCAAAACACCTCAGTGGCCGAGCTCCGAAAGTTATGGACATGGTTGGACTCCGCAGGCATTGACTGGATTTCACTCTGGGACCACATTTATGAGACCCCGCCAGCTAACGGCACCATTGAGCATCATGAAGCCTTTTCAATGCTTGGCGCTCTGGCAGCAGATACGAAAAATGCGCGCCTGGGCTGTCTTGTCTTTTGCTCCCAATATAGAAACGTTGGAATTCTCACCAAGGGTGCAGTTTCAGTTGACCATATTTCTGGCGGTCGATTTGAGATGGGTATGGGAAGTGGATGGCATGACCAGGAAGCGAAAGCCTTCGGTGTTTATTTTCCACCGATCGCTGAGCGGATGCGGACCCTTGAACACCAACTGCAAGTGATCAAAGAATGGCGCAATGGTGTGAGGGTTACTCATTCCGGAGAGGGTGTTGAACTGGTTGATGCAGCGATGAATCCAGCACCATTAGGGAGACTTCCAATCTGGGTCGGCGGTACCGGCCGTAACAAAACTCTGCGCATGGCGGGCGCTTATGCGGACGGTTGGAACGCTGCGTACGTGCCACCAGCGGAATACGCCGAGCTCAATTCGATCCTTGACAATTGGTGTGAGAAGGCCGGCCGCAATCCAAACGAAGTTGAGCGCAGTATCAACTTGATGTGGGAGTTATCTGATGATGATCCAAAAGTGGTGCGTAAAAAGATGGAAGACCAATGGGGTCCAGCGGCACAGCGAGTAATTGAGGGCACACTGCACGGTCGCCCCGAAGATGCCGTCGAGCAAGTCGCGAAGTTTTTTGAAGCTGGCGCTCAGATGTTGAATGTAGCGATACGCCCACCTTGGGATCAGGAAATTCTTGCTGAGTATGTCGAGCGAATCATTCCGGCAATGAAGCGTGAATTCACTCCAACTAGTTCAAGGTAGGTCCCGCCTTTGATAAGCAAAACATTCTCGGCAATTTGCATTGTGTCGCTTGTGGGTTTCGTTCCGCATGGAGTTACTTCAGCGGTGCCGGCATGCACCATCGTGGGAACTCCGGCGAATGACACTCTGCGTGGGACAACGAATAACGACGTTATTTGTGGACTCGGTGGAGATGATTACATCGATGGCAGAGCCGGTGATGATCTCATTCTGGGTGGGCCCGGACATGACCTGATTTACGGTGGTTTAGGAACGGACACCCTTTTCGGCGATCGAGGTCGTGACACTTTGTCTGGTGACGAAGATCCAGACCGCCTCAACGGTGGACCTGGCAACGACGCTATTGATGGTGGCGACGGACCAGACATCATCAATGGCAATGCCGATAGTGATCAGCTCTTTGGCGGTGAAGGGAGTGACACCTTCAGCGGCGGAACGGGCCAAGACTGGATTGATGGTGGTCCAGGAGATGACCAAATGGACGGCGGTGCTGAGCATGATTGGTTCAATGGCTGGGCGGGCCGAGATCGGGTCAATGATTCCTTGGGACCTAATCACTGCCAAGTTGCATTAACGGAAGTACGGCGTAGCTGCATAGATGACAATCGACCATCATCTGTGGGTGATATTCGTTTTTCGCAAGCGAATTTAGATGTCTCGCTTGTGGGTCAGGATCAGATGTTATTTATTGATGGTGTCGATGCTGGTTCGGGAATCACTACGATCCAAATTCTTCTCACAGGTAGAGTTACCAATGCGCCCATAGTGCTCACGCTTTATGCATGGAACGAATGCGATGGTCGTGATGAAGATCCTGCCGACACAGTTTCCTGGTCTTGTCGAATAAATGGTTCAGTTTTCTCCGGTCGCTACAAAATGCATTTCAAGGTGCTCAACTCATTTTTTGAAGATGAGTACACAGTCACCGAAATAGAAATCGTCGATGGAAGTGCGGGTATAACAACGATCTACTCACCTGGAATCATTGGTACCGATTTGGAGGCAGGTTTTACTGTGGTTAATTCGTGTCTCCAGCCAGGATCCCTTGCACGACCTAAAGGCTGTTGACAGCCAAGGCATCGTGGAGAATTTAAGATTCGTATTATGAGCAATGCTTCATACTCCTGGATTGACCGCGAACAATCTTCAATAGGGGAAATAGAAACAGAAATCTCTGAATTTGAAATTCGCAACAAGATAGGTCTTCACTGGATTGCAAAGCATCACCTGCTCGATGGTTCGGGCATCGCCGACGATCCATTTCCGCGGATAGAAGAACACGATGGCTACTTGTTTGGAATCCTCTACATTCCCTCAAATACCAAAGATACTTTTGCCCAGTTTGACGAATTGGTCTTCATTGCTACACACGAAGAGATTTTTGGTGCGTTCAGTCGCACCGAGACCAGCACTGCGGGATGGCCTGAATTATTTGAGCTGTCTTCGTCGGCGAAAATTTTTGCGGGGAATAACGACGCCGGCGGTCAGTCAATTGTGCGCACGCTAAAGACAGTGGTAAAGCAGTTGCTGAATGACGTCGAAAACTTCGCAGATGTCGTATATGAAATTTCCGCAACGATCGGACAATATGGCAGTGCTGATGGTGACGTGTTGTCAGACATGCACACCATGTCGCATCGTCAACGACGCGCGCTTCATCGCGCTGCTCAAGAGCAGCGAGAATCCGTGGCACGTTTGCGGCGTGAATTGCCGCTCATGCGCCGTGTAATTGTTGAAACTGAGACCGTGTTGAATCAGCTTGCAACTGACATCATTGATCTAAAGACGGAAGCATCGGGCAGCCAACGCCAACTATTTGCTCGCGATCTTGAGATTTTCATTTCCGACCTGTTTGTTGATGCGCGTCATGCCACGTCTGTCGTTAATGACATTGATGATCGGTTGACACATCTGATTGATTATCTGAAACAACTTCGTGCCGAGGAGACCGTTGCCGCAAGCAGGTTTACTGGCGCTATTGCATCGATCATGCTGGTGCCCACGTTCATCGTCGGCCTATATGGCCAGAACTTTGATCAATTGCCGGAAACTGATTGGGACTACGGCTATCTGTTTTCCTGGGGCCTCATCTTGCTCGTGACCATCGGCCAGGTCTGGTTCTTCCGCAGGCGTCGTTGGATTTGAACCAATTTCAGTAGAAACCAGTAATCGCGGGGTGAATGGGACAACATTGAAGGAAGCGATACGATACCTGAGCGACTTGGTCAGGAATTGACTTTGCCCCGATAAGGAAGCCCCATCTTGAATCTGACCCATCTGCAGCGCCTCGAAGCCGAGAGCATTCACATCATGCGCGAGGCTGTCGCCGAGAGTGAAAATCCGGTGATGCTTTACTCCGTTGGCAAAGACTCGGCGGTGATGCTGCATCTTGCCCGTAAGGCGTTCTTTCCGTCCAAACTTCCGTTCCCGTTGTTGCACGTTGACACGACCTGGAAGTTTCAGGCGATGTACGAATTCCGGGCGCGGATGGTCAAAGAGGCTGATGCTGAATTATTGGTGTACCAAAATCCCGAGTGCGTGCGCCTTGGTATCAATCCATTCGATCATGGTTCTTCAACTCATACTGATATGTGGAAGACCGAGGGCCTAAAGCAGGCACTTGATAAGTGGGGTTTTGACGCCGCATTTGGTGGTGCGCGCCGTGACGAGGAGAAATCACGTGCAAAAGAGCGAGTGTTCTCAATTCGTTCTGAACAGCATCGCTGGGATCCGAAACAGCAGCGCCCCGAGTTGTGGCATCTCTACAACGTGCGCCGCACCAAGGGCGAAAGCATTCGAGTATTCCCGCTATCAAACTGGACCGAGCTTGACATCTGGCAGTACATCTATCTCGAACAAATACCGATCGTGCCGCTTTACTTTGCGGAGAAACGTCCAGTCGTGGAACGCGACGGCACTCTGATCATGGTTGATGACGATCGGATGCGCCTGCATCCTGGTGAGAAGCCAATGATGAAGAGCGTTCGATTCCGCACACTTGGCTGTTACCCATTGACCGGCGCGGTGGAGAGTGAAGCGAGCACGTTGCCGCAGATCATCCAAGAGATGCTGCTAACCACCACTTCAGAGCGCCAAGGTCGAGTGATTGACCACGACTCAGCGGGTTCCATGGAGAAGAAGAAGCAGGAGGGGTACTTCTAATGGCTCACGCAATGGAAGACCTGATCGCTACCGATATCGAGGCGTACCTTCATGCGCACGAGAAAAAGTCCATGTTGCGGTTCATCACCTGCGGAAGCGTGGATGACGGCAAGAGCACTCTCATCGGACGGCTCCTCTATGAGTCAAAACTCGTGTTCGAAGATCACATGGCCGCACTCGAGGCCGATTCCAAAAAGGTGGGCACCCAAGGCGGAGATCTCGATTTCGCACTCCTTGTTGACGGACTTGCGGCTGAACGCGAGCAAGGCATCACAATCGATGTGGCGTACCGATTTTTCTCAACTGAGCGCAGAAAGTTCATCGTGGCCGACACGCCAGGCCACGAGCAGTACACACGCAACATGGTGACTGGTGCATCGACTGCTGAATTGGCAGTAGTGATGATCGATGCCCGTAAAGGTGTGCTCACTCAAACTCGGCGCCACAGTTATCTGGTTTCGCTACTTGGTATTCGTAAAATCGTCTTGGCGATCAACAAACTTGACCTTGTTGATTACTCGAAAAAGGTCTACGACGATATTGAGACTGAATACCGCGCATTTGCAGCTGAAATTGGCCTAACCGATATTCAATGCATCCCGATGTCGGCGCTTAAGGGCGACAACATCGTTGAGCCCTCGCCTCACACACCTTGGTATCACGGGCCAACCCTCGTTGCTCATCTTGAAACCGTTGAGATCGAAGACGCTTTGCAACATTCGCCATTCCGTATGCCTGTGCAGTGGGTGAATCGACCCGATCTTGATTTCAGAGGTTTTTCTGGGCAGATCCTGAGTGGGATCATTCGCCCCGGCGACCGGATACGTGTGCTTCCCTCTGGGCAGGAAAGTGATGTGGAGCGCATTGTCACGTTTAGTGGAGATCTGGACGAAGCATTCGCGGGACAATCGGTAACTCTCACACTCACGGATGAAATTGACATCAGTCGTGGTGATGTAATTTCGATTTCCAATAATCCACCCGCCGTTGCTGACCAGTTTGAGGCGCACATAGTTTGGATGGCGGAGCATGAGATGCTCCCCGGGCGCCCGTACCTTGCCAAAATCGGCACACGTACTGTCGGGATCACCGTTACGCATCCCAAGTACAAGGTGAATGTGAACACGCTTGAGCACACCGCAACCAAGACTCTTGCTCTGAACGAGATAGGCGTGTGCAACATCAGTTTTGACCGACCCGTCGCCTTTGACGCGTACAGAGACAACCGCGACATGGGTGGCTTCGTGATCATTGACCGCATGACCAACACAACTGTTGGTGCTGGAATGATTGACTTTGCTTTGCGTCGCGCTGACAATGTCCATTGGCAAGCGATTGAGGTCAATAAAGAGGCGCACGCATCAATGAAGGGCCAAAAGCCAGGAGTTGTTTGGTTCACAGGCCTATCTGGCTCCGGAAAATCAACAATTGCCAACATCGTTGAGCGAAAACTGCACCAAATGGGTCGTCATACCTACATGCTTGATGGCGATAATGTGCGCCACGGTTTGAACCGCGACCTTGGTTTCACAGAAGAAGATCGTGTCGAAAACATTCGACGTGTTGCCGAAGTGTCTGGATTGATGGTTGATGCCGGATTGATTGTGCTGGTTTCATTCATCTCGCCGTTCCGTGCCGAGCGTCGTCTGGCACGTGAGCGCCTCGCCGAAGGAGAATTCATTGAGGTCTTCGTTGACACACCGATAGAAGTGGCCGAGCAACGTGATCCGAAGGGCCTGTATAAAAAGGCTCGCCAAGGTGAACTCAAGAATTTCACAGGAATTGATTCGCCATATGAGCGACCTGAGAAGCCGGAAATCCGAATTGACTCAACGGTAACCAGCGCCGAAGAAGCTGCGGACATTGTGATTGCCCACCTCCGAGATTCTGGATTCTTGAGCCTGTAGTTAATCCAATCCTTCCCGGGCTTAGTGACCGACGACCTTTTATTGGGTTACTATTTTTCAAAACGGGGGAGCAGCGCCAGTGGCGAAGCATCTTCGAGTCCATATATAGGGGTCGGGGTAAATGGATCATTTGAACTTCATGATGCTGGGCTTGGGCAAC